>NZ_JASBQZ010000006.1:0-246482 GCF_029960685.1 Pseudomonas sp. AL10
CGAGCCTAAGCGAGGTGCCGAGTGGTGGGGCAAGAGCCCTTTTGGTTACTTTTGGCTGGGCCGGCATTCCGGGCTCTTTTCCAAAAGTGACCCGCTGTCAGAGCGGAACCCTAGGTGGCCGTTACCTAAATAACGGATATGTACCCGGTCCAACTGTGTTGACTGTTAGGCCGTCTTCGCAGGCAAGCCAGCTCCGTCAGTTAATAGCATTCCAAATCGAAAATAAAAAAGGCGACCTGAACACGGTCGCCTTTTGTCATTGCGCGTACTGCTTGCTCAACCCCGGCGGCACGCCTTGCACATTGGTTTCTTCCCATGGCCCATTGGGGCTGATGGAGCGGCTCCAACCGTTACTCCAGCGGTAGTAGGTGCGCTGGCGGTAGAAGGTGTCAGGCTGGTCGTCCAGCACATACACCTGCATCTTGCCGTCCCAATGGCTGGCGGCGCCCGGCGGTGGGGCGAAGGTCGGCGATTTGCTTGGCAGAGGTTTGGGCGCCGGTGTCACGGGGCCGGAAGGTTTGGTGCTGGGCTTGGTGCTCGGCTGCGTAGATGGGCCAACAGGTGGAATAGTCGGGCCGGTCGGCGCCGCAGGTGGGCGGTGGACCGCACAGGCGCTCAGGCCGAGTACCAGGCTGAGCAGGGTGATGCGTGCATATGCGGTCATGGGCGTGTCCTCAGAATTACTGGTCCGGAGTGTCGATGGTCAATTGCTGCAGCGCAGTGGTGCTGCTGGCCAACGGTTGGCTGCGGCCGATCCATTCGCCAGTGGTCGGTTGGCCGGCCCGGGATATGCGCGCAACCAGTTGGACTTCGGGGAAGTTGGACAGTTTCAACTGCGGCATCATCGCGTCGGCATCGCCCAGTTCGACGGTAACGGGCAATGCGTCGACGGTCACACGCTTGGCCGCCAAGGGCGCCGGCGGGCCGTTAACGGCGCGGGCGAAGATGAACACGCTGTCGCCTGGCAGGGCCTTGGCTTTGACCTCGGCGGATAGGTCCACACGCACTTTAAGCAGCGCCTTGGGCGCCTGTACGACGCTGCCACCGCTCTCCTTGAGCTTCTCTGCCGCGCGGTCAATTCCGCCTTGCAAGGCGACGCGGGAGTTGTCCTCTGGCGGCAATTGCGCGAGCAGGCGGTTCCAGTAGTCGATGGCTTCCTGATAACGCTGGCCCTCAAAGGCGGCGATACCCAGCAGGCCGAGACTGGTGACTTCCTTGGGGTCGAGCTTCAAGGCTTCGTCGGTCAGCGCCTGAACCTTCGGCGACCACTGTTTGTTGTCGGCAAAGTACTGCGCCTGGGCCCATTGGCCGAGCAATTCCGGTTGGCGCCCGGCCAATGCAACCGTACGTTCAAAGACTTTGGCGGCATCGGCGGCACGGTCCTGGGCCATATAGGCGCGCCCAAGGAAGTACAAACCTTCTGCCGAATCCGGTTGCGCGGCGGCGGCGCGCTCCAGGCGGCGAGTCATGTCGGCCATGGACACCGGCGGTTGGGAAAACTCACGGGTCAGTTCAACCTTGTCGCTCGCCCCATAATGCAGGTACAGCGCAACGCCCAGCACAGGCACCAGAAACGCCGCCAAAAACGGCAGCGGTTTGCCTAACCGCGATTCACGGGGCTTTTCCACGCCTTCGGTGTCGGCCAGCAACTCGCGGGCCGCTTCGGCGCGGCCCGTGTCGAGTTGCGCGGTATTCAACACACCTTCGTCCTGCTGCGCTTGCAGCTCGGCGACACGTTCCTGGTACAGCGCCACGTTCAACGCGGTGCGATCCTCTTCGCGCTGGGCACGACGGCCACGCAACACAGGGATCAACAGGAAACTCAGGGCAATCAGTAGCAGCAAACCGGCTGCGAGCCAGAAATCAATCATCAGTCTTGGTGTCCAGCAATTGGTCGAGGCGTTTGCGCTCTTCAGGGGACAGCGCATCAGCGCCATCAATCGGTGCAACGCGGCGACGGCGCACGATCACGGCCATCACCACCACGCCGGCCAGCAACAGCCCGGCCGGGCCAAACCACAGCAGCGCGGTCTTGCCGGTGAGCGCCGGTTTGTAGCGCACGAAATCGCCGTAGCGGTCGACCATGAAGTCGATGATCTGCTGGTCGTCCTTGCCCTCCCCCAGCATGCGGAAGATCTCTCGGCGCAGGTCAGTGGCGATCGGGGCGTTAGAGTCGGCGATGTCCTGGTTCTGGCACTTGGGGCAGCGCAGTTCCTTGGTCAGGTCGCGAAAACGCTCGCGCTCGGCGTCGTTGGCAAATTCATAAGTGTCGATGGCGGCGTGGGCCACACCAGCCAGGCCCAGGGCTAAAACAGCTGCGGTCAACCAACGCTTCATGGCTTGGCCTCATCGACTAGCGCCTGGTACTTGGCGGCCAGCTGTTCGCGCCACACCGTTTCGTCGATCACGCCGACGAACTTGTCGCGAATCACACCCTTGGCGTCGATGAAGAAGGTTTCTGGCGCGCCGTAAACGCCCAGGTTCAACCCCAGGTTGCCGTCTTCGTCGCGGATATCCAGCTGGTACGGGTTATGAAATTCCGCCAGCCACTTCAAGGCCGCCGCATTGTCGTCCTTGTAGTTGATGCCGTAGATCACCACGCCCTTCTCGGCCAGCTTGTTCAACACCGGATGTTCGACGCGGCAAGAGATGCACCAGGTGGCCCACACGTTGACCAGCGCCGGCTTGCCCTGCAAGTCGGCCTGGGTGAGGGTCTTGTCACCCTGCACCGTTGGCAGGTTGAAGGCGGGGAACGGCTTGCCGATCATCGCCGAGGGCAGCTCGGCCGGGTCCAGGTACAACCCGCGATACAAAAACACCGCCATCAGCAAAAACAACGCCAGCGGCACAACCATCAACCAACGCTTCATACCGCAGCTCCCGAAAGGCCCAGCGCTTCACGCACCCGGCTCTTGACCTTGACCCGATAGCGCCGGTCCAACGCCGCGAGCAACCCGCCGAACCCGGTGAGCAACCCGCCGAACCAGATCCAGCGCACGAAGGGTTTGACATGCACGCGCACGGCCCAGGCGCCATCGCCCAGGGGTTCACCGAGGGCCACATACAGGTCACGGGTGAAACCGGCGTCGATGCCAGCCTCGGTCATCATCGAACTCTGCACGGTATACAGGCGTTTTTCCGGGTGCAGCACGGCGATTTCCTTACCATTGCGCACCACGCGCACAGTACCTTTGTCGGAGGTGAAGTTCGGCCCTTCGAAGTGCTTGGCACCTTCGAAGATGAAGTGGTAACCGGCCAGGTCCATGGACTCGCCCGGCGCCAGGCGCAGGTCGCGCTCGGCGCTGTTCTGGCTGGACAGCACCACCCCAAGGGCGCACACCGCGATACCAATATGGGCGATCTGCATGCCCCAGTAGCTGCGGGTCAGGGTGGGCAGGCCCTTGAGCAAACCCTTGTGACGCGTCTTGTCGACGATGTCACGCACGCCAGCCAGTAACACCCAGGCCGCCAGCAGGAACGTCGCGAGTACCGCCCAATTGAAGTCGCCGTAGGCAAACCCGGCGATCACCGCCAGGGCCACGCTGCCGAGCAGCACCGGCATCAGCATGCCCGCCAGCCATTTCACCGGGGTGTCTTTCCAGCGCACCAGCACACCGACCGCCATCACCACCATCAACAGGCCCATCAGCGGGATGAACAACGCATTGAAGTACGGCGGCCCCACGGACAGCTTGGCGCCGCTCAAGGCGTCCAACACCAGCGGGTAGAGCGTGCCGAGCAGGATCATCGACGCGGCCACCACCAGCACCAGGTTATTGCCCAGCAACAGGGTTTCCCGCGACCACAGGTTGAAACCGACCTGGCTCTTGACCACCGGCGCGCGCAGGGCAAACAGGGTGAGCGAACCGCCGACGACAAACAGCAGGAAGATCAGGATAAACACGCCGCGCTCAGGGTCTGAGGCAAACGCATGCACCGAGGTCAGCACGCCCGAGCGCACCAGGAAAGTGCCGAGCAGGCTGAGGGAAAACGCCGCGATGGCGAGCAGTACCGTCCAGCTCTTGAACACACCACGTTTTTCGGTAACGGCCAGGGAGTGAATCAGCGCGGTGCCCACCAGCCACGGCATGAAGGAGGCGTTTTCCACCGGGTCCCAGAACCACCAGCCGCCCCAGCCGAGTTCGTAGTAGGCCCACCATGAGCCCAAGGTGATACCGATACCGAGGAAGGCCCAGGCGACGATGGTCCATGGCCGTGACCAGCGCGCCCAGGCGGCGTCGAGACGCCCGCCGAGCAAGGCGGCGATGGCGAACGCGAAGGCCACGGAAAAGCCCACATAGCCCATGTAGAGCATCGGCGGGTGCACGATCAGGCCGATATCCTGCAGCAACGGGTTGAGGTCGTGACCGTCCACCGGGATCTGCGGCAGGATGCGGGTGAACGGGTTGGAGGTCATGATCAGGAACAGCAGGAAACCGATGCTGATCATGCCCATCACCGCCAGCACCCGCGCCAGCATCACTTGCGGCAATTGGCGCGAGAACACCGAGACAGCGAAGGTCCAGCCGCCGAGGATCAAGGCCCACAGCAGCAATGAACCTTCGTGGGCGCCCCACACGGCGCTGAACTTGTAGTACCAGGGCAAGGCGCTGTTGGAGTTGTTGGCAACGTAGGCGACGGAAAAATCGTCGGTCATGAAGGCGTAGGTCAGGCAACCAAAGGCGAACAGCAAGAAAGCGAACTGGCCCCAGGCGGCCGGCTGCGCCAGGCTCATCCACAGGCGATCGCCGCGCCAGGCACCCAGCAAGGGCACCACGGCCTGGACCACCGCAAAGCACAGCGCGAGGATCATCGCCAACTGGCCCAACTCAGGAATAAACAGTGCGGACGTCATGGCTTAGCCCTCCTTGGCTGGGGCGGCGGGCGCGGTTTGGCCGCTGTCTTTCAAGGCTTTGGTGACCTCGGGCGGCATGTATTTTTCATCGTGCTTGGCCAGCACTTCGTCAGCCACTACCACGCCGTCGGCGTTGAGCTTGCCCAGGGCGACAATGCCCTGGCCTTCGCGGAACAGGTCCGGGAGAATGCCGCGATAGGTGATGGTCACGGCCTTGTTGAAGTCGGTGACCACGAAGGTCACGTCCAACGAATCGCCGGAACGCTTCAACGAGCCCTGCTCCACCATGCCGCCGGCGCGGATGCGCGTATCGACCGGCGCTTCGCCATTGGCGATCTGGGTGGGCGTGTAGAACAGGTTGATGTTCTGCTGCAAGGCGCTCAGGGCCAGGGTCACGGCAATGCCGACGCCGACCAGGATGGCAAGGATGATCAACAGACGCTTTCTACGCAGCGGATTCACTTTTCAGTCTCCCGGCGCAGACGTCGCGCCTCTTGTTGCAGGTAACGTTTGCGGGCCAGGATCGGCGCGGCGACGTTGAGGGCCAGCACCGCCAGGCAGATGCCATAGGCCGTCCAGACATACAGGCCGTGGTGGCCCATGGCGAGAAAATCACTGAAAGAAGCAAAACTCATCCGCGTGCTCCCAGGCAGTTTTGCACTTCGGCTTTGACCCAACTGGTACGGGCTTCACGCTTGAGCACTTCAAGGCGCATGCGCAGCAGCAATACGGCACCGAAGAAACAGTAAAAGCCCAGCACCATCAGCAGCAACGGCGCCCACATTTCCACGGGCATCGCCGGTTTTTCGGTGAGGGTGAAGGTGGCGCCCTGGTGCAGGGTGTTCCACCACTCCACCGAGTACTTGATGATCGGGATGTTGATCACGCCGACAATCGCCAGCACCGCGCAGGCCTTGGCGGCGCTGTCGCGGTTGCTGATGGCGTTGCCCAAGGCGATCAGGCCGAAATACAGGAACAGCAGGATCAGCATCGAGGTCAGGCGCGCATCCCACACCCACCACGAACCCCAGGTCGGCTTGCCCCAGATTGCACCGGTCACCAGCGCCACGGCGGTCATCCACGCGCCGATGGGCGCGGCGCATTGCAGGGCCACATCGGCCAGCTTCATCTTCCAGACCAGGCCGACGATGCCGCACACCGCCAGCATCACATAGCAGGACTGGGCCAGCATCGCGGCAGGCACGTGGATATAGATGATGCGAAAGCTGTTACCTTGCTGATAGTCCGGCGGCGCGAAGGCCAGGCCCCAGACCAGGCCGATGCCGATCAGCAGGATGGCGGCGATACTCAACCACGGCAGCAGCTTGCCACTGATGCCATAAAACCATTTGGGCGAGCCGAGCTTGTGAAACCAGGTCCAGTTCATTGTTGTTTCCATCACGGTGCTTTTCGTCGTGGCGAAAAGCTCAGGGTCTTTACTGACTCCGCGTCGTTAACGCAGGGTCAGACCTCATTATTCGCCGACGCTGATTTTCAGGCCGGCGGCTATAGCAAAAGGTGTCAGGGTTACCGCCAGGGCGGTCAGGCTGCCAAGCCACAAGAGGTAACCGGTCGCCGGCATGCCCATAAGCGCGGCTTGTAACGCGCCACTGCCCAGGATCAACACCGGGATATACAAAGGCAGAATCAACAGAGCCAGCAACAGCCCGCCACGCTTCAAGCCGACCGTCAACGCTGCGCCCACCGCCCCCAACAGGCTGAGCACCGGCGTGCCGAGTAACAAGGACAGGAGTAGCACCGGCAGGCATTCAACGGGCAACCCGAGCATCATGGCAAGCAGTGGCGAGAGCAAGACTAGCGCCAAGCCGGAAAAAGCCCAGTGTGCCAGCACCTTGGCCAGTACCAGAAGTGGCAAAGGGTGCGACGAAAGGACCCACTGTTCCAGGGAACCGTCTTCGAAATCACTGCGAAACAGCCCGTCCAGCGATAGCAGAACCGATAAAAGCGCGGCGACCCACACCAGTCCCGGGGACAAGGTTTGCAACAGTTTAGTCTCCGGGCCGACCGCCAGCGGGAACAGCGCAATCACGATGGCAAAGAACACCAGCGGGTTGGCCAGTTCGGCGGGGCGACGGCACAGCAGTCGGGCTTCACGGGCCACCAACAGGGCGAACACACTCATAGCGACCACCGCCCCAGGTCCAGCTCACGGTAGCCAGCCGGCATGCGCGCCAAGGTGTGGTGGGTGGTGAGCACCACCAGGCCGCCTTGTTCGCAGTGCTGGGCCAGGTGCGCTTCGAGTTGAGCCACGCCTTGTTTGTCGAGGGCCGTGAAGGGTTCGTCGAGAATCCACAGCGGCGGGCCGGTCAAGTACAAGCGGGCGAGGGCCACGCGGCGCTGCTGGCCGGCAGACAGGGTGTGGCAGGGAACATCTTCAAAGCCCTTGAGGCCCACCGCGGCCAGGGCCTGCCAGATGGCGTCACGGGAAGCAGGATGATGCAGGGCGCTGAGCCAACTGAGGTTTTCTTCAGCGGTGAGTACGTCCTTGATGCCGGCGGCGTGGCCGATCCAGACCAGGTTGCGCGCCAGCTCGCTACGTTGTTCGTTCAACGGCTTGCCGTTGAGACGCACCACGCCGGCCGTCGGCTGCATCAGCCCGGCCAGCAGGCGCAGCAGGCTGGTCTTGCCGCTGCCATTGGGGCCACTGACTTGCACCATGTCGCCACCCGAAAGCCGCAGGTCGAGTTGCTCGAACAGCAGGCGCAGGTCGCGTTCACAGGCAAGCGCTACGGCTTCAAGAAGAGGGCTGGTCAAAAGATCGCGGGCCTTTACGGTTCAAGTCGGCGGTGCAGCGGCCGTTATAGAGAGATGCACAATAACGGCTTTGGCGACCGATTTTAGAGAGCTGGATCAAATAGTTGTGAGTTTTTACCGCTCTCTTTGCAGACGGGCGGCATTATACATGCGATGCCCTACTCTAAAGAGGGCAATTTCCCCAGAGACGATGCGTACGATGACCGGTGAGATCAATCTTCCTCCACTGCCGCCAGCCTCCACGCCCGGGCCTGCTCCACTGCCTGGGGCCGGCGCGTTGCTCAAACTGCTGGAGCCACAGGCCGGGTTGATCGAGCCGGGGAAAACCGTGAACGCTGAGGTCATCGCGCTTAAACAAGGCGGCGAGGCCTTTCAGTTGCTGCTCAAGTTGACCCTCGCAGGCGGCCGACAAACCCTGGTGCAGGCCAGCAGTGCCCAGCCCCTGCCCCTGGGCAGCAATGTGGCGGTAAGCCAGACACCTGCGGGCAACCTGGCCATCACCTTGCAGCAAGCCATGAGCGCCAATGTGGCCGCCCTCACCCGCCTCGACACCACGCAAATGCCGGTGGGTACGTTGTTGCAAGCCAAAGTGCTGACCACGCAGATGCTGCCTCAGGGCACGGCGCAACCGGCGATCTATCGCTCGCTGGTGAGTGTGCTCAATAACGCCCTGGCCGGTACCACCCTGACGTTGGAAAGCCCCCAGCCGTTGAGGGTGGGCAGCTTGCTCAGTGCCGTGGTGCAGAACGCGCAAACCCTGAACTTCGTACCGCTGAGCGGCTTGAAAGACCAACTGGCCGTGGCGCAACAACTCGCCACTCAGCAAAGTCGCCAAGGCTCGCTGGACACGGTGTTTAGCGCCTTGCAAAACCTGCCCCGTGGTGACAGCACATCGGCTGAGCTGCGGGCCGCCGCCGAGCGATTATTGGCGGCCTTGCCCGATCTGGCGCAGGTCAGCAATCCCAAGGTACTGGCCCAGGTGGTGCAGAACAGCGGCGCCTTTCTGGAAGCCAAATTGCTTGCCGGGCAGAACCCGCAAATCCCACCGTTGGACATGAAAGGCGCGCTGTTACGCCTGGTCGCAGACCTGCTGCCTGCCCTGCCCGCCAGCACCAACCTGAATGCGATCCTCGCCGCCAATACCCTGGCCCAGGTGTTGCCGCACTTTGTGCGCAGCCCGCTGAACACCCTCGGCCAGGTCGGCGCCCGGCAGATACCCGCCGGCTTCCCGCTGCCCGAAAGACTGATGGCAAAACTGGAAGGTGAAGGCGACCTGGAAAACCTGCTGCGCCTGGCCGCCGGGGCGATCTCGCGCTTGCAGAGCCATCAACTGTCGAGCCTGGAACAGACCGGCACCACCGCCGACGGCCGCCTGCAAACGACCTGGCAGCTGGAAATCCCCCTGCGCACTCTGCAAGACATCGTGCCGTTGCAGGTCAAGTTCCAGCGCGAGGAGCCCGCGCCAGACAAGGACCAGCCCGAGCGCAAGGATAAAAAAGACCCGAAACAAATGCTCTGGCGCGTCGAACTTGCCTTCGACATGGAGCCGCTGGGGCCGTTGCAAGTTCAGGCGCAGCTGTCCCAAGGCAAACTATCCAGCCAGCTGTGGGCCAGCCGCCCGTTCACCGCCAGCCTGATCGAAAGCCACTTGGGCAGCCTGCGCGAGCGCCTGGTGTCATCCGGGCTCAACGTCGGCGACCTGGATTGCCATCTGGGCACCCCGCCACGCGGACCAAAAACCGGATTGGAACAACGCTGGGTGGATGAAACCGCATGAAAAACGCCGCCCCACCCCGCCAGGCCATCGCCCTCAAGTATGACGGCCAACAGGCCCCCACCCTGACGGCCAAAGGCGATGATGCCCTGGCCGAAGCCATCCTCAAATTGGCACGGGAGAACGAAGTCCCCATCTATGAAAACCCCGAGCTGGTGAAACTGCTGGCGCGCATGGAACTGGGCGACAGCATTCCAGAGGAGCTGTACCGCACCATTGCCGAAATCATTGCGTTTGCCTGGACGTTGAAGGGCAAGTTCCCAGTGGGCTACGACCCGGATGCAGGGCCAGTGGAGCGGGACGTCACTGAGCAGGGTGACGATTACTGATTGCTCATGAGGCCCATACACCAACCAACTGTGGGAGCGGGCTTGCTCGCGAAGGCGGCTTGGCAGTCAACACAGTTGGATCGTTGGGGTGTCAGGTAGATATTGGTCGGCTGTGAGGGCGTCATCGCAGGCAAGCCAGCTCCCACAGTTGGATCGTGGGGTGTCAGGTAGATAGGGGGCGGCTGGCAGGCCGCCATCGCAGGCAAGCCAGCTCCCACATTTTTTAGCGCGCGGTCAGCTCAGGACTTCGCTCAAGGGAATGAAATTGACCCGGTCGCCAATGGCCAACGTGGTCCCTTCCATCACCTCCACAAAACCCTCAGCCCATGCCGCACTGCGCAGCACCCCGGAGCTTTGGTTGCGGTAGATGATCGCCTTGCCCTGTTCGATCCGCCCACGCAGGTACTCGCGACGGTTGCCAGGCTTGGGCCAGACAAACCCTGCCAGCACTTCGAAGCGCAACGGCTGCACCTCCATCACACCTTGGCGACGCAGCAGATACGGGCGCGCCAACAGCGCAAAGGTCACCAGGGTCGAGGCCGGGTTGCCCGGCAGGCCGATCACCGGCACGCCACGAAAATGCCCGAAGGTCAGCGGCTTGCCCGGCTTGATCGCCAACTTCCACAGCGCCAGCTCACCCTCTTCGCGCAAGGCAATGCCGAGGAAGTCCGCTTCGCCCACCGACACACCGCCGGTCGAGAGGATCAGGTCAACGCTGCCCAGCCCCGCCAGGCGCGCGCGGGTCTGTTCCAGATCATCCGGCAAAATCCCGGCATCAATCACTTCACAGCCCATGCGCACCAGCCAACTGCACAGCACGCGGCGGTTGCTGTTGTAGATCTGCCCCGGGCCGAGCGGCAGCCCTGGCTCGATCAGCTCATCGCCGGTCGACAACACGGCCACGCGCACGCGCCGCACCACCTCGAGTCGATCACGCCCAAGGGACGCGGCCAACCCCAGCTCGATGGGGCCCAGACGGGTGCCGGCATTGAGTACGGTCTCGCCGACGGTGGTCTCCTGGCCCTGGGGACGGATGTTGTCGCCCTTGTGCAACGGCTCGGTAAAACTGACGCGCTGGTCGGCATGCACCATGGCGTTTTCCTGCATCTGCACGCAGTCCGCCCCCTGGGGCACCGGCGCGCCGGTAAAAATGCGCGCACAGGTACCGGCCGCCAAGGGTTCAGGAGCAGTGCCGGCGAAAATACGCTGGCTCACCACCAAGGGTTCGCCGGTCCAGTCCGCCAGGCGCACGGCGTAGCCGTCCATGGCACTGTTGGGCCACGGCGGCAGGTCGAGTGTGGAGATCAAGTCCTGGGCCAATACCCGGCCATCACACTCAGCCAGGGGCAGCACTTGCTGCTCGCGGATCGGTGCAGCGCCAGCCATGTCGAGCAAACGCTGCAAGGCCGCTTCCACCGGCATCAGGGCGCCGGTCTTGCCGGGCTTACCCACGGGATTCACAAGGCTCGGCCTGCTTGAGGTGCGGGACGAAGTTGCACGGGCGATGACGGTTATCGAGTTGCTCGGCAAGGATGCCGTCCCAACCAGTGCGCACGGCATTGGTGGAGCCCGGCAGGCAGCACACCAGGGTGCCATTGGCCAACCCCGCCAAGGCGCGCGATTGCACGGTGGAGGTGCCGATATCGGCCACGGAGATCTGGCGGAACAGCTCGCCGAAACCATCGACCTGCTTGTCGAGCAGGCAGCTCACTGCTTCAGGCGTGCTGTCGCGGCCGGTGAAGCCGGTGCCGCCGGTAATCAGCACCACTTGCACCACGTCTTCGGCGATCCAGTGGGCCACCTGCGCGCGGATCTTGTAGAGGTCGTCCTTGAGCAGCACGCGCTCGGCCAGGTGGTGGCCGGCGGCGGTGAGGCGGTCGACGAAGACCTGGCCGGAGGTGTCAGTCTCCAGGGTGCGGGTGTCGCTGACGGTCAATACAGCAATATTGAGGGGTACAAAGGGCGCATCGGCCTTGGCTTTCATGGCACGGTCCGGTTGTCGAAGGAACAGCCCGATGTTATATCACAGGCCCCTGTTTACCTGCCGCAGCGCAACTACCATGAGCTTTGAATTTTCCTCCCTGCCGTGTTCAATCCTGTTGTTGGCCGGAGGTCGCGGCCAACGCATGGGCGGCCAGGACAAAGGGCTGCTGGAATGGCAAGGCCAGCCCTTGATCGCCCACCTGCACCAGTTGGCCCGGCCACTCACCAATGACCTGATCATCTCGTGCAACCGCAACCATGAACGCTACGCGCTCTATGCCGACCAACAAGTGAGCGATGACAGCCCGGACTTCCCCGGCCCGCTGGCCGGTATCCGCGCAGGACTCTTCGCCGCACGCCATGCGCATCTGCTGATCTTGCCTTGCGATGTGCCGCAGATCGATGCGCGGTTGCTGGCCGACCTGCGTGCGACCTCACGACGCAACCCGCAGCTACCGGTGATGGTGCGCCAGGGTGAAGACTGGGAACCCTTGCTGTGCATCATCCCCACAAGCCTGAAAAACCAGATGGAACAGGCGTGGCAAGCGGGTGAACGCAGCCCGCGCAAGCTCTGGCTGCAACTGGGCGCGGTGGCCCTGCAATGCCCGGCCAATGACCCGCGCCTGGCCAATCTTAATACGCCCGAGCTGTTGCACCCCGGGGCTGGCATGTCAGAATGAACCCTGCACAAGGAACTTTGCCGGCGTCTCGTACGTCACAAGGTCAGCAATTTAAAAGTATTCTCTCGGAGACAAACTCATGACTCAACGGACCATCGCCGCTCTCATGCTTGCACTGGGCCTCGCCACCCTCGCCGGTTGCGCTTCGCCAACAGTGATCACCCTGAATGACGGTCGCGAAATCCAGGCCGTCGACACCCCGAAATACGATGAAGATTCGGGCTTCTACGAATTCGAACAGCTGGACGGCAAGCACACCCGAATCAACAAAGATCAGGTTCGCACTGTTAAAGACCTGTAAGTCTTAACGCTCGCACACAAGGCCCGCCTAGCGCGGGCCTTGTTGTTCCTGGGGTTTACCAGTCCAAGGTGATCTGGCTGCGGAAGCTGCGCTCCTGGCCGCTCACCGGGTCGATAAAACGCACGCCTTGGGCCAACAGCTTGAGTGGCCTTGCGTAATCATCCTCGGCGTCCTTGATCACTTCGGGGTAGAACGGGTCATTGCAGATGCTCGCTCCCAGCGCCGTCATGTGCACGCGCAGCTGGTGCTTCTTGCCGGTCACCGGGAACAGGCCGTAGCGCCATAGATCGCCATTTTTCTCGCGCACCTCTACCGCCGTCTCAGTGTTGCTAGCGCCCGGCCCTTCCTGCATGCGAAAGAAAGGTTCGCCATCCACCAAGCGGCTTTTGTGCACCAACGGGAAGCTGAGATGCGGCAAGGCCGGGGCGATGGCTTCGTAGAATTTGTCGATACGTCGCGTGGGAAACAATTGCTGATAGGCCGAACGGCTATGCGGGTTGGCGGAGAACAGCACCAACCCCGCCGTATGCCGGTCGATACGGTGCAGAGGCACCAGAGCGGGGTTGTCCAGGCGCCGGATCAAGCGGCGCAACAAAGTGTGCTCGACGTACTCGCCAGCGGGTGTCACTGGCAGGAAATGCGGTTTGTCCGCCACCACCAGATGCTCATCGGCGTACAGGATGCTTTCCTGCACCGGAATCACTTTCTCGTTGAGCACTTCGCGAAAGTAATAGATGCACAGGCCTTCCTTGTAGCCCAGGCCCAGGCTGATCGGGCTGCCGTTGACATCCAGCACCCGGCCTCGGGCAATGCGGTCCAGCCACTGTTCACGGCCAATGGCCGGGAAGTGTGCGCACAGGCAGTCGAGCACCGTCCCCCAGGAGCCCGGCGGCAAGTACAGGGTGCTGGCTTGGTGCTGGGAGGGAGAAAAAACGCAAGTAGACATGCTGACGCTCAAAGCCTGGAAAACAGGCGGGCATTATCGCCCATGGCGTGCGATTGCCTAGGGCCTATCTCAGGCCTTGGCCAGTTGAGCCCGCAGCACCGGCGAGGCGCTCGCCGCCTCGGTGAACTCCTTGAGCCAGCGCAGCACGTCCACCGCTTCCCAACGGCCCGGGTCATACAGCGCGTAGAGCAAGCCCTGATAACCCACCACATCCAATTGCTTGTGATAACCGGCGCGCTGGAACAGCGCCTCGATTTCCGCGAAGCAGGTGTTGAAATGCACTTTGTTAAACGGCGTCTTGCCTTCCGTGACCAGGCCATCGAGGCGCAGCTCGTTCACCGCGTCGCGCACCACATCGGCGGACATGCGATTGACGCTGCTTTTAAGTTGTTCAACATTCACCACGGGCGTTCCCTCTATTCAATCGCTGTACGAATATACAGTAACTGAATATTTGAAAAGCCGCCATCGCATAAATCTCAGCGCAGGAAGGCAACCACCTGATCGGTGTCGAACGGCCAGTCCAGTTCCGCCTTGGTGTCCGTGCGGCGAAGCACCGGAATCCGCAGGCCGTAGACGTCTGTCAGGTCCTGGGGATCGGTGATATCCACCAACTCCACCAACAGCCCGTGTTCGACGAGCGGCATGATTTCGGCTTCGGCGATCTCACACAGATGGCAACCCAGGGTGCCGAACAGCTGGCATTCAGGAAGCATGATCAAAGGACTCAGGTCACAAAACGAACGTCCATTCTAAGCCCAACAAGCCCCTTGTAGGAGCGAGCTTGACTCGCGAAAAGCTCCCGTGCGCCGCGCTCATTCAGGACCCTGCGCGCTAGCGTTGACGTTTTTCGCGAGCAAGCTCGCTCCTACGGTGCAAAAAGCCTGACCCAGATCACCATGGCCTATAACTGATTCAGCGATTCTCGCGGCTTTTTTGCCGCTCACCCTGCAACGGAGATGCCTGTGTTCGCCAACCTGCTGATTATCCTGGCCTCATCCCTGGTGGTGATTGCGCTGTTTCGCCGGCTGCAACTGCCCCCTGTGCTGGGCTACCTGTGCGTTGGCCTGGCAGTGGGGCCCACCGCGTTGGATTGGGTCAATGACAACGAAGACCTGCCGGACCTCGCCGAGATGGGCGTGGTGTTCCTGCTGTTTTCCCTGGGGCTGGAGTTTTCCCTGTCGAAAATGTTGGCGCTGCGCAGCGTGGTATTTGGCCTGGGCAGCCTGCAAGTGCTGGGGTGTGGGGCATTGCTGGGCGCATTACTAATGGGCTTTGGCCTCGCACCCGGCATCGCGCTGCTGCTGGGCGCAGGGCTGACGTTATCGTCCACGGCCATTGTCAGCAAAGAGTTGACCAGCCTCGGTGAGATCTTCAGCAGTCATGGCCAGAACGCGATAGGCGTGTTGCTGTTTCAGGACGTCGTGGCGGTGTTGCTGCTGACATTGGTGCCGGTGTTTGCCGGCAGCAGTGACCAAGCCTGGTACTGGGCGCTGCCGCTGACCCTGGGCAAGACCGTGGTGCTGTTCGTGGGCCTGTTGTTCGCCAGCCGCTGGTTGCTGCCGCGCCTGTTCCGTGAAGTCGCCGCGTCGCATTCGGCGGAGCTGTTTGTGCTGCTGGCGCTGGTGATTGTCTTGCTCACCGCCTGGCTCACCCACCTGCTGGGGCTGTCCCCTGCCCTCGGCGCGTTCCTGGCCGGCATGTTGCTGGGCGAGAGTCATTACCGGCACCAGATCGAAGCGGATATCCGCCCGTTTCGCGACATTCTGCTGGGGCTGTTTTTTGTCAGCATCGGCATGCTTATCGACCTGCAGTTGTTCGTCAGCCACAGCCTGTTGATCTTCGGCCTGACGCTCACGTTGATGCTGGTCAAAGGCATGGTGGTCGCGGCGCTGGTCAAATGGCGTAACAGCGACGCCGAAACGGCCTGGCGCAGCGGCCTGGCGCTGGCCCAGGGCGGCGAGTTCTGTTTTGCGCTGATGGCGCAGATGCAGCAGAGCCGGTTGATTCCCGATGAGTTCAACGGCTTGCTATTGGCCGCCACCTTCTGCTCGATGCTGCTGACACCGCTGCTGTTGCGTGCGGCACCGGCCGTTGCCCTGCGCCTGCACCGCAAGCCCAACCAGCAAGTGCAACTGGAGCAGATCACCGCGCTCAATGCCCAACTGCGCGGGCACGTGGTGATTTGCGGCTATGGCCGCGTAGGCCAGTCCATCGGGCGCTTTATGCGCCGCGAACAACAGGCGTTTATCGCCCTGGATGATGACCCCGAACGGGTGCAGGAAGCCGCCACCGAGGACAGCAGCGTGCATTACGGCGACTGCCGCCGTGGCGCCTTGCTCAGCGCCGTCGGCCTGGAGCGGGCGCGGTTGGTGGTGATCGCGGTGGACAACAGCGATGTCGCCCTGGTGGTGCTCAAGGAGGCGCGGCAGATCAACCCCGACGTGCCGATCCTGGTGCGCACCCGCGATGACAGCCAGTTGGCTGAGCTCAAGGCCGCGGGCGCCAGCGAAGTGGTGCCCGAGTTGCTGGAGTCGAGCCTGATGCTCGCCGCCCATGCCCTGATCCTGCTGGGCCTGCCGGACCAACAGGTGCAGGCACGGGTGGATGAGGTACGGCACAACCGCTACCGCCTGCTACACGGTTTTTACCCGCCGCCACATACAGATGAAGAAGCGCCGATCAATCCTGACTGACCGCGCCGATCTTGTGGATCGACAGGTCCGCGCCGTAATACTCCTGCTCCTGGGTCAAGCGCAGCCCTTGCACGCGTTTGATCACGCCGTACACCAGCAAGCCGCCGCCAAACGCCACGACCACGCCCAGCCCGGTGCCGATCAACTGGCTGATCAGGCTCACACCGCCCAGCCCACCCAGGGCGGTCTGCCCGAAGATGCCGCAGGCAATGCCGCCCCACACACCACACAAACCATGCAACGGCCACACGCCCAGCACGTCATCGATCTTCCAGCGCGATTGGGCAGCGATAAAACACCACACGAACAAGCCGCCAGCCACCACGCCCGTGACCAACGCGCCCACCGGGTGCATCAGGTCGGAGCCGGCGCAGATCGCCACCAACCCGGCCAGGGGACCATTGTGCAGAAAACCGGGATCGTTACGGCCAATCACCAGGGCAGCCACGGTGCCACCGACCATGGCCATCAGCGAATTGACGGCCACCAGGCCACTGACGCCATTGAGGGTTTGCGCGCTCATCACGTTAAAGCCGAACCAGCCCACGATCAGAATCCACGAGCCCAGCGCCAGGAAAGGAATGCTCGACGGCGCAAACGCCACCAGGCGCCCTTCGCGATAGCGCCCATTGCGCGGGCCCAGCAGCAACACCGCCGCCAGCGCCAGCCAGCCGCCCATGGCGTGCACCACCACGGAGCCGGCAAAGTCGTGGAAGCTGGCGCCAAAGGTTACGAGCAGCCAGGCTTGCAAGCCAAAGTTGCCGTTCCACACCAGGCCTTCGAAGAACGGGTAAATAAACGCCACGATCAGCGCGGTGGCACACAACTGCGGCGCAAACTTCGCACGCTCGGCAATCCCGCCGGAAATGATCGCCGGAATCGCCGCGGCAAACGTCAGCAGGAAGAAAAACTTTACCAGGCCGTAACCATGATCGGCGCTGATGACGGCGGCCGGTTGCAGGAAGCTCACACCGTAGGAGATCCAATAGCCTATAAAGAAATAGGCCAGCGTTGAAATCGCAAAATCACTGAGGATTTTCGACAAGGCGTTGACCTGGTTCTTCTGGCGTACCGTGCCGACTTCAAGGAAGGCAAAGCCGGCGTGCATGGCCAGTACCATGACCGCGCCAATCAGGATGAACAGGGTGTTGGAACTGTGGACAAGAGTGTCCACTGCGCTTTGCAAGTTTTCCATGGAGGTTGGCAGGCCTGCATCAAGGCAAAAAGCACCAAAGCGGTTCAAGCCAGAGTTTCGCGCACTAAATTGGCACCGCCGGCTTCGCCCCTCTTCAGAGGGCGTGAACCGCTTTAGCGCAGCGTTCAACACAACAGGCCGTTGCCGATAGGGTTTTTCCGCGAAGTTGAGTGATTTAGGGTAAGGTTTTTCAAGGTGTTTACCTCGACCGCCCGGATTCAGCGCAGGCCTTAAAGCCTGCGCACCAAGGCAAAGCAAAAGCTGTACCACACAATTGCACTGAACCTTCAGCCAACGCCGCGACTCGAAACCACACGTACAGATCAGCTACCCACGGAGACAACCATGGCCGGTAAAACAGCAAAGACTGCTCAAGAGATACTGATGGAGGATTTTCAAACCCTGGTCAGCGATACCGAAAAGTTGCTGGACGACACCGCCGTGCTGGCCGGTGACCAGGCTGACGAGCTGCGCACCAAGATCCACGAGAGCCTGCTCAAGGCCCGCGAGACCTTGCAACTGACTGAGGACTCACTGCGCGAGCGCGGCCAGGCGGCGATCACTGCCACCGAAGACTACGTGCAAGCCAACCCATGGCAGTCGGTCGGCATTGCTGCCGGCGTAGGCTTTTTGATCGGTCTGCTGGCTACAAGGCGCTAACCATGTCTATCGGCGAATCCAGCTCATCTTCGAGCGCACATTCCTCAGCAAGCGGTTCGACCTCCCGACGCCTGGGCGCAGCTGTGCTGGGCTTGCTGCACAGTCACGTCGAGTTGTTCGGCATTGAATTACAAGAGCAAAAGGCCCGCACCGTCAGCCTGTTGCTGTTTGCCGGCCTGGCGTTGGTGTTTGCCCTGCTGTTGCTGGTGGGGTTGTCGACACTGGTGATGATCCTGGTGTGGGACACAGGCTATCGCCTCACCGGTATCATCTGCCTGTGCGTGTTCTATAGCCTGGCCGCTGCGTTCTGCGGTGTGCGCTTGAAGGCGGCGGTGTTCGATGAGTCCACGCCCTTCCACGCCACGCTCGAAGAACTGGCCAATGACCGGGAGCGCCTGCTGCCATGAGCATGACTGAGATCCCGCAAAACACGTCACGCCGGGAAATGCGCAAAGCCTTGATCCGCCTGCGCATGGAAATGCACCGCCAGGAAATCCGGCATGAGTCCCAACAACTCATGGCGCCCCTGCACAAAATGCGCAACATGCGCCACAACTGGCAGGACAGCCTGGGCATCAAGCACGCGCCGTTGTGGGGCGTGGCGGCGGTCACGCTGATGGGCTTCTTTACCGGCAAAGGCGCCAAGGGCGGCAGCATCAGCAGCGTCACGCGCCTGGTGCGGCTGGGTGCCGGGTTGATCCCGCTGATCAAGTTGGCCATGCAGAGCTCTTCGCGCAAAAGCTGATACGCGTGAGCCGATGACCGCAATGACCAGACACGTGCTGGTCATTGCGGTTTTTTGCGCTGGCTGTTAATTGATATCGACTCGGCTTACCGCTGGATTCGCTTGCATCACAAAAGCCGAAGCGGGAAGCTGGAACTGTCATTCACGTTACGGAGAACCTGCGCCTTGGATTGGCCCACCCTGCTGACCCGCGAACGTCTTGGAAAAACCCTGCACAGCCCTGAAGAACTGGGCCGCAGCCCCTTCCACAAAGATCACGACCGCATTATTTTCTCCGGCGCGTTCCGGCGCCTGGGCCGCAAGACCCAAGTGCATCCGGTTTCGAGTAACGACCATATCCATACACGCTTGACCCACTCCCTGGAAGTCAGCTGCGTGGGGCGTT
The DNA here is from genome assembly GCF_029960685.1 of Pseudomonas sp. AL10. Taxonomy (NCBI): domain Bacteria; kingdom Pseudomonadati; phylum Pseudomonadota; class Gammaproteobacteria; order Pseudomonadales; family Pseudomonadaceae; genus Pseudomonas; species Pseudomonas sp. AL10. The sequence continues at coordinate 19,325 of NZ_JASBQZ010000006.1, forward strand.
CACTCGGCATGCGCGTGGGCGAAACCCTGCGCAGCGCCCTGCCCGACTGGTGCGACCCGAGCGACCTGGGCATGGTGGTGCAATCGGCCTGCCTGGCCCATGACATCGGCAACCCGCCATTCGGGCATTCTGGCGAAGACGCCATTCGCCACTGGTTCCAACAGGCCGCCGGGCGCGGCTGGCTGGATGACATGAGCGGCGCGGAACGCAATGACTTCCTGAACTTCGAAGGCAATGCCCAGGGCTTTCGGGTACTCACCCAACTTGAATACCATCAGTTCGACGGCGGCACGCGGCTGACCTACGCCACGTTGGGCACTTACCTCAAATACCCCTGGACCGCCCGCCACGCCGACTCGCTGGGCTACAAGAAACACAAGTTCGGCTGTTATCAGAGCGAGCTGCCGATTCTTGAGCAGATCGCCCACAAGCTTGGCCTGCCCCAGTTGGAGGAGCAACGCTGGGCACGTCACCCGCTCGTCTACCTGATGGAGGCCGCCGACGATATCTGCTATGCGCTGATCGACTTGGAAGACGGCCTGGAAATGGAGCTTCTGCAGTACGCCGAAGTCGAGTCGCTGCTGCTGAACCTGGTCGGCGATGACCTGCCGCAAACCTATCGCCAACTGGGCCCAATGGACTCACGTCGCCGCAAGCTGGCGATCCTGCGCGGCAAAGCCATCGAGCACCTGACCAATGCGGCGGCGCAGGCGTTTGTCGAACAGCAGGACGCCCTGTTGGCCGGCACGCTGCCCGGTGACTTGGTGGAGCACATGCACGGCCCGGCAAAGCGCTGCGTGCTGGATGCCAAGGACATGGCGCGCAAGAAGATCTTCCAGGACAAGCGCAAGACATTGCATGAGATCGGGGCCTACACCACCCTGGAAATTCTGCTGAATGCCTTTTGCGGCGCGGCCCTGGAGCAACATGGCGGGCGCACGCCGTCGTTCAAGAACCGGCGCATTCTCGATTTGCTGGGCAATAGCGCGCCGGACCCCGCCTGGCCGCTGCACGCCTCTTTCCTGCGCATGATCGACTTCATCGCCGGTATGACCGACAGCTACGCCACCGAAATGGCACGGGAAATGACTGGGCGCTCCAGCCCTCAATAACGACTCCATCCAGCTGCCTGTTCCCTGAAGCGAATTGCCCTACGATGGGAACAGAGCGGCCTGATCGAATTCGTACAGGCGCACGAAGAATAATCACGCGCGCCCCCAACGGACCCGCCGAGTAATTCCTACTGCCCCCATCGACGCTTGCCTTACTGTGTGCTCTTTATGCCCAGCTATTCTCTTCGTATTGTTTTGGTGGAGGATCACCCCTTTCAACTCATGGCCACCCAGTGCCTGCTCAGAAGCTTCGGCTTCGATCAACTGACCCCGGTGGAAAACGCCGAGCAAGCCATACGCGTGATGAGTCAGTCCGAACACCCTTTCGACCTGATGTTATGCGACCAATGCCTGCCCGACCTGCCCGGGCTTGAATTGGTGGAAATCGCCAGCCGCCGGCGCTTCATCACCAGCGCTATCTTGTTAAGCGGTTTACCCACCTCGGAATTGGTTAACCTGACGATACAAGCCGCACAACGAAGTCTGCCCCTCCTTGGCTACTTATCAAAACCTTTGAACAAAGATGAACTTGAGCGATTAGTCCGCTCAACTTTTAACCCGCTCCTGTAGGATTTTAAACATCCCCTACAACGAAAAACGATTCGGGGTCCGCCGTAAATCTCCAAGCCTCCTTTCTTGTCTGGCTCATCCTCAAAACGCTCACATGCGCTGTCACGATTACCTAACAACTTGTAGGCCGATACCTTTTTAAATGTAGGAACTTTCCTGTTCTGCATCTACTCCGTGCGAGCTTCATACTGCGCACTCACCTTCTGAGCTAATGTGCCCGCTTTATCTGCACCTGCATGGAAAGTGACTATGAACACAGTTTTTATTATCGATGACCACCCCGTTATCCGGCTTGCCATTCGAATGTTGCTGGAGCACGAAGGTTACAAAGTCGTCGGCGAAACAGATAACGGGTGCGATGCCATACAGATGGTCCGTGAATGCCTTCCAGACCTGGTGATTCTCGACATCAGCATCCCGAAACTTGATGGCCTTGAGGTGCTCTGCCGGTTCAACGCCATGAACACCTCCATGAAAACCCTGGTGCTCACGGCCCAATGCCCCACGCTGTTTGCCACGCGCTGCATGCGCTCGGGGGCGGAAGGCTACGTGTGCAAGGAGGGTGACCTGAGCGAGTTGCTGAGTGCCATTCGCGCGGTGCTGTCCGGCTACAACTACTTCCCCAGCCAGGCCTTGAATGGCCCCGGAACCGAAGGCATGGATGCTCAAGAGCTGGAGCTGTTCAAGACCGTCAACGACCGGGAACTGATGGTCCTGCAACTGTTTGCACAGGGCCGCACTAACAAGGAAATCGCCAAAGGCATGTTCTTAAGTAACAAGACCGTCAGCACTTATAAAAAGAGACTCATGCAAAAACTTCAAGCCAAATCCTTGGTTGACCTCATCGAGATGGCAAAACGAAACGCGCTAGTGTGAGAAAGCGGATGCCCAGGCGTATAAAGGACTATCTAATAATACTAAGTGCCGGTTTGTACTTCAGCACGACTGTGCTCGCTGAGCACCAAACCAGCCCGGAACGCTTCACCCTCTTGAGTCGCGCGGGAGCTGTTCAACTGGACACTCATTTTGACAAGGCCCAGCGCCAGTGGCTGCAGAACAAACGTGAACTAACGCTGGGGACATCCACGCCCGACTACCCGCCCTTCGACCTCACTTCCAGCGGCCATGATTACGAAGGCCTTACCGCCGACTATGCAGGACTGCTGGCCAAGGCACTCTCCCTGCCCATCACTGTGATGCGCTACCCCTCCCGAGCGGCGGCCATTCGTGCCCTGGAAGCCGGGGAAATTGACCTGCTGGGCTCCTCCAACGGGTTTGAAGCTGCAACGCCGAACCTTATCCTCTCCGAACCCTATGCCGTGGACCAGCCGGTGCTGGTCACGCGCGAGGGAGAAACCCGCAGCCTCAGCGAAGGCCTCGACGGGCTGCGCCTGAGCCTTGTCTATCACTACCTGCCGCTCGATGAGGTGGAAAAGCTGTACCCCAAGGCGATCATCCGCGCCTACCCGTCTTATCAAAATGCCTTGAATGCAGTGGCCTTCGACCAGGCGGATGTGTTTCTCGGTGACACCATTTCCACCCATTACATGATCAACAAGGGCTATCTCAAAAACATTCGCATGGCCAACTTCGGCAAGCATGAAGCTTATGGTTTCAGTTTTGCCACACGCCAGGACAACCGGATGCTCCTCAGCATTGTCGATTCAGCCCTGGCCTCGGTGCCCATCAACGAAAGGGACAGCATTGCCAAGCGCTGGAGCGCCGGCAGCGACATCCTGCTGACCGACCAGAAACTGCAACTGACCCAGCGCGAAGAGCGTTGGCTCAAAGATCACCCGGTGGTCACGGTGATCGTCAACGAAACCTTCGCGCCCCTGACGTTCTTCGATGCGGACGGTAATTTTCGCGGGATCACCGCCGATCTGCTGGAGTTGATTCGCCTGCGCACCGGCCTGCGTTTTTCGGTGCAGCGCGGGCGCGACGTCAACGCGATGATCGATCAGGTCGCGGCTCAGAAAATCGATATGATCGGGGCCATCGTTCCAAGCAACGAACGAGACTCACAGCTTAATTTCAGCCGTCCTTACCTGGAAAACTCCTATGTGCTGCTGACGCGCAAAGAGCCAGGGGCGCCCACGAACATGGAGCAAATGGCAGGAAAGCGTCTGGCTATAACCCAGGGCAACCCCTTGGCCGCAACTTTGGGCAAGGACTTTCCTGAGATTCACCTGGTGGAAACCAGTGATACATTCAGAGCATCTGAGTTGCTCGCACAGGGACAAGTGGACGGGGCCGTGAATACCCTGGTGATCGCCAACTACTTCCTGTCTTCCCAGGTTTTCCAGGACCGCCTGCAAATCAGTGCCAGCATCGGCACGACCCCTGCGACCTTCACCCTGGCCACCTCGCGTCAAGCCACGGAGTTGAGCTCTATCCTCGACAAGGCCCTGCTCAGCATTGCCCCGGATGAAATGGGTGTGATCAACAGCCGCTGGCGTGGCTATACCGCCGCGTCCGACAGCTACTGGCGTAACTACCATCAATTGATCGCGCGCATCATCATCGGCACCGGGCTGTTGCTATTGATTTCCCTGGCCTGGAATGCCTACATGCGTCGCCAGATCAAACATCGAAAAATGGCCGAACGCGCCCTCAACGATCAGTTCGAGTTCATGCGCGCACTGGTCAATGAGACGCCGCATCCGATCTACGTGCGCGACCGCAATGGGCTGTTGCAGACCTGTAACGACAGCTACCTGCAGGTGTTCGATGTCAAGCGCGAAGAGGTGATCGGCAAAAGCGTGACCCAGATGACCATGGCCCTGGCGTCGGAAGCAGCCCAGTATCATGCTGACTACCTGCGCGTAGTCGCCGAGGGCAACCCGCTGATCCTCGATCGCAGCCTGCATATCCACGACAGGAAACTGACCATCTACCATTGGATCCTGCCCTACCGCGACTCCACGGGTGAAGTCCAAGGCATCATCGGTGGCTGGATCGATATCAGTGACCGACGCCAGCTATTCGATGAACTACGCGCCGCCAAGGAGCGTGCCGACGAGGCCAACCGCGCCAAGAGCACGTTCCTGGCCACCATGAGCCACGAGATTCGCACCCCGATGAACGCCGTGATCGGCATGCTCGAACTGACGCTCAAGCGCGCCGACCAAGGGCACCTTGACCGTCCAGCGATCGAGGTGGCGTACAACTCGGCCAGAGACCTGCTGGAGCTGATCGGTGACATTCTCGACATCGCGCGTATCGAGTCCGGCCGCCTCAGCCTAGCGCCGGAGCGCGTCAACCTGCGGGAGGTGATTGAATCAGTGGTGCGCGTCTTCGACGGGCTGGCACGGCAGAAAACCCTCAGCCTGCTGCTGGAGTTCAAACCCGATCTGAACGATATCGAGGTGCTGATAGACCCACTGCGCTTCAAGCAGGTGCTATCGAACCTTGTCAGCAACGCGATCAAGTTCACCGAACAGGGGCAGGTCAAGATCAAGGTTGAGCTGCAGCCTACCCAGGCCCCGGAGCAGATCGAGCTGAGACTGGTGGTGGAAGACACCGGCATCGGCATCAGCCGGGAAGACCAACTGCGCCTGTTCGAACCCTTTGCCCAAGCGGACAACTCCGGGCAACTAGCCCGCAGTGGCGCGGGCCTGGGGCTGGTGATCTGCCGCAGCCTGTGCGCGATGATGGGCGGCCAATTGAGCCTGAGCAGCGTGCCCATGGTAGGCACCCAGGTGCACGTCAACCTCAGCATGCCTCGCCTGCAAGCGATCCAGGCGGAGGGTGAACACACGCCGCAAACGCCGGCCACCGCACTGGTGCTTAACGTACTGGTGGTAGACGACCACCCGGCGAACCGCCTGCTGATGTGCCAGCAACTGGGCTACCTGGGGCATAAATTCACCGCTGCCGAGCACGGTGCGGCGGGGTTCCAGGCCTGGCGTAAAGAGCATTTCGACCTGGTGATTGCCGACTGCAACATGCCCATCATGAATGGCTATGAACTGAGTCGCTCAATCCGTGAGTATGAGCAGCGCGAACAATTGGTGCCCTGCGTGGTACTGGGCTTTACCGCCAATGCCCAGCCAGAAGAAAGACAACGGTGCGTGCAGGCCGGCATGGATGACTGTCTGTTCAAGCCCATCAGCCTCACCGTATTGGAGCGCCAACTGGCACACATTGTCCCTAAAGCCGTGCACCAACGACTGGACCTCGAATGCCTGGAAGCGTTGACCGGAGGTGACCCCCATTTGAGTAGACGCCTGCTGGAGGAACTACTGAGCAGCAGCCATCAAGACCGCCAGATCCTTAGCGAACTGCTGGATCGACACGCGCCACTCTCGGAAATTATTGAGCAAGCCCACAAGATCAAGGGCGCAGCCCGTATCGTGCAAGCCCATTCATTGGCGGGGCAATGCGAAGTCTTGGAGCAAAGCTGTTCTCGCAATGAGGAGTGGGCCGTGATCGAAAGCGGTATCAAGGCCCTGGAACAACTCATGCAGGCACTGGAAAAGATGCTGCAGGTTCAACTGGATGAGCTGCAAAGCCAATAATCGCCAGGGCCGGTAGGGGCAGGAGTGAGCAAACGCGCCCCTACCCCAACCTGCCTTAGCACCAGCCGCTTCAGCAGTCGGTCAACCGCAGGAAAATCTCCGCCAGCCGCTCAATGCCCACCTGGTCCTGAGGGGTGAACCGGGCCAGCAATGGGCTGTCGAGGTCAAGAACGCCAATCAGGCGACCGTCCTTGACCAAGGGCACTACCAATTCACTGTTCGAAGCGCTGTCACAGGCGATATGGCCTGGGAACGCGTGCACATCCTCCACGCGCTGGGTTTGCCGCGTTGCCGCAGCCGCACCACACACGCCACGACCAAACGGAATGCGCACACAGGCGATCTGCCCCTGGAAGGGCCCCAGTACCAACTCTTCATTGCGATTGAGGTAAAAGCCCGCCCAGTTCAAGTCATCCAACTGGTTGAACAGGAACGCGGAAAACTGCGCACTGTTGGCAATAAAATCGCGCTCATCAGCCAACAACGACTCCAGTTGCGCGCACAGCATGGCATAGCCATCAAGGCCGCTGCCGGCCTGTTGTAAATCGATCATGGTTGACGTTCCAACAATTTAAGACCCACCCAGTAACGGGCGAATTGATAGGCACACCGGCCATTGCGGTTGCCCCGCCCAGTGGCCCAACGCACCGCGAGGACATCAAGCTGCTCATCGCGCTGCCACTGCAAGCCGGCCTTGCTGGCCAACTCGCCGATCCAGTGCTCCACCACATCCAGGAAATGCTCCTGGCTAAACGGGTAGAACGACAGCCACAGGCCAAAACGATCCGACAAGGCAATCTTGTCTTCAACCGCCTCGCTCGGGTGCAATTCGCCATCCACGCGCTTCCAGTTGTCATTGTCGCTCTGGTTTTCCGGCACCAGGTGGCGACGGTTGGACGTGGCATACAGCAGCACGTTTTCCGGCGCCTGTTCCAGGGAGCCATCGAGCACGCTCTTGAGCACGCGATAGTCGCCTTCGCCGGCCTCAAACGACAGGTCATCGCAAAACAGAATAAAGCGTTGGGGGAGCTTGAGCAGTTGCTCGACTACCCGCGGCAGATCCGCCAGGTGGTCACGCTCGATCTCGATAAGACGCAGGCCCGCCTTGGCGTGCTGGGCAAGCAAGGCACGAACCATGGAAGACTTGCCGGTGCCACGCGAACCCCATAACAGCGCATGGTTGGCGGGCAAACCGTCGAGGAACTGTTGGGTGTTGCGCGCCAGTTGCTCGCGTTGTTTATCGACACCGATCAGGTCCGACAGGCGCATGTCCAGGCTGACTTCCAGCGGCAACAGGAAGCCACTGCGGCCTTCGCGCTGCCAACGGGCGGCCAGGCATTGGCTCCAGTCGATCGCTTGGCGCGGGGCGGGTAACAACGGTTCCAGGCGAGCCAGCACCGCATCGGCGCGCTCAAGAAAGGCATTCAATCGAGAATCCACAGCTATTCCTCTGGCAACTTCTTGCAAAAGATGGCGTATTGGCAACCCTGCGGCACACTGCATGGGCTGCATCAAAAAAACGATTCATGCCGGGCGAGCCAAAGCTTGTGGATGTTCAGCTATGCTTGCCGGGCGAAGGGAAACGCTAAGTGGTTCAACACTCGATGGATATCAAGTTCGCCCACCGCTTGTCTTATAAACAAGCCAGATTGACTGTGCTGGTCGGTTTCGTCTTGGGAACCCTGCTCAGCCTGATCCAAATCGGCATTGATTATGCCAGTGAAGACGCATCCATCAACCGTGAAATACGCTCACTGATTGAAATCAGCCACAACCCGGCGTCACGCATCGCCTACAACATCGATGCCGAACTCGCCCAGGAACTGACCCTGGGCCTGCTGCACTCCCCTGCCATCATCCGCGCGCAGTTGATCGACAACAATGGGGTGGTGCTGGCGGACGTCAACCGCCCGCGCAAAGAAAGCAACTATCGGCCCGTCAGCGATTTTCTGTTTGGCGCCAATCGCCAGTTCGAAGACCGGCTGTTTCTCAGCCATATGCCCAACGACTCGCTGGGTGTGCTGCGCCTTGACGTCGACACCTATGCCTTTGGCAGCCGTTTCCTGCATCGCGCCGAGATCACCCTGCTCAACGGCTTCGCCCGCAGCCTGCTGCTCACCGGGATTTTGCTCGGCCTGTTCTACGTGATGCTCACCCAACCGCTGGTGCGCATTATCCGCGAGCTGAGCACACGCAAACAGGCGCGCCTGGATTGCCCACCGGGGCATGAACACGATGAAATCGGCGTGCTGGTCAGCGTCGCCAACCAGCAATTCGAAAACATGGAAACCGAGATCCAGCAGCGGCGCCACGCCGAAGACCGCCTTACGGAGTACCTGGGGCAACTTGAGAATATCGTTTCGGCGCGCACCCTTGAACTCAAGGCCAGCAACCAACGCTTGAGCCAGTCCAACGATGAGCTGGAGGCGGCGAAAATGACGGCGCTGGGCATGGCCCAGGCGCGGGCGGCATTCCTGGCCAATATGAGCCATGAAATCCGCACGCCACTCAACGGGCTGCTGGGCATGATTGCCCTGTCACTGGACAGCCCGCTGACCGCCGAACAGCGCCAGCAACTGTCCATTGCCCATGACTCAGGCAAAGTGCTGGTGGAGTTGCTCAACGATATTCTCGACCTGTCCAAATTCGACGCCGGCCAGTTGGAACTGGAGCATATCCCCTTCGACCTGGGCTCCCTGGTGGAGGACACCGCCAACCTGCTGTCGCAAAACGCTGCGCCGAGTGTGGAGCTGACCTGCCTGATCGACCCGCAATTTCCCGCCCAGGTGATCGGTGACCCGACCCGTGTGCGGCAAATCGTCAGCAACTTGCTCTCCAATGCCTTGAAGTTCACCCGCTTCGGCCGCGTCGATGTGCGCCTGCGCGCCTTGGAAGGCCGGGTCAGCATCGAAGTGTGCGACACCGGCATTGGCATCGCTCAGGAAGCCCAGGTGAAAATTTTCCAGCCGTTCACCCAGGCCGGCGCTGGCATCACCCGTCAGTTTGGCGGCACGGGTTTAGGCCTGGCACTGACCCATAACCTGTGCGAAGCCATGCAAGGCCGCCTGAGTATCAGTTCGGAGGTGGGCTTTGGCAGCCAGTTCTGCGCCGACCTTCCACTGCCGGCGCATTTGCCTGCCACACGCTATGCACCGCTCACCGGCGAGGTGATCGCCATCACCAACGCCGGCGGCGGGCTGACGGAGCTGCTCACCACGCTGTTGCCCTCTTGGGGGCTGACGCCGCGCTGTTATTCCCAGGACGACGATTTGAGCGGGCTGGCGCCCGACCTGTTGATCACCGACTGCCCTGAGTGCTTGTTCCGCTTGCGCCCGGGCATCAGCGCGCCGATTCTGCTGGTCACCGCCTACGGCAACTTTTTGCCCAGCGCTGAAGTCGCGGCCCTGGCGCCGCTACAACAACAGGCACGCCCGTTGAGCCGTAACGCGCTGTACCAGATCTTGCAACGCAACCTGCGCAGCGACGCGCAACTGGTGCTCGACCCGGTACAGATAGAGGCCGCACCGCTTGCGCACCGTGCGCGCATCCTGTTGGTGGAGGACAACGCGGTCAACCAACTGGTGGCCAAGGGCATGCTCAGCAAGCTCGGGTGCGAGGTGATCGTCGCGGCCCACGGTGGCGAAGCCCTCAGGCTGCTGGAGGACCAGCGCTTCGATATGGTGTTGATGGACTGCAACATGCCCGTGATGGATGGCTATGAGGCCAGCCGACAAATTCGCCGCAGCGGGCGTTGGCCGGACTTGCCCATCGTGGCCTTGACCGCCAATGCGATGGCCGAAGAACGCGAGCGTTGCCGGGCGGCGGGTATGAACGACTACCTGGCCAAGCCGTTTCGACGGGAAGAACTCAACGCCTTGCTGGAACTGTGGGTACCGAAGACCACCAGCCTCTGACGGGTACCCGCACCGCGTAGGTCATTTGAGCAGGGCTTCGATCTCCTGGGTCAAGTCCTGGGGCTTGGTGGTTGGCGCAAAACGCTTGACCTGCTGGCCATCACGGCCGATGAGAAACTTGGTGAAGTTCCACTTGATGTTCTTGGAGCCCAGCAGACCCGGTGCCTGTTTTTTCAACTGCACGAACAGCGGGTGGGCATCGCTGCCATTGACGTCGATTTTCTTGAACAGCGGAAAACTGACGCCGAAGTTCAGCTCGCAGAACTCGGATATCGCACCTTCGTTGCCCGGCTCCTGCTTGCCGAACTGGTTGCAGGGAAAGCCGAGCACTACCAGGCCCTGGTCCTTGTATTGCTGCCAAAGCTGCTCAAGGCCCTTGTACTGCGGGGTGAAGCCGCATTTGCTGGCGGTGTTGACCACCAGAATGGCCTTGCCGGCAAAATCGGCCAAGGTTTTTTGTTCACCCTTGATGGTGGTGCAAGGGATGCTCAGCAGGGAGTCGCTCATGGCAATACCTCAAGTCAGCGAAAGAAGAACCTTATTCGTGTAGGAGCGAGCTTGCTCGCGAAAAACTCCCAGACGCCGCGTTCATTCAGGCGCCCCGCGTTATCGTTGACGTTTTTCGCGAGCAAGCTCGCTCCTACGGGGGCTATGCAAGCCTAGCGCGGCACCAGATCCAGGCATACCGAGTTGATGCAGTAGCGCAGGCCCGTCGGCGGTGGACCGTCCGGGAACACATGCCCCAGGTGTGCATCACATTTGGCGCAGGTGACTTCGGTGCGAATCATGCCGTGACTGACGTCGCGGATCTCGACCATTGCGCTATCGGCAATCGGCTCATAGAAGCTGGGCCAGCCGCAGCCGGAATCAAACTTGGCCTTGGAATCGAACAGCGGCTCGTTGCAGCAGATGCAGTGGTAGACGCCGTCGGTCTTGGTGGCGTTGTACTTGCCGCTGAACGGTCGCTCGGTACCCTTGAGACGGCACACGTTGTACTGCTCCGGATCGAGCATCGCCTTCCATTCGTCTACAGTTTTCTGCAACTTATCCATCGGTACACCTCGGCAACTGAAAAACCCTGATCTGTGTCTTTTCCATGGATCAGGCGGCACGTATGATTGCGCCTCTTCAAAACGCCAGTCTGGCACCCGCGCCACCGGCATTCAAACGTATTTATGGGTGCGGGCCGTGCAGGCTTCACCCTACGGTAGTGCCTACGCCGTCGGGATCGTTCATTTTCAGGATCACATCGCCATGCAGGTCAGCAAATCGAACAAGCTCGCCAACGTCTGCTACGACATTCGCGGCCCAGTGCTCAAGCACGCCAAACGCCTGGAAGAGGAAGGCCATCGCATCCTCAAGCTGAACATTGGCAACCCGGCGCCGTTTGGTTTCGAGGCGCCGGACGAAATCCTCCAGGATGTGATCCGCAACCTGCCGACCGCCCAGGGTTACAGCGACTCCAAGGGCCTGTTCAGCGCGCGCAAGGCGGTGATGCAGTACTACCAGCAGAAGCAGGTCGAAGGCGTCGGCATCGAGGACATCTACCTGGGCAACGGCGTGTCCGAGTTGATCGTGATGTCCATGCAGGCATTGCTCAACAATGGCGATGAAGTCTTGGTACCAGCCCCGGATTACCCTCTATGGACCGCCGCCGTGACCCTGGCGGGCGGCCACCCGGTGCATTACCTGTGTGATGAAGGCGCCGACTGGTTCCCGGACCTGGCCGACATCAAGGCCAAGATCACCCCCAACACCAAAGCCCTGGTGATCATCAACCCGAACAACCCGACAGGCGCCGTTTATTCCAAAGAAGTGCTGCTGGGCATGCTGGAGCTGGCGCGCCAGCACAACCTGGTGGTGTTCTCCGACGAGATCTACGACAAGATCCTCTACGATGACGCCGTACATATCTGCACCGCCTCCCTGGCCCCGGACCTGCTGTGCCTGACCTTCAACGGCCTGTCCAAGTCCTACCGCGTGGCGGGTTTCCGCTCCGGCTGGATCGCCATCTCCGGGCCCAAGCACAACGCGCAAAGCTACATCGAAGGCATCGATATGCTGGCCAACATGCGCCTGTGCGCCAACGTGCCAAGCCAGCACGCGATCCAGACCGCCCTGGGCGGTTACCAGAGCATCAATGACCTGATCCTGCCCCAAGGCCGCTTGCTGGAGCAGCGTAACCGCACCTGGGAATTGCTCAATGCCATTCCAGGCGTGAGCTGTGTGAAGCCCATGGGTGCGCTCTATGCATTCCCGCGGATCGACCCGAAAGTCTGCCCGATCCTCAACGATGAGAAGTTCGTGCTCGACCTGCTGCTGTCAGAAAAACTGCTGGTCGTGCAAGGCACCGCCTTCAACTGGCCGTGGCCGGATCACTTTCGCGTAGTGACCTTGCCACGCGTGGATGACCTGGAAATGGCCATTGGTCGCATCGGCAACTTCCTGAAGTCCTATCGCCAGTAAGGCAATTGACGCTGTACGACTCACAAAGGGTCGTACAGCGATTATCTGGCAACACTTCTGTGTCACTTACTTGCGGTTGTACTTCATTTGGCCTCTGCCGATGACGTACCCCCTATAATCACGGGGCGACGGGGTAGCATCGGGTCGATCACGGCTGACAATACAGGTGGGAAAATCCCTTCAAGGCCCTACGCCCGAGGTGTAGGACACAGTTTGAAATAGTCCCCCGGTTGAATCACCCCATGCCGCACCTTATATACCCCGCAGTGAGCGACATATTAAGCATGAGGAGAATTCTACAACCATGATGCGCATCCTGCTGTTCTTGGCCACTAACCTGGCGGTCGTACTGATTGCCAGCGTCACCCTGAGCCTTTTTGGCTTCAACGGGTTCATGGCGGCCAATGGGGTTGATCTGAACCTCAATCAGCTGCTGATTTTCTGTGCGGTCTTTGGTTTTGCCGGTTCGCTGTTCTCGCTGTTCATCTCCAAGTGGATGGCGAAGATGAGCACCAGCACCCAGATCATCACTCAACCCCGCACTCGCCATGAACAATGGCTGATGCAAACCGTGGAGCAGTTGTCTCAAGAAGCAGGCATCAAAATGCCCGAAGTGGGGATTTTTCCTGCTTATGAGGCCAACGCCTTTGCCACCGGCTGGAACAAGAACGACGCGCTGGTGGCCGTGAGCCAGGGTCTGCTGGAGCGGTTTTCGCCCGATGAAGTCAAGGCGGTGCTGGCCCACGAGATCGGCCACGTAGCCAACGGCGACATGGTCACCCTGGCACTGGTACAGGGCGTGGTGAACACCTTCGTGATGTTCTTTGCGCGGATCATCGGCAACTTTGTCGACAAGGTCATCTTCAAGAACGAAGAAGGCCGTGGCATTGCCTACTTCGTGGCGACCATTTTCGCCGAGTTGGTCCTGGGCTTCCTGGCCAGCGCCATCGTGATGTGGTTCTCGCGCAAACGCGAGTTCCGCGCAGATGAAGCCGGCGCACGCCTGGCGGGCACCAGCGCAATGATCGGCGCGCTGCAACGCCTGCGCTCCGAACAGGGCCTGCCGGTGCATATGCCGGACAGCCTGACCGCCTTCGGCATCAACGGCGGCATCAAGCAGGGCCTGGCTCGCTTGTTCATGAGCCACCCGCCGCTGGAAGAGCGGATTGACGCACTGCGTCGCCGGGGCTGATAGCCAGATGACTCGACAAGGGGCGATCTAATCGCCCCTTTTTTGTGCATGCTGATTTCTCACCCTCCTCTGTAGGAGCGAGCTTGCTCGCGAAAAACTAACAGGCGCCGCGTTCATTCACCAAGCACGCATTATCGTTGACGTCTTTCGCGAGCAAGAACTAGGCGTCCCCCTCGCTCCTACAAAAGCAAAAGCCCTTTCAGCGCCGGGTCAGCCGATAAGCACGCTCTTCAAGGCGGGTAACACCGTCCTGCAGGAACTTCCCGCTCTCCCCCAGGATGTCCCGCTCCTCCAGCCGCTCCAACATCCAATATGGCCCCAGCAGCACCTGCACCTCCTCGTTCGAAACAGCAAAAGGCGGACCGGCCTTCTGAGCTTGGTCGTAATCAAGAGTAATCAGCAACCCCTGGCAGCCTGAGGGCAGCAAGGCATTCAGGTGCTCGGCGTATTGCGCACGCATCAGCGGCGGTAAGGCAATTAATGCCGCGCGGTCATAAACGGCGCTGCAACCGGCCACTGCCTCAGCATCCAGACTGAAGAAATCGCCACACCACAGTTCGATCTGGCCCGCCTGGTAAACCTTGAAGGCGCCCTTCTGAGTGACGTGCGGCACAAGCCCCTGCTCGCTGAAGAACGCCTCCACCGCCTGCTCCGATAGCTCCACGCCCATGACCGGGTACCCCTGGCTCTCGAGCCATACCAAGTCCAGGCTTTTGCCACACAACGGCACCAGCACCTTTGCCCCCTCGGGCAGCCCCAGCACGGGCCAGTGCCGTTGCAAATAGGGATTGACCTCGCGCTGGTGGAAACCAATCTGATTGCTCGCCCAGCGGTCCTGCCAAAATTCAGGCTGCATGAATCACTCCGAAAATTCGATCAAAAGGCGCTAAAACTTATATTAGATTTAGATCGATGATCTGATTGAAGATGGCTCCATCTTAACCCTCAGGACCCTGCTCATGCTCCCCAGCCTGTTTATCTCCCACGGCTCGCCCATGCTGGCCTTGCAACCCGGCGCCAGCGGCCCTGCGCTGCAGCGTCTGGCTGCCGAGCTGCCACGGCCCAAAGCCATTGTGGTGGTGTCGGCGCATTGGGAAAGCCCGCAGCTGCTGGTCAGCGGCAGTGCTGCACCCGAAACCTGGCACGACTTCGGCGGCTTCCCGCGCGAGCTGTTTGCGGTGCAATACCCCGCGCCGGGTGACCCACAACTGGCCAGTGAGATCGTCGAATTGCTGCACGCCGACGGTCTGGCTGCCAGCATTGATGAACGTCGGCCCTTCGACCATGGCACCTGGGTCCCGCTGTCGCTGATGTATCCGGCAGCAGACATTCCAGTGGTGCAAGTCTCCTTGCCCAGTCGTATGGGCCCCGCCTTGCAGACCCGCGTGGGGCATGCACTCGCCAGCCTGCGTGAACAGGGTGTGCTGTTGATCGGCTCCGGCAGCATCACCCATAACCTGGGCGAACTGGATTGGCGCGCCGGGCCGGAGACGATCACACCGTGGGCGCTGGAGTTTCGCAACTGGGTGGTCGACAGACTGGCGGCCAATGACGACGCCGCCTTGCATGACTATCGCCGCCAGGCGCCCCATGCCGTGCGCAGCCATCCCAGCGATGAGCATTTGCTGCCGTTGTACTTCGCGCGGGGTGCGGGCGCAGATTTCAGCGTGGCGCACCAAGGCTTCACACTGGGCGCCCTGGGCATGGATATCTATCGCTTTGGCTGACACCGTTACCCCTGTGGGAGCTGGCTTGCCTGCGATAGCGGTGTATCAGTCACACACTGGCTTGCTGACTCACCGCTATCGCAGGCAAGCCAGCTCCCACAGTTGTTCGTGCCGGAGACTAAACATCAGGCAAAAAAAATCCCCGAACCAGTCGGGGATTTTTTATGTGCGATCAATCAACCCAAGGGCGGATCAATCTTCGCGGTAGCGACGCAGCTTGAGCTGCTTACCAGCAACGCGAGTATCTTTGAGCTTGGTCAGCAGTTTTTCCAGGCCGTCTTCCGGCAGCTCCACCAGGGAGAAGCTGTCACGCACCTGGATACGACCGATGGCTTCACGCGCCAGGCCACCCTCGTTGAGGATAGCGCCCAGCAGGTTCTTGGCAGCGATACCATCACGCGCACCCAGCGCGGTACGGCAACGAGCACGGCCTTCAGCCAATGGCACTGGAGCACGACGCTCACGGTCGCCACGGTCTGGACGGTCGCCGGAACGCTCTGGACGATCACCGCGTGGCGCGCTGTTCGGAACCAGTGGACGTTCTTTCTCGATGGCTGCCAGGGTCAGGGCTTGACCGTTGGTGGCTTTGCGCAGCAGAGCTGCAGCCAGGGCACGCGGGGTGCAACCGATATCGGCGGTCAGGCGGTCCAGCAGGTCGCCGTGAGTCGATTCAGCGTCAGCCACCAGTGGCGCCAGGCTGTTGGTCAGTTTCTTGATGCGCGCATCGAGAACGGCCTGAGCATCCGGCAGGCGGACTTCGGCAACTTTCTGACCGGTAACACGCTCGATCACTTGCAGCATGCGGCGCTCACGTGGAGTCACCAGCAGCAATGCACGCCCTTCGCGACCGGCACGGCCAGTACGGCCGATACGGTGAACGTAGGACTCTGGATCGTAAGGCATGTCAACGTTGAACACGTGGGTGATACGTGGAACGTCGAGGCCACGGGCGGCAACGTCGGTCGCTACAACGATGTCCAGACGGCCATCCTTGAGGGAGTCGATCACGCGCTCACGCTGGTTCTGGGCAATGTCACCGTTCAGCGCAGCGGCTTTGTAGCCTTTGGCTTCCAGGGCGCTAGCCAGGTCCAGGGTCGCTTGCTTGGTGCGCACGAACATGATCAGGGCGTCGAAGTCTTCGACTTCCAGCAGGCTCAATACAGCCGAGGTCTTCTGGTCAGCGTGAACCAACAGGTGAGCCTGTTCGATCGCGGTAACGGTCTGGGTCTTGGTCTGGATCTTCACGTGCTCCGGATCGCGCAGGTGGCGTTCGGCAATGGCACGGATGGACTGCGGCAGGGTGGCCGAGAACAGTACAGTCTGACGGGTCGCTGGCAGTGCCTTGAAGATGACTTCCAGGTCATCCATGAAGCCCAGCTTCAACATTTCGTCAGCTTCGTCCAGAACCAGGTGGTTCACGGTCGACAGAACTTTTTCGTCACGACGCAGGTGGTCGCACAGACGGCCCGGAGTGGCGACAACAATCTGTGCGCCATTACGGATTGCCTTGAGTTGTGGGCCCATAGGCGCGCCGCCGTAAACGGCCACAACAGTTACACCCGGCATTTGCTTGGCGTAGGTTTCAAAGGCGGTTGCTACTTGCAGCGCCAACTCACGGGTTGGCGCCAGGATCAGGGCTTGCGGCTCGCGCTTGGCAGGATCGATGCAATGCAGAATAGGCAGGGCGAACGCGGCGGTTTTACCGGTACCGGTTTGCGCCTGGCCAATCATGTCCTTACCGGCCATGATGATCGGGATCGATTGCTGCTGAATCGCCGAAGGTTCTTCGTAGCCGGTCGCTGCGACGGCTGCAAGAATATTCGGGTTAAGATTAAAAGCGGCGAAGCCGCCGGTTTCCTGGGTCATGGGTCTGCCTCTAAGTGCATCCGCAAAGACCCATGCTCCAAAGCTGCGCATGCCGTGTTGAGACTCAAGAGTCGCCCTGGCTGCTTTGTCGGCGGGGATTTGCGAAAACGAATGAATGAAAAAGATTCGTCAAGGGAGAGTCCGCTGTGCGGACGTGCAGCCGAAGCTGACTTCGGGGAATTGCGCTACCTAAACGCGGCCCGGTTAAAGGCCGGCGCGCACTATACCGGAAATAGCTGAAAAAGGGAGCTTTTTTTATCGCCAGGCACCGATAAAGCGCACTGCGTCACGCGTTTTGCAGATCCGTGCGCCAGGGTCTATTTTTCAGAGGCCCGGCCCTGTTGGCCATCAAGCTTAAACGGTTCACCCAACCATTGAGACCCTTTGGTCTGAAACCTTACCCGCGCCCCGAGGGCACACCCCATGAATCAAGCCAGCAGTAGCCGTGTCAGCCGCGCACTTGAGGGCCATGTTCTATTGCTGGGCCTGGACCGTGTGGCCAAACGCAACGCCTTCGACCTTGATTTGCTCAATGCGCTGAGCCTGGCCTATGGCGAATTTGATCGAAACGATGACGCTCGGGTGGCCGTGGTGTTTGCCCATGGCGATCACTTCACGGCCGGGCTGGACCTGGCCAATGTCAGCAGCGTGATGGCGGGCGGCTGGCAACCGCCGCTGGGAGGGTGCGACCCGTGGGGGGTGTTTGCCGGCCCGCGCGTAAGCAAGCCGGTGATCGTCGCCGCCCAGGGTTATTGCCTGACGATCGGTATCGAATTGATGCTGGCGGCGGATATCAACCTCTGCGCCAGCAATACCCGCTTTGCCCAGATGGAAGTTCAACGTGGGATCTTCCCGTTTGGCGGCGCGACATTGCGCTTTCATCAAATCGCCGGCTGGGGCAATGCGATGCGCTGGCTGCTCACTGGCGACGAATTCGACGCCCATGAAGCCCTGCGCCTAGGGTTGGTACAGGAAGTGATGGCCAGTGAAGACCTGTTGCCCCGCGCCATCGAGTTGGCCAACCGCATTGCGCGCCAGGCACCGCTGGGTGTGCAGGCCACGTTGATGTCGGCGCGGCTGGCGCGGATGGAGGGTGAGGCCGTCGCAGCCGCCGCGCTGCCGCCCATGGTGGATAAACTGCTTAACAGTGAGGATGCCAAGGAGGGTGTTCGGGCGATGATCGAGAAGCGGCCGGGGGTGTTCAAGGGGATTTGAACGAACTGAATTAGCGGTCGGCAGTGAGGGCCTCTTCGCGGGCAAGCCCGCTCCCACAGTTGAATTGCATTCTCTGCTGAAATGCAATCCCCTGCGGGCTAGCCCGCGAAAGCGCCCGAACTGACAACTAAGTTGCTGGCCGAATCGCCTTGATCAACGGCTGCAACGAATACCCCAACCGCGGCGCCAAGGCTTCGGCGCGGGCTGACAGCGCCTCCAGGTCCAGCTCCTGATCCAACTCCGAAGGCACCAACAGAATCACATTGCCCTCCTTCACCGGCAGCTCCCAGTAATGCCGGTGGTACAACCCACGCAGCAACGCCGCCCCCAGCGGTTTGCCATCATCGGTGGCCCACTGGTTGATCACCAGCCAGCCGCCGGGGTTGAGTTTCTTTTGGCAGTTTTCCAGAAAGGTCCAGGCCAGATGCCCCACGCCCGGGCCGACATCGGTGTAGAGGTCGACGAAAATCAGATCGGCAGATTCGGCACTGTCGAGCAATTGCAGCGCGTCACCAATGCGGATGTACAAGCGCGGATCGTCATCCAGCCCCAGATATTCAATCGCCAGGCGCGGTACATCGGGGCGCAGCTCAATGGCTTCGACATCGTCCAGCGCCAGGAACTTGAGGCACGCCTGGGTCAACGTGCCCGCGCCCAGGCCGAGAAACAACGCACTCTCCGGCTGCTCATGGCACAACGCACCGATCAGCATCGCGCGGGTATAGTCGTACTCCAGCCAGCTCGGGTCAGCGGTGAATACACAGCTTTGCTCAATGGCATCGCCGAATTCGAGAAAGCGGTAATCCGCCACTTCAAGCACACGGATCATGCCGAATTCATCATGGACTTCGGCCAGCAGGCGCTCGACACGCTCCTCGCTCATCACTACTCCTAAAGGGTCTACCGCACGACAAAGGCGCGATTGTCGGCCAAGCGGCAGCCACAGGTCACGTACTAATTGCTGCTAACATTGACGCCCCGACATCCACCCGCAAACGAGTTCATGATGAGCCAACCCTGGAGCCCCGATAGCTGGCGAGCCCTGCCGATCCAGCAGCAACCCCAATACCCGGACGCTGCCCACTTGCTGCAAGTGGAACAAAGCCTGGCGAGCTACCCGCCCCTGGTGTTTGCCGGGGAAGCCCGCGAATTGCGCCGTCAGTTTGCCGAAGTGACCCAGGGCCGTGCCTTCCTGCTGCAAGGTGGCGATTGCGCCGAGAGCTTTGCCGAGTTTTCCGCCGCGAAGATCCGCGACACCTTCAAGGTGCTGCTGCAGATGGCTATTGTCATGACCTTCGCCGCCGGTTGCCCGGTGGTGAAAGTCGGGCGCATGGCCGGTCAGTTCGCCAAGCCACGCTCGGCCAACGATGAAACCATCGACGGCATCACCCTGCCCGCCTACCGTGGCGATATCGTCAACGGCATCGGCTTCGACGAAAAAAGCCGCGTGCCAGACCCGGACCGTCTGCTGCAGTCCTACCACCAGTCCACCGCCACCCTCAACCTGCTGCGCGCCTTTGCCCAGGGCGGTTTCGCGGACCTGCACCAAGTGCACAAGTGGAACCTGGATTTCATCGCCAACTCAGCCCTGGCTGAAAAGTACAGCCAACTGGCCGACCGCATCGACGAAACCCTGGCCTTCATGCGCGCCTGTGGCATGGACAGCTCGCCGCAATTGCGCGAAACCAGCTTCTTCACTGCCCACGAAGCGTTGCTGCTCAACTATGAACAAGCCTTCGTACGCCGCGACAGCCTGACCAACGACTACTACGACTGCTCGGCACATATGCTGTGGATCGGCGACCGCACCCGTCAGTTGGACGGCGCCCATGTCGAGTTCCTGCGCGGGGTAAACAACCCGATCGGCGTGAAGGTCGGACCGAGCATGAACCCTGACGACCTGATCCGCCTGATCGACATCCTCAACCCGGATAACGACCCCGGCCGCCTCAACCTCATCGCCCGCATGGGCGCAGGCAAGGTCGGCGACCATTTGCCCAACCTGATCCGCGCCGTGCAGCGCGAAGGCAAGCAAGTGCTGTGGAGCTGCGACCCGATGCACGGCAACACCATCAAGGCCAGCAGTGGCTACAAGACCCGTGACTTTGCGCAGATCCTTGGCGAAGTGAAGGATTTCTTCCAGGTGCACCAGGCAGAAGGCACCTATGCTGGCGGGATCCATATCGAGATGACCGGGCAGAACGTCACCGAATGCATCGGCGGCGCACGGCCGATCACCGAAGATGGCCTGTCGGACCGCTATCACACCCATTGCGACCCACGGATGAATGCCGATCAGTCGCTGGAGTTGGCGTTTCTGATTGCCGAGACCTTGAAACAGGTAAAGCGCTGACGCTTTATCGACCGGGATGACGCCATCGCGGGCAAGCCCGGCTCCCACATTTGAACGCGTTTCTCTGTGGGAGCCGGGCTTGCCCGCGATAGGGCCCTTAAAGGCTGACATCCCGGTTCAGCATCGCAGCCCTCAATCGGGCAGCGCTGGGCCGTTGGCAATTGAGCTGAACCTGTTCCAGCCCTAGCCAGTCGGCCATTTTGCGTAGGTTCAATGCCAGCGCCAGCATGCCTTCCTCATCCAGCCCCGGCTCTTCCTCGTGCACGGCATGTACGGCCAGGCGCCCATGGGCACGCTCGGCCCGCAGGTCGACGCGCGCGGCAATGCGCTCGTTGTGCAGAAACGGCAGCACGTAATAGCCATACACGCGCTTTTCTTGCGGGGTGTAGATCTCCAGCCGATAGCGAAAGTCGAACAAGCGCTCGGTGCGGCTGCGCTCCCATATCAGCGAATCGAACGGTGACAACAGTGCGCTGGCCGGTACGTTGCGCGGCAATTTCGGCTGCGCCAGGCAATACGCGGGTTGCTTCCAACCCCGCACCTGGCACGTCAGCAGTTGCCTATCCTCGACCAGCTCGGCCAAGCGGTTGCGGCTGTCGGCGGGCTCGAGGCGAAAATAATCGCGCAGGTCTTTTTCGGTGGCGACACCCAATGCCGTCGCACTGTGCAACAGCAAGCCGCGCTGCGCTTGAGCCTCACCCATGGAGACATTGAGCACCTCGGCGGGGATAACGCGTTCGGGCAAATCATAAAGCCGCTCGAACCCTCGGCGACCGGCAACCGTGACCAAACCAGCGGCGAACAGCCATTCCAGCGCGTGCTTTTCATCACTCCAATCCCACCAAGGCCCGGCACGCTCCTCGCGGGTCGACAAGCTGCCGGCCCCCAAGGCGCCCTGCTGTTCGACGATGCGTAACACGCGCTGGATAGTCGCCTGCTGTTCACGGCCAAAACGTGCCATTTGCGCATAGATCCCCTGCCCTTGCCGCGCGCGCTCCATGCGCCACTTCATCAGCGGGTACAGGGCCATGGGCAGCAGCGACGCCTCATGCCCCCAGTATTCGAACAGTGAGCGTCGCCGCCCCTGGCTCCAGGCGGCCTGCTCAAGGATCGACGGGGAATAAGAACCAAGGCGGGAAAACACCGGCAGATAGTGGGAACGCACCAGCGCATTGACCGAGTCGATCTGTAAAACGCCCAGGCGTTCGATCAAGCGGTTGAGGTGCGTGGCCTTTATCTGTGCAGGCGCCTGGCGCCCGGAAAACCCCTGGGCTGCCAGCGCCATGCGTCGAGCTTGCTTGAGTGAAAAACACAGGTCGGCGGGCATGGCAATCTCCATAGAAGCTCGCCCCCTACCCTACTGCATCCAGGCTTATTTTCGCAGCGGGTCTTCCCAGAAATGCCGATGGCTTTCCTGCGCGACGTCGGCGCGATTGAGCCCGATGTCCTTGAGTGCGTCATCGCTCAGGGTCGCCAGCATCTGGCGCTCCTGATGCAACAGCTGCCAACGCGCGAATGTGTGAAACAGCCCGGAAAGCGGCCATTTACCTGTCGATATGAAACCTTTTTGACCTTTCATCTTCTCGCCCTCCAGTGGGGATGACGACAGTGTGTGCCTGGCATTATGATCAATCCAACGAATGTTTCTTATGCAATACATCTCGGAGATTGATCAATTGTCCGCCTATCCCAGCATCGACACAGATGTGCTGCGCACCTTCGTCGCCATTGCCGACCAAGGCGGTTTCACCCGCGCCGGCGAGCAGGTCAACCGTACGCAGTCGGCAGTGAGCATGCAGATGAAGCGCCTGGAAGAGGACGTACTGCAGCGCAAACTGTTCGAGCGCGATGGCCGGCAGGTACGGCTCACGCCCGAAGGCCAGGTGCTGTTGGGTTATGCGCGGCGCATCCTGAAATTGCACAGCGAGGTGTTCAATACCTTGCGCGAGCCCCACATGGTGGGCTTGGTGCGCATCGGCACGCCGGATGACTACGTGATGCGCTTTCTGCCTGGGATCCTTAAGCAGTTTTCCAAAGCCTACCCACTGATTCAGATCGAAATGCACTGCGAAGCATCGACCGTATTGATGCAGCGGCGGGACCTGGCGTTGACCGTGATCAGCCGCGAACCTGGAAACGATCTGGGTGAGTTATTGCGTACCGAACGCATGGTGTGGGCAGCATCGCCGTGCTTTTGTGTGGAGGAGCACGATGCCCTGCCCCTGGCGGTGTCCGGCGACGAGTGCCTGTACACCCATTGGGCACGGGCCGCACTGGAGGCGGCCGGGCGAGATTATCGTCTGGCCTATCACAGCTCTAACGGAGCAGCGATCCTGGCGGTGGTCAGTGCAGGCCTGGCGGCGATGGTCAGCATGGAAAGCCTGGTCACCGACGACCTGCGCGTGCTCGGCAGCGACGAAGGCTTCCCGCCTTTGCCGTCGATGAACCTGCGCTTGCTGCGTAACCCGCAGATGACCTCGCCGATCACCGAATGCCTGGCGGACTACATCGTCGAAGGCTTCAAACTTTAAAGGTCAGCATCACCGCGCACACCACCAAAAAGCCACAGAACAGGCCGCGCAACAGACGCTCCGGCAAGGCATGGGCCACTTTCACGCCCCAACTGATACTCAGCAGGCCCCCCACCGCCAGCGGCAGGCCGATCATCCAGTCCACCTCGTGGTGCCAGGCATAGGTGACCAGGGTCACACCGGTGCTGGGCAGCGCCAGGGCCAACGACAAACCTTGGGCCACTACTTGCGTAGTGCCGAAGACACTGGTGAGTACCGGCGTGGCCACCACCGCGCCGCCGACACCGAACAGCCCGCCCATGGAACCGGATGCCGCGCCCAAGACGCCAAGCCAAGGCCAGGAATAACGCATTTGCGCGGTAGGCGGCGCGTTGCGAGTGAACATGCGCAGCTGGTTGTAGGCAGACAGCGCCACCAAGAACGCAATAAAGCCGATGCGCATGGCGCCCGCATCCAGCCCCACCGCCCAGATCGACCCCAGCCAGGCAAAGCAAAAGCCGGTCACACCCAGGGGTAAGGCATGACGCAACTCGATGCGGTTACGCTGGTGATAACGCCACAGGGCGAGCATCACGTTCGGCACGACCATCACCAACGCGGTGCCCTGGGCGATCTGCTGATCCAGGCCGAACAACACGCCTAGCACCGGGATAGCAATCAGCCCGCCGCCAATGCCAAACAGCCCACCCACGGTGCCCAACGCCGAGCCCAATGCCAGGTACATCACTAAATCCCACACCGCTCGCTACTCCGCCATTTGATGCTTGGCATGCTACGCAGTCGGCCCTGGCGCGGAAACGCACAGCAACGCACAATGGCTGTGCCAATCTCGCATAAGCGTTGAGCCATGAACCCCAACACCTTGACCGACCAACTGAGCCTGTTTCTGGATGTACTGGAAACCGGCAGCTTTTCCGCCGCCGCGCGCCGCCATCCGCTGACACCTTCCGCCGTGGCGCGGCGCATCGACAGCCTGGAGAACTCAGTGGGCAGCCGCCTGTTCCAGCGCAGCACCCATGCGGTAGTGCCCACCTCAGCGGGCTTGGCCTTTGCCGAGCGGGCGCGACGGATTGTCAGCGAGTTGCAGTTGGCGCGGGCCGAAGCCGTCTCACTGAGCCATGCGCCGGAAGGGTTGATACGGGTCGATGCGCCCGCAGCATTCGGCCGCCGGCATCTGGCGCCGGTCATTGCGGACTTTTTGAACCTGTACCCCGGACTGGACGTGCACCTGCACTTGATCGACAGCTTTGTCGATATGCAAGGCGCGCATCTGGGCAAGGTCGATCTGGTTCTGCGCGCTGGGCATATTGTCGACACTCGGCTGGTCGCTACGCCGTTGGCGAGTATCGTGCGTATCGCCTGTGCCAGCCCCGCGTACCTGAAAAGCCGTGGCACGCCGGCCCATCCTCGGGAGCTGAGCGAACATGATGGCCTGGACTGGGACGGGCTGGCGCCGATGTTCGCCTGGCGCTTCGAACTGGACGGGCGCCGCACCACCTATCGCCCGCGGCGCATCCGCATGAGCGCCAACAATGCCGAAGCCCTGCTTTCGGGTGCATTGGCCGGGCTGGGCATCGCGCACCTGCCAACCTGGTTGGCCAGTGAATATCTGGTGCGCGGCGAACTGTTGCCGCTGTTTTGTGAAGACGGGTTGCCCAGTCCGGAAACCGCCGGCATCTATGCGTTGCGCCTGGAACAACAGCCCAATGCCCGCAGCCGGTTGCTGCTCGAATACCTCAAATCCCGTTTCAGCCCGGTGCCGCCTTGGGATCTGGCATTGCAAAGTGGCCTGGTCTGACGCCTAGGGCAACAATTACCTGGCGCATTAAAGATTTGCCCGCTAGATTCCAGCCCATACATGCTTTTTCGAGGCACTACCATGAGCAAAAACCCTGATCCTTGCGAATCGCTGTTGCTGGACAACCAGCTGTGCTTCGCCCTGCACTCCACTTCACTGCTGATGACCAAGGTCTACAAGCCGCTGCTCCAAGCCATCGGCCTGACCTACCCGCAATACCTGGCCATGATGGTGCTGTGGGAAGAGGATGAGTTGACTGTCAGCGAAATCAGCAGCCGCCTGCTGACGGACCCGGGCTCCATGACGCCACTGCTCAAGCGCCTGGAAGCCGAGGGCTTGCTCAGCCGCACCCGCAGCCGTGAAGATGAACGGGTGGTGGTGGTGGAGTTGACCGACGCCGGGCGCGCCTTGCAGGAGAAGGCCAAGGATGTTCCACAATGCATCCTGGGCGCCAGCGGGATGGCGCTGGAGCAATTGCGCAAGCTGCAAGGCGATCTGATCGCGTTGCGCACTAATCTGCTAACCAGCCTCTGACACCCCCAGCATTACACACACTCAGAAGTGGGAGCTAGCTTGCCTGCGATGGCGCCCTCACAGCCGATACCTATCTACCTGACACCCCAACGATCCAACTGTGGGAGCGGGCTTGCTCGCGAAGGCGGCCTGATAGTCAATACAGTTGGATTGTGTACATATCCATTATCTAGGTAACGGCCACCTAGGGTTCCGCCCTGACGGCGGCTCACTTTTGAAAAGCGCAAAAGTAAGCAAAACGCTCTTGCCCCACCACTCGGCACCTCGCCTAGGCTCGGTGTGCCCAAATCACTGTCGAATTCCGGCCAGCGTGGTTTGACGGGGCGCCTAAGATCAAAAGCAGATCAAGAGCAAGAGCGGCTCGCTTCGCATCGTGGTTAGCGGGGGCTGCTACAGCCCACAAAAAGGTGTGTAGATACCTAGGCTGCGATGGCGGCGAATCAGTCAGTATTTTCGGGGCTGACACACCGCAATCGCAGGCAAGCCAGCTCCCACTTTTGCTCTGCGGCGCCCTCACATTTTTTGTTCATCTGAAAAATTATCTTGCGCACTAAACATTAGAGCTATACATTCACCTCACCAACTACTTAGCGCGCAAATGTTTAGCGCTAAAACACAGAGGAACGCCCCATGCAAACGCTCTACACCGCAGTAGCCACCGCCACTGGCGGCCGTGATGGTCGCGCCGTTTCCAGCGACAATATCCTCGACGTCAAGCTGTCGACTCCAAAGGAGTTGGGCGGTGCCGGTGGCCAGGCCACTAACCCCGAGCAATTGTTTGCTGCCGGCTACTCCGCTTGCTTTATCGGCGCACTGAAATTCGTGGCCAGCCAGACCAAACGCAAAATCCCGGATGACGCGTCGATCACTGCCCACGTGGGCATCGGCCAGATCCCTGGCGGCTTCGGCCTGGATATCGACCTGAATATCAGCCTGCCGGGCCTGGCCCAGGATGATGCGCAAAGCCTGGTCGACGCCGCGCACCAAGTCTGCCCGTACTCCAACGCCACACGTGGCAACGTTGATGTGCGTTTGCATGTAACGGTCTGATAAACAGACGCCCATGAAAAAGCCCGACTCAAGGTCGGGCTTTTTTTCGTATCGCCGGGGCCAGAATTACTTCTTGGCGCGACCTTTGTACGAACCACCTTCACGGGTGTCGATCTCGATCAGGTCGTCGATTTCGATGAAATCGGCCACTTGCAGTTCGGTACCGTTGCTCAGCTTGGCAGGCTTCATCACCTTGCCGGAAGTGTCGCCGCGAGCGGAGCCTTCGGTGTAAGCAACCTTACGCACGATGGTGGTCGGCAGTTCTACGGAAACCAGGCGCTCTTCGAAGAAGATCGCTTCGCAGACGTCTTCCATGCCTTCTTCGATGAACGGCAGAACGGCTTCGATATCTTCAGCGTTCAGCTCGTACATGGTGTAGTCGGTGGTGTCCATGAACGTGTAGGTGTCGCCGCTGATGAAGGACAGGGTCGCTTCTTTGCGGTCGAGGATCACGTCGTCCAGTTTGTCATCGGCGCTGTAGACGATTTCGGTCTTGTAACCGGTCAGCAGGTTCTTCAGCTTGGTCTTCATGATTGCGCTGTTACGACCAGACTTGGTGAACTCAGCTTTCTGAACCAGCCAAGGGTCGTTTTCGAGACGGATCACTGTACCGGGTTTCAGTTCTTTACCAGTTTTCATTGCGTATATCCGAAATTTGGATGGGATTGACAAAAATCAAGGTGGCGTATCATATCCAACTTTCATAAAACTGTACCAGCGCCGTCGCAAGATCGGCCTGCAAGCCCTGTTCCAGACACCAGTTCTGCGCGTGCTGGCTGACCTCGGGCCAATGTTCCAGCAGCATTTTCCAGGACTGTGCCATATCGCCATCAGCGTTCCAGGCTTGCCAGAGCGTAACGACGGCAGCCTTGGCGGCCGGCGAAAGTGCGGCGGTGTACAGCTCCAGGAAGGCGTCGAGCTTGTCCAGGTGGATGTCTTCGTCCTGGCGGTAGATGTGCCACAGCAATGGCCTGCCCGCCCACTGGGCACGCACGAATGAGTCCTCGCCACGCACGGCGTTGAATTCGCAGCACCATAGCAATCGGTCATATTGCTCCTGACGCACGAATGCAATGACCTGTACGGTCAGCGCACCACGCACCTGGATGTCACCTGCGGACAAGCTGTTCACGCCCAGCCAGCGTTGCACATCCCCCAGAATGCGCCCTTCCGGCACCAGCAAGTGCGTCCCACGCCTATCGGCTGCCAATACGTCCAGCCAGCCGGCCAAGCCGTCATTCTCATAGGCAAACAGCGACATCAAACGCGCACCGGCCGTCGGAGCAACACCCAGGCTTTGCAGGAACTGTTGCTGCGCGAGGTCATCCTGCTGAAATGCCTGGCGGCGCTCCAACAAGCCGGCTTCGCGCAACAGGCCGCCGGTGCCAGGGCGAAAACCGGGGAAGAAAAAGTATTTCTGCACGCCCTTGTACTTCACCGAAGGCAAGCGATGGCAGCCCACCACCCAGTCTTCGGCGCTGAGGTAATCGAGGTTCATCCACAAGGGCGCACGCTCACGCTCGGCCATGCGGTCCATGTACTCAGGCGGTAGCTGGCAGGCGAACGCGGCAATCACCACATCGGCAGGGTGTGCGCCCGGCCATTCGGCCGGCCAGTGACGCACTTGCACGCCCTCTTGCCATTGCTGGCCCACCTGCACATCAATGTCCGGGCACATGCGTTCGAAGGCCCGCAGGTCGTCGACCCACAAACGCACGTCACAGCCCTGCTCCACCACTAACTGCCGGGCCAGGCGCCAGGTCACGCCGATGTCGCCGTAGTTGTCGACGACACTGCAAAAAATATCCCAGCGGGCTTTCATTCCGGGCTCCATCGATCAAAGGTTCGATTGTCCGCATAAATGCGTGGATGCAGAAGGCTTGATCGCGATTATTCTGCACGGAGGCTGTGCGACAATCACCGCCATGCCGTCAATGCCTGCCAGGAGGCCCTTATGTCTGACCGTCCGTTATCGCTGTTCAAGCTCTGCATCGCGATTGCCGCAGGCGTGTGGCTAGGGTTTATCGCCATTGCGCTGACCACCTGGCTGGCGTCTCGCTACCTGTTCCCCCAGAGCCTGGCGCCGGTGGCACAGGCGCTTCAGCAATTGGGCCAACCGGCGATGGTTGAGCCGCAGCCACCGAACCGCCTGTTCGAACAGTACCAACAGAACCTGCATAAACAGGAACAACAACAGGCTCTGGAACAGGCCCGAAGCAACGCGCGTAACCTGTCCAACCCCAAATGCCAGTTCTGGCTGCAACAAGACCAGAACGCTCCCAATGAAAAGACGCGGGCCAATGTCCTGCAATTCTGCGATTGATGCCAGATACCGCCATGAATAAACACGCCGTGCTCCAGTTGATCCTGGAAAAGCTCACCGTCGACCTCGACATCGTCCAACGCGCCGCGCAGACCGCTTACGAAACCGCGACCCACGAAGAAAACATCGCCGAGAACAAATACGACACCCTCGGCCTGGAGGCTTCGTACCTGGCCACCGGGCAGGCCCGGCGAGTGGAGGAGATCAAGCAATCGCTGGTGCTGTGCCAGAACCTGCAGCTACGTGCATACGATGATCAACGCGGGATAGAGACAGGCACGCTGGTGGGCCTGGAAGACGAGGACGGTCGCCAGCAATGGCTGTTCCTGGCGCCGGATGCAGCGGGTTTGAAAGTGGATGTGGTCGGGCAACCAGTGACTGTCATCACGCCGCGCTCGCCCTTGGGCAAAGGCCTGCTGGGCAAGCGTATCGATGAAGAGGTGGAGATTCTGGTGGCCGGCGCTCGGCAGTACTTTACGGTGACCGAGGCCAGATAACCTACGGCCCCTGTAGGCGCGAGCTTGCTCGCGAAGAAACGCAAGGGCGCCGCATACAACCTGGCGCCCCGCGTTATCGTTGGCGATCTTCGCGAGCAAGCTCGCGCCTACAGGGTAATCGTGTCAGTGGACGGGCAATTCGACGCCGTCGAACAGCTCTTCCAGCTCTTGCTTGTTGTGGCACTGAATCGCCTTTGCCATCACTTCGCGGGTCAGGTGCGGGGCGAACTTCTCGATGAAATCGCACATGAAGCCGCGCAGGAAAGTACCGCGGCGGAAACCGATCTTGGTCACGCTGGACTCGAACAATTCGCTGGCATCCAGCACCACCAGGTCTTTGTCCAGGTTGGTGTCGACCGCCATCTTGGCAACGATCCCGACGCCCAGGCCGAGGCGCACATAGGTCTTGATCACGTCGGCATCGGCAGCGGTGAACACCACCTTGGGCGTGAGGCCGCGATGGCTGAAGGCTTCGTCGAGCTTGGAACGGCCGGTAAAGCCGAACACATAGGTCACAATCGGGTATTCAGCCAAGGCTTCCAGGGTCAGCTTCGGCAACTTGGCCAACGGGTGCCCCTGAGGCACAACCACGCAACGGTTCCAGCGGTAGCAGGGCATCATCACCAGGTCGCCGAACAGTTCCAGGGCTTCGGTGGCGATGGCAAAATCGACGGTGCCGTCAGCGGCCATTTCGGCAATCTGCATCGGCGAACCCTGGTGCATGTGCAGCGCCACGTCCGGGTATTGCTTGATGAAATCGCGGATCACCGGCGGCAGTGCATAACGTGCCTGGGTGTGAGTGGTGGCGATCGACAAGGTGCCTTTCTTCTCGTTGGAGAATTCCTGGGCAATCTGCTTGATGCTTTCGACTTTACGCAGGATCTCGCCGGCGGTGGTGATGATGCGCTCGCCAGCCGGAGTGACGCGGGTCAGGTGTTTGCCACTGCGTGCGAAGACTTCGACGCCCAGCTCGTCTTCGAGCAGGCGGATCTGCTTGCTGATACCAGGCTGCGAGGTGTAGAGGCTTTGAGCGGTAGCGGAAACGTTGAGGTCGTGGTGCGCCACTTCCCAGATGTAGCGCAGTTGTTGAAGCTTCATATCAATCCCTCAAAGCAGATAGACGCCACGGGTATCAGCGACGGTATATAACTATATTAAAGGTTTGGCGGATAAATCTAGAACTTTTTATCGTTTTTACCGGTCAGCTGTCGTCACTGCGCCGACGCTGCAGCGACGGCACCAAGTAAACCGGCACCGGGGACAACTGCAACACCCGTGCGGCGGTACGTCCAAGGGGGACGGCCACGCCGGTTGCCTGGCTATGACTGCCGACGACCAGCAAGTCCACAGACAGTTTTCGCAACTGGTCGAGAATCACCTCGCAAGGGTCCCCCTGGATCACCTTGACCGAGCGAATCCATTGCAGGTCCTGCTCCCCTTCCCCCCACTCCTCGCGAAAGCTGTCGAGCACGCGCTGTTCAATCGTCGCCATCACCGTGCTCAGCCCCTTGCTCTGCCATTCGCTCAAGGCGGCCTCATCAAGGTAGCTCTGCAACACCGATTCGGCGAACAAGCCGATGGGCTCGACCACGTGGATCACATACAGGTCAGCCTTGAACGTTCGCGCCAGCGCCAATGCATGTTGCATCACATAGGGTGCATACAGACCGAGGTCCGTGGCAAACAGCATCGAACGAATCATAAAACCTCCTGGACTGCCAGGATGGCGGGGATGGAATGAGCTTAGCAGCTAGCGCTCGGTCTGGATTCTCAACTCGTTGCTGATGCCATGGGGCACATGCCCAGTGGCCACCACCTCCCTGGCTTTCTCGCAATGGCCAGCCTGGTCAGTGGTTCCCCCCCAATCAGCGGTTGTGCCGATCAATGAAACTCAAGGCCTGGTACAGCGCCTGCATGCGTGGCAGTTCGCAACCGGCCGCTTTGGCAGCGGCCAAGGGACGGGCGTAGATGGCCGCCAGTTCCAAGGGCCGCTTGTGCAGGTGGTCGTGGTACATGCTGGGCAGGTAGTCGTCCATGGTTTCGGTCATGGCGAACATCTGCCCGGCGTAGCTGGCAGGAATTTCATGCCCACAGGCATGAGCGCCCTGCACCACCTCGGCCATCAGCGCCTGGATCAACTCGCGGCTGGACTCGTCGGCCATCATGGCCGTGGTGCCCGTGCCCAGCAACACCGAGAGGCCGTTGAATGGCACATTCCAGACCAGCTTGTGCCAACGCGCCAGATGCACATTGGCCATGGCCTGGGACTCGATACCGGCTTGATGAAACAGCCCGGCGCCGGCTTCGACAATCGCCTGTTGCCGCGCCTCATCGTTGGCCGCCGTGCCACTGTGATAGCCCAGGTTGACCCGGCCCAACGCCTGATGCTCGACCACACCGGGGGCCGAGCGGTGCACACCGATGTAGCACAGGCCGCCCAACAGATGCAGCGAAGGCGGCAGGTGTTCACGCAGGCTATCTTCCACATCGAGGCCGTTTTGCAGGAGCACCACTTTGGCGTCCGGCGCCGCCACTTGGGCGATGGTCGGCGCCAGGTCCACATTGCCGGTGGACTTGGTGCCCACCAATAGCCAGTCGCACGGCGGCATGTCGGCGGCGCTGGCATAGGCCTGCACCGGATGCAGGTGCAGTTGCCCATGCACCGTACTGTTGACGTGCAGGCCATGCTTGCTCACCGCGGCGTATTCGCTGCGCAACAGGAAATGCACGTCGAAGCCGGCACGCGCCAGCATCAGTCCGTAGTAACCACCAATGGCACCGGTGCCGATAATGCCAATGCGTGGCGACGGGGCTGCAACTGCTGTCATGGCAAATCCTCTGGTGTTCGGGTTAGCGCCTGGTTTACGCATTCGGCGAGGTCGGATGCTGTAAGACGTGCCTGTAATTGCCCAAGGAATTGACCCTCGCATACCAGGAACAATGCCGGCAAATGAAAGATCTGGTAGCGTTGCACCGCACCGCCGTTGTGCCCGGCATCCACCCAGCACACGCGGTCCACCGGCAAGTGCCAGCCGGGCAATTGCTGGCGTGCCCAGCGGCAACTGGTACAACCGACACTGGTGAACACTACCAGCGAAATACCTGGCAATCCCAGCAATTGCTGGTCAATATCCAGGTCGGTCAATTCCAGTTCCTTCACTATACTGCTGCCATTGCCGTCAACTGGACGGCGCTCGGAGTCCGTGTGCATGGGTCGTTTTTTACCTCACCCTGATGATGTCGCTGTCGAGTTGATCCAACGTCCCTCTCCCGCCCTTCCCCGCCAACGCCTGCACACTATCGGCCGTGGCGGCATCGCCTGCAATTGGCCGCGTGCCTGGCGCGCCGGCACGGCGGTTGATCTGCATATCCCTTCCCTGGGGCCCAGCGCCCGTTATCCGGGCTATGTTGCCTGGTGCCGCAAGGTCGAACAGGGCTATCGCATCGGTATCTGCTTTACCGACGAACACGCCTTGTTCGGTGCGCGGATGGGCGAGCAAGTGTGCCAGATCGAGCGTTACTGCCGCCTGCACGAAGATGCCGAGCCAACGCCTGCGCAACTGGAAGCCATGGCCCGTGATTGGGTGTCGCGCCATGCCGGCGAGTTCTCCCATGAGGCGGTTGTGCAGCCAGCACTGGATTAAACCGGGCTTTGCCCATTGTCGCGGGCCCGTGTTACGCGCTAAGGTTCCTCCCCCCTGCATTCAAATCATGCTGTGCCCGCCGCACGGGGATAGCTGGCGGCCGGCACCCGTGACCCTGGCGAGTAACACGATGGCTGATTTACCGATCAATGACCTTAACGTTGAATCCAACGAGACCCTGATCACCCCCGATCAGCTCAAGCGCGAAATCCCCCTGAGCGACGCTGCCCTGCAGACCGTCACCAAGGGCCGCGAAGTCATCCGTGACATTCTCGACGGCACCGACCACCGCCTCTTCGTGGTGATCGGGCCCTGCTCTATCCACGACCTCAAGGCCGCCCACGAATATGCCGAGCGCCTCAAGGTGCTGGCAACTGAGGTGTCCGACACCTTGTACCTGGTCATGCGCGTGTATTTCGAGAAGCCGCGTACCACCGTCGGCTGGAAAGGCTTGATCAACGACCCGTACCTGGACGACTCCTTCAAAATCCAGGACGGCTTGCACATCGGTCGCAAGCTGCTGCTGGACCTGGCTGAAATGGGCCTGCCCACCGCCACCGAAGCCCTCGACCCGATCTCCCCGCAATACCTGCAGGACCTGATCAGTTGGTCGGCTATCGGCGCACGCACCACCGAATCCCAGACCCACCGCGAAATGGCGTCCGGCCTGTCCTCGGCCGTAGGCTTCAAGAACGGCACCGACGGCGGCCTGACCGTGGCGATCAATGCGCTGCAATCGGTCTCCAGCCCTCACCGTTTCCTGGGTATCAACCAGGAAGGCGGCGTGTCCATCGTGACCACCAAGGGCAACGCCTACGGTCACGTGGTGCTGCGTGGCGGCAATGGCAAGCCCAACTATGATTCGGTCAGCGTCGCCCTGTGCGAACAGGCGCTGAACAAGGCCAAGATCAAGCCAAACATCATGGTCGATTGCAGCCACGCCAACTCCAACAAAGACCCGGCGTTGCAGCCGTTGGTGATGGAGAACGTTGCCAACCAGATCCTGGAAGGCAACCAGTCGATCATCGGTTTGATGGTGGAGAGCCATCTGAACTGGGGTTGCCAGGCGATTTCAAAAGACCTGGCCGACTTGCAGTACGGCGTATCGATCACCGATGCCTGTATCGACTGGTCCGCCACCGAAACCACCCTGCGCAGCATGCATGCCAAACTCAAGGACGTGTTGCCCCAGCGCAAACGCACCTGAGCCTGTACCTGTTTCGCGCACACAAAAACGCCGGGCTAAGCCCGGCGTTTTTTATTGGCAACTGGTCAGTTACAGCTTCGCGGCATGGCGCTGGTGGCGCTCCATGTAGCGTTCGACATAGGAGCACGACGGGATCACCGTGTAGCCAGCCTCTTCGGCAAACTTCAAGGCTTCCTCGGTCAACGCAGCCGCAATGCCTCGCCCCCGCAGTGCGTTGGGCACGAAGGTGCGATAGATATCCAGGGTCTGCTTCCCGAGGTCCATGTAGGTCAGGTAGGCACGATGACCGTCCACATTGGTCTCGAACTGATGACCAGCCTGGTCATGGTGGATGGACAACGCCTCGCTCATCACTACTCCTCGCGGGTCTGAATTAACGACCCTACCTTACCGATGTTTTTCCGGCGAAGGAACATCTACGCCACCCCGTGCCGGTTTCGACAGCGAGAAAACCGTGAGCGCTCACAACCAGCACATAGGGAATAGTAGGCACCAAACCTGAAATTGCTCAAGGCGCACTCGTCATTCCCCGCCGCTGATGGATATAGAAAGGGCCTCGATCAATCGGCGACCGATAGCCTGAACATTGCCGGCAGTTGAACCTTGAGACGAACTGGCGCTCTTAAAGTCACCTCTAGATGCGCAAAAGATGCCTGGCGCAGTAAAGCCAAGCGCGACCAAAGTGCCCCGCTTCGTTATATAAAATTTCATCGATTTACAAGGCTTAACACATGCGGGCCGGCCCTTTCAGCCTGGATCCAATGTTCGTCGAGGCGCAAAAAACTGGACGGTTTTCATACAAACCGTCAAAAGATTAGCCAAAATAGATTCGGCACAAGAATTTTTTTTGCTTCTTGCGCAACGTCAGTTTACTTACTACAAGTAATGGGTAGTATGTACGCCGGCTATTAGCTCACTCTGAGAAAGTAGCCATTAAATTGAAAGTCCTTGAAGGGGAACACGATGAACAACGTTCTGAAATTCTCTGCTCTGGCTCTGGCCGCAGTTCTGGCTACCGGTTGCAGCAGCGTCTCCAAAGAAACCGAAGCTCGTCTGACTGCAACTGAAGACGCAGCAGCTCGCTCCCAGGCCCGTGCAGACGAAGCCTACCGTAAAGCTGATGAAGCTCTGGCTGCTGCTCAAAAAGCACAACAGACTGCTGACGAAGCTAACGAGCGCGCTCTGCGCATGCTTGAAAAAGCAAGCCGCAAGTAATAATCCTTCGGGGTTGTTATCAAGCCGATCCATTTATGGGTCGGCTTTTTTTTGCCTTTTATTTGGCACGCGCCACCTGTAGGAGCGAGCTTGCTCGCGAAGATGGTCAACGATGACGCGGGCGTCCTGAATGACAGCGGCGCCCTCAGGTTTTTCGCGAGCAAGCTCGCTCCTACAGCAGGTCGGCCGGCGTACTTGAGGCCACAGGCGCCGCGCCTGGCACACCAATTTCGGTCGGCAAGCCATCCTCGGCGGCGACCACGTCACGTACCTGGTCCCAGTTGACCCGCAGGTTATTGGACAGGTCTTCGCGCTTGAGCAACGCATTGATAACTGCGGTGTGCTTGTCGACCACCGAGGGCGTACCGTCATCGTTCAACGGCGTGTGGGCTTCAAGGTAGACCTTGCCGCCGCTGCTGCCGAACTTGTACGCGTCGTTGATGATGCGCACTGACGTGCCCACCGGCACCATGCCCGCCATTTCCAACACGTTGTTATTGAACATGCGGAAGCAGCCGTGGCTGGTGCGCGTGCCGATCCCGAATTTCATGTTGGAGCCGTGAATCAGGTAACCCGGCGTGCCCAGGGTGAACTTGAACGGCCCCAGTGGGTTGTCGGGGCCGGCAGGCACCACATTGGGCAGCGGGTCACCGTTGGCGGCGTGCTCGGCCTTGATCGAGGCCGGTGGTGTCCAGGTCGGGTTGGGCGTCTTGGCGATGATACTGGTATGGGCAATCGGCGAGCCCCAGCCTTCCCGGCCAATACCCAGCGGGAAGGTATAGACGACGTTTTGGCCTTTGGGATAGTAGTAGAGCCGGTATTCCGCCAGGTTGATCACAATGCCTTCCCGCGGCCCGGGCGGCAGGATAAAGCGTGTAGGCAGCACAATCTCGGTGCCCGCGCCCGGCAACCAGGCGTCGACGCCCGGGTTGGCCGCGACCATTTCCGAATAGCCCAGGTCGTAGGTGGTGCCAAGGTCAGCAAAGGTATCTTCGTACTTGGCCTTGATCACTTGGACCTGGCCAACGATGTCCTCACCGGGCGGAGGCAAGGGCAACTGCAAGGCCGCCGCCGAACCCGCCGCACAAAGCGCAGCAAGAGACAGGGAGCAGGTGACGACGGAAAGGCGCGACAACATCCGGAAAATCCTTCGCAAGACGACGGGTAGGGAAAAACTGATTGTATACGGCTTCGCAGCGCCAAGCTTCAAGCTGTTTTACAGCTCGAAGCGCAGCTCCGGCCAGATCGGCGGCGTGCCGCGCTTTTGCGATTCGAGAATCGCCCGGCATAACGGGCAGAGTCGCTGGTCTTGAAAAATCGAGCGGTTGACCGATGACCAGCGTGGCTGTGCGGGCAATAAAGTGCCGCAGAGCGTGCGATCAATGGAGCCGCCCAGTTCCAATTGACGCGCCACCAAATGCACCCGCACTTCCTGGCAGGCGAACAGGTCCAGCTGCTCGTCCGGCTCGATCAGTTGGTAGTTAAACAGGGACCAGGCAGGGCGCGACATCGAGGGCTCCAAATCAGGGGGGCGCCACCTTAGCCGAAAGCCTGCCGGTAGAAAAGCGTCATAGCAGCGGTTTTAGCGCCGGCCAGACATTTTCCAGCAACTTGTCTTGCGCCGCGACCGCCGGGTGCAGCCCGTCAGCTTGCATCAACTCCGGATGGCCACCCACGCCCTCGAGGAAAAACGGCACAAACGGCACCTTTTCTTTCTGTGCCACATCACCGAATACCTTGGCAAAAGCTTCGACATAGCGCTTGCCGTAATTGGGCGGAATCTGCATACCCAACAGCAGCACCTTGGCGCCGCTGTCCCGGGACTGCTGAATCATCGAAGCAAGATTTTGTTGCAATTGCGCAGGCGGCTGGCCGCGCAAGCCATCGTTGCCACCCAACTCGATCACCACCACGTCCGGTTTGTGCGTTGCAAGCGCCGCGGGCAGCCGCGCGAGGCCTCCTGCACTGGTGTCGCCACTGATGGAAGCATTGACCACTTTGTCGTCAAAACCCTCCTGCTTGAGCCGTTGCTCCAGCAACGCGACCCACCCTTTGCGGGTATCCAGGCCGAAACCGGCACTGATACTATCGCCAACGATCAGGACTGTACCCGCCGCTGCGTTCTGGGCCATGCACATCAAGGCCAGGCCAGCACTCAAAAACCACACTCGCATCGGATTCTCCATGGGCGCAAGCATTCTCACCGCGCGAAACCTTAGCAAAGTGGTTCCCAGCGCGGAAGGTGAACTGACTATCCTGCACGAACTGAGCCTGGAACTGAACAAGGGCGATAGCCTGGCTATCGTCGGCAGCTCCGGTTCCGGCAAATCCACGCTACTGGGCCTGCTGGCCGGCCTCGACCTGCCCAGCAGCGGCGAAGTCACCCTGGCCGGGCAAGCCCTGAGCACCCTCGACGAAGACCAGCGCGCACGCATCCGCGCCGAGCATGTGGGCTTCGTATTCCAATCCTTTCAGTTGCTCGACAGCTTGAACGCGCTGGAAAACGTGATGCTGCCGCTGGAGCTGGACGGTCGCCAGGACGCCCGCGAGCGAGCCAAACACCTGCTGGAGCGCGTAGGCCTGGGCCAGCGCCTGACCCACTCGCCTCGCCAGCTGTCCGGTGGCGAACAACAACGCGTGGCGATTGCCCGCGCGTTTGCCGCCGAACCGGATGTGCTGTTTGCCGACGAGCCCACCGGCAACCTCGACAGCCATACTGGCGAGCGCATCAGCGACCTGCTGTTCGAGTTGAATAAAGAGAGCGGTACGACCCTGGTACTGGTCACCCATGACGAGCGCCTGGCCCACCGTTGCCGACGCCTGATCCGCCTTGAAGCCGGCCTGATGGTCGCGCCCCTGGAGCCTTGATGGCACGTTTGCCGCTGTTGCGTCTGTTCAGCCTTGCCATGCGTCAGTTACTGCGCGACGCCCGCGCCGGTGAATTGCGCGTGCTGTTCTTTGCCCTGCTGGTGGCCGTGGCCGCCAGCACCGCCATCGGCTACTTTGGTGCGCGCCTCAACGGCGCCATGCTGCTGCGTGCCACCGAGTTCCTCGGCGCCGACCTGGTGCTCGAAGGCAGCTCGCCGGCCCGCCCCGAGCAAATCAAATCAGGGACCGAACTGGGCCTGGATCACGCCCGCATCGTGGAGTTCTCCAGCGTTATCGCCACCGACAATGGCATCCAGCTTTCCAGTATCAAGGCGGTCAACGAGCAGTACCCGCTGCGTGGCGACCTTAAAAGCAGCACCGAGCCTTTCGGCGCTGAAGTTCCGGGCAGTGCCCCAAAACCCGGCGAAGCCTGGGTGGAAGCACGATTGCTGACGGCGCTGGACCTGAAAGTCGGCGACAGCATTGATGTCGGCATGAAAACCCTGCGCTTGGCACGCATCCTGACCTATGAGCCCGACCGCGCCGGCAACTTCTACAGCCTCACGCCCAGGGTCATGATCAACCTGGCGGACCTGGACGCCACCGGTGTCGTGCAGCCAGGCAGCCGGGTGAGCTACCGCGAACTATGGCGTGCGCCGCAAGGCAGCACTGCGCTGCAAACCTATCGCGACCTGGTCAAACCGGGCCTGGCCGCCAACCAGCGCCTGCAGGACTCCCGCGATGGCAACCAGCAAATCGGCGGCGCGCTGGGCAAGGCCGAACGCTACCTGAACATGGCCAGCCTGGTGGCCGTGCTGCTGGCTGGCGTGGCCGTGGCGCTGTCGGCCAACCGCTTCGCCAGCCGACGTTTCGATGCCAGCGCGTTGTTGCGCTGCCTGGGCCTGTCGCGCCGTGAAGCGATGTTGTTGTTCACCCTGCAACTGAGTGTGCTGGGCTTGCTGGCGAGCCTGGCCGGCGCCCTGCTCGGCTGGCTGGCGCAGTTTGGCCTGTTCTATTTCCTGCACGACTTGCTCCCCGCCGACGTACCGCCGGGCGGGCTGCTGCCGGCCGTCGCCGGGATCGGTACCGGGCTGGTCGCCCTCGCCGGCTTCGCCCTCCCGCCGCTGGCCGCACTGGGCCGGGTACCACCGCTGCGGGTGTTGCGCCGCGATTTGCTGCCTATCCCCTCAAGCACTTGGATGGTTTACGGCGCGGCGCTGTTTGCCTTGGGCCTGATCATGTGGCGCCTGAGCCTGGACCTGGTATTGACCTTCGCATTACTCGGTGGCGGTGTGGTGGCTGCGTTGCTCCTGGGTGGCTTGCTGTTGCTGTTGCTGCAAAGCCTGCGACGGTTATTGGCTCGCGCCTCCCTGCCCTGGCGCCTGGGCCTGGGCCAGTTGTTGCGTCACCCGTTGGCGGCGGCAGGCCAGTCCCTGGCGTTTGGCTTGATCCTGTTGTCCATGGGGTTGATCGCGCTGTTGCGGGGCGAATTGCTCGACACCTGGCAAAACCAGCTGCCCAAGGATGCACCCAACTACTTCGCCCTGAATATCCTGCCGGCCGACAAGGACGCCTTTGGCGCCCGCCTGCTGGATGTCCAGGCGCAAGCGGCGCCGCTTTACCCGGTGGTACCAGGGCGCTTGATCAGCATCAATGGCGAACCGGTGCAGGAGATTGTCAGCAAGGACTCCAGCGGCGACCGTGCCACTCAACGCGACCTGAGCCTGACCTGGGCAGCCGACTTGCCAGCGGGTAACGTCCTGACGGCAGGTAGCTGGTGGTCGGCGCAACCCACTGATGGGGTTCCTGGCGTGTCGGTGGAAGCCAAAGTGGCCGAGAGCCTGAAGCTCAAGCTCAACGACCATCTGGTGTTCACCATCGGAGGGGAAAACCGTGAGGCGCGGGTCACCAGCCTGCGCACCATCAACTGGGATAACTTCCAGCCCAACTTCTTCATGATTTTCCAACCGGGCACCTTGAAGGATCTGCCCGCGACCTACCTCACCAGCTTCTATCTGGCTCCCGGCCATGACCAACAGATCGTCGACCTGTCACGGGCCTTCCCGGCGGTCACTATCCTGCAGGTCGAGGCCCTGCTGGAGCAATTGCGCAGCATCCTTGCCCAAGTGACCTTGGCGGTCGAATACGTGCTGTTGTTTGTACTCGCGGCAGGCATGGCGGTGTTGTTCTCTGGCCTGCAGGCCACCCTGGATGAACGAATCCGCCAGGGTGCATTGCTGCGCGCCCTGGGTGCCGAGCGTAAGTTGCTGGTCAAGGCCCGACGCATTGAGTTCGGCCTGCTGGGCGCCGTCAGCGGCTTGTTGGCGGCACTGGGCACCGAACTGGTGACCTGGGTGCTGTACCGCTACGCCTTTGACCTGGCGTGGCATCCCCACCCGTGGTTGTTACTGCTGCCCGTGATCGGTGCTTTGTTGATTGGCGCTGCCGGAGTGTTCGGCACGCGCCGTGCGCTGAATGCCAGCCCGCTGACCGTATTGCGCGAAGGCTGAAACCCGGATGGCACGTACCCAGCCAAGGTACGTGCCATCAGGCGGGCTTCACATATTCGATCTTGGTGATCCACCAGCACACCTCCCCGCCTGGGGTCTGTACGATTGCCTCGTCATCCACCTCCTTGCGCAGCAGGGCCCGTGCCATGGGTGAGTCGATGGAGATGTAATCCATGCGGTCGTAGATCTCGTCATAACCGACGATGCGAAAGCGCTTGGTCTCGCCCTGTTCGTTTTCGATTTCGACCCATGCGCCGAAAAACACCTTTCCCTCCTGCTCGGGCATGTACTCCACCACCCGCATGTCTTCCAGGCGTTTGCGCAGGTAACGCACGCGTCGGTCGATCTCGCGCAACAGCTTCTTGTTGTACTGGTAATCGGCGTTTTCACTGCGATCTCCCAGGGAGGCCGCCCAGGTCACTTTGCGCGTGGTATCCGGACGCTTTTCACGCCACAGGTAATCCAGCTCTTTTTTCAGCGCTTCATGACCTTCTTTGGTAATCAGCTTGGTACTCAAACGCTTGCATCCCCAGGCAATGTCCAATGGTGCCGTTATGCCAGGGCATCATGCCCAGGCAGCGGCTGGCTGGGACTGATGATAAATGAACCCTGGAAAGTATCCAGGCCGGCGCCCCATTACCTCACCCATGCCCCTCCAGCACTTGATCCAACTCAAGCAACGTGCCCTGCATACGCTGGCGCATACCCGACAACTGCAACATCATCATTGCCAGCTTCTCGGCCTTCTGGCTGACCTCCAAGCCCTGCTCTTGCAAATAGGCATGGCGCTGTTCAAGTTCACGGCCCTTCTCTTCCAGCTGGCTCTGCTGCTGTTGCAATCGCGCCTGCCACTGTTCGAGCATCTGTTCCTTCTCCAGTACTGCGCATTTTTTTTGCGTCAGTTCCTGGGCGACCTTGGCCAGGTTGCTCAGTGCGCTGTCCATTTCGAGCAAAGAGGTATGGTCCATCTGAGCAGGCGGGTCCAAGGGTTCGGGCTCAGGCTCAGGTGGGTCCAACCGCAGGTTGTCTGGCTCAAACTGACTGTCATTTTGTTCAACCAGAACCGGCGACGCAATGGTCTCAACCTGCTCCTGCGGTATCGCGACCAGCGACCGCGCCGGTTCCTCAACGGTGTCTTCATCCATAGGCTGCGGCGCAGTCGTGACTGAGCGCGGATTTCGCGGCGGCGCAACCATTTGCGACGAGAAGCGAATGGACGGCACGATCACTGCGCTGCTTTCGATCGCAGGCAACGCCGGGGCTGACATGCCCAGGGTGATGACCTTCATGACCAGAGCCTTCTTGATGATCACCGAGTGGTGATCCTCTGGCCTGGCCGGCGGTAACCGGCAGCCTTTCAAATCAATGAAATGAAAGGGAACCTGAGGTTCGGCAATGGGCGTCGTCTTCGAGCCAGCTGCGGCTGCCATCGTCAAGATCTGTTTGAAGACCTGCATGGCTAATTGCAGGTCTTCTTTGGAATCAACGCCTCCCAAGAAATACCGTTCAATCTTTTTACGCAGTGCCGCGATATAGACCCTGGAATGGCCGGGCTCGGCCTCCTCATCCAGGCTATACACCAGAAAGTTGGACGCCGTTTGCGTAACAGCAAACCCGCACAACAAGGCGCCGTTAACAGGCGTCCCTTCATCGTTGCGCTCAAGAACAAGAGTACGTAAAAGCATCATGGCAATCAGGCCTCATTACAAAAGAAAAAACCTTATATAAACATCCGATAAACATCTGGGCATTAA
Source organism: Pseudomonas sp. AL10 (assembly GCF_029960685.1). NCBI lineage: Bacteria > Pseudomonadati > Pseudomonadota > Gammaproteobacteria > Pseudomonadales > Pseudomonadaceae > Pseudomonas > Pseudomonas sp. AL10. Next base: position 62,191 of record NZ_JASBQZ010000006.1, read on the forward strand.
TAAGTATTCAAAACAAAACAATTGTTTCAGCGAATTATCGGGTCGAACGTAGGATTCTTCTTATTAAGCATACTTCGCGTTCCCAAGCCTTCATATTGAACGTACCCTTTTTAAAGCACTTTTCCATACTGCCGGCCCCTCTCACACGCCCTGCAAAACTTATTCGGTAAAACCATGATCGAGATAAGCAACCTGACAAAACAGCTGGGCAAAACACGCGTAATCAGCAACGTGTCCTTCTGTGCCCAGCGCCAGGAGTGTATCGGCTTGCTGGGAGAGAGTGGTGCGGGAAAAACAACACTCCTGAGCTTGATCGCCGGGGCGATCAAGCCGACGGCCGGGCACATCACTGTTCAAGGTTTCAATACCCATACCCATTCAACTCAAGCCAAAAAGGTCATTGGCTATCAACTCCAAGGCGGCCTTGACCATCACACGATGTCCGTCAAACACATGCTCAATTTCATTGCTGCCATTCGCGGTTTGAGCGGGCTGGAAAAACGCAGCCAGGTGGCGCAGGTGGCCGCACGCCTGGAACTGCTGCCCGTACTCGACTGCCCCATCAGCGTACTTTCCCTTGGCTTGAAGCGCAGAGTGGCAATGGCCCAGGCGCTCCTGCATGCGCCAAGCCTGCTGCTGCTGGATGAACCCACAGAAGGCCTCTGTCCTGATCAACGCGTCAAGTTCCGGGCACTCATCCAGTCCCTGAACGAGGAAATGACCATCATCATCGCTTCCCGCCATTACCAGGAGCTGGCGGACATCTGCACCCGTGCCTTGGTTATGGCCGGTGGCCGCCTGGTGGCCGATGCCTCGCTGCCCGATTTACAGCGCAGCTCCCGGCATTTTCAGGCCGTCACCCTCGCAGCAGACACCCCGCTGGACTTGCTCGCGCTGGCCGTATTGCCCGGCGTCGCCGGCATCGAAGAAGACCGACATGCACCCGGCAAGGTGACGGTCCTGGCCATGCCTGGGCATTGCATATTTTCCGCAATCAACGCGCTTATCACCCATCGCGGCTGGAACATCACGTCAATGAATCTGGAGCCGGGTCGCCTGAACGATGTCGTTCACCATCTGAGCCAAGAGGTAACACCTTGAGACTGCTACCTGTCATTTTCAAACGACAACTGGCCAACTATGCCTGCGCGCCCAGCACCTATCTGAGCGTGGCGATTTTTCTCGCGCTATGCGCAGTGCTGGGGCTGCATTCCAGCCAATGGATGGAGCGCAACAGCAGCGATCTGCAGGCCTTTTTCGATCTGCATCCCTGGCTCTATCTCCTGCTGGTCCCCCTGTTATCGACGCAGTTGTGGTCGGATGAATCCAACGTCAGCTTTTACGACACCCTGAATGCCTTGCCTGTCACCTCAGTGGAACGAGTGATCGGCAAATTTATCGCAGCATGGACTGTCTGTGGCATTGCGCTGATGCTTAACTTCCCCTTGGTAATTGCCGTAAATTATCTGGGCACGCCTGACAATAGCGTTATCGCTTCGCAGTTCCTGGCCAGTTGGTTGCTGGCGGGAAGTTATCTTTCCGTGGGTTGCTTCATCTGTGTACTTGCGAACCAACGCCTGCTGATTTTCTTTTTCACCCTCGGCTTGTTGCTGACCGCCAGTGGGCTTTCGTCAGTACTGGATGCACTTGAACAACAAGCACCGATATGGGTTATCGACAGTTTGATGTCCCTGGATCCCATTGCCCGCTTCAGCGCGATGGATAACGGCAGACTCACACTGCATGACAGCCTGTACTTTATCAGCATGATCGTTGCTTTTCTGTTTGCAACCACCCTAACACTCAACTACAAAAGCAGTTGAGAAAAGGAAGACCACTGATGGGATCCGCTTTTCGTGCGGGTATGACACTTCTCGTCATATCACTGCTGTTTCTGGCACTCAATCTAGTCTGGGTACCCAAACTACCTACTGCCCAATGGGACTTTTCCCAAGAAAAAATCCATACGTTATCCCCAGCAACGCGGCAACTACTTGCCTCACTTGAAAGCCCACTGGATCTGTATTACTTCAATACCCTCCATGCGCCGCAAAAAAGCCAGGCATTAGAACGTTATGGTCGACGCGTCGAAGACGTGCTCAAGGCGTTCGAAAAAGCGGCAAACGGCATGATCAACTTACATATCATTAACCCCGCTCCCTTTTCTGAAGACGCCTACAAAGCCAGCTTGTTCGGGCTTGATGACACACAAGGATTTCTTGGTCTTATCGGCACCCGCGCTGGCCAGGGCGCCCAACGCATCGAAGCGTTCCGCCCTGAGCACGAGTCATTACTTGAATATGAGATCAGCCACCTGATCTCTAAGTTGGGGCATCCTGAGCGTGCCACTGTCGGCCTGCTGTCGGGCCTGTCGCTGGATAAACCGGGCAGCGAGCTGCTGGCGTTGATGCGCGAGCAATTCAATGTGGTGGAACTGGCGGCGAACATTGCTCAGGTACCGCCATCCATCGCGACATTGATGGTCATACAGCCGCACGCCTTACCTGAGCGGGCCTTATATGCCATTGAGCAATCGGTATTGAAAGGCACCCCGTTGATGATGTTCATCGACCCCGTGAGCGAGATAGGCGCTGACGCCGTGTCAGCGAACGCGAGAATGGAGGGGCTGCTGAACGCTTGGGGCATCCAGATGCCGGAGGACAAGCTGTTGATCGACAATCTTTATGCCTCATCAGCCACGCCCGGTCCGGGAATGCCCCGGGTACTGCACCCGGCCCGGCTACACCTGCCGCGACAGGCCATGGCCACGACAGATATCAGCACCTGGGGGCTGGACAGCGTCATCGTCTCAAGCAGTGGCGCACTTTCGCTAGCGCCCAAAAGCCGCTCACTGTTGACCCCGCTTCTACTGAGCTCAGGGCAATCGGCCCTGTTGAACGCCAAACGCTTTGCCTCGGCGACGACATTCGACTCGCTCATCGATGAAACGGCAACTTCAGGGCAGCGCCATGTAATCGCGGCGCGCGTTGAGGGGCCCGCCTACTCAGCGTTTCCCGACGGCTTCAAGGGCCAGCCGCCCGGGCTGCAAAAAGCAGAACTGATTCAGATGGTAGTCGTGGCCGACACTGACCTGCTAGCGGACACTCTCAGCCAGGCACGACCCAACGGCAACGCGCAGTTTGTATTGAACACATTGGATAACCTGGCGGCGCCCGACGCACTCAAACGCATTCGACCCCGTGTCATGCACCAACCGTTGCACAGGCTGGATCAGATGCGGGACCAAGCCGCGCAGGCGTATCGGAAAAATTCGGTTGAGCTGGAGCGACGACTTGAGCAGACGGAGCAAGCATGGCGAAAGTTGAACCCACTGCACACACGGCTTATCACCCAAGCGGTGGATACCAGTACCCAGTTGCAGGCACTGAACAAGGAGCGCCTGCAACTGCCCATCGAGTTGCATGCATTCAAGGCGCAGGCCTATGCCCCGGTGCAGCGTTTCGAGCGACAGCTGAGAGGGCTGATAATCGTGCCCCTTCCGCTGCTGTTGTGCCTGATTGCCTGGTTACTTTTCCTACACCAGCGCCGGCGTCGTACCCCCGCGATCTTTCACTAATCGCTCACCGACGAGCAATCAGCCCTTGCCGGGCAATGCGCGTCAGTTGGTGGATCACCTCATGGGCATTGCTGGCACTCGGTGCCTGAATCACTGCCAGGTCGAAACTGTCGCTGGCAAAACGGGCCAGGGAATCGCCGTCTTCAACAAACTGGATCAGGAACGCCGAGGGCCGACCGGAACGACGTGGCCAGCCGTCCAGATAGCGCAGCAGTGTCGGCTGGTGCTTGCCGCCCAGCAGGATTTTCGGATTGCGTTGCGTCAGGTCCGCGGTGATCGGGGCCAGGCGTATGAGGGGGCGTAGTGCATTCATCGTGTCGTGTCTCTGCCTCAAAAGTCTGCGGGCAGGTGAGAGGCAACACCGAACCAGCGCTTTAGCGGTATTTCGAAGAACGCCCTGCGTGAGCAAGCGTGCTTCTGTCGGGCTGCATTGAGACCCAGTGGCGCCCCGCAATTAGCTGTTTAAATCGGCGCATGAGCAGCATCCTAGAGAAGCCGGTGGGGCAGTGTCAAGAATCCCGGGCAACGAAAAGGCCCGCATCAGCGGGCCTTTTGTGCAGCTTGCAAAACGATCAGTGAGTGATCGCGCGGTCGACAGACAATTTGCCCGCACCTTCCAGCAACACCGCCAGCGCGCCACCGAGCAACGCCAGTGCGAACTCATAACCGTTGTTGGCCATGAACAGCCCGTTGTGGATGTGTACAGAGAAAATCGCCACCAGCGTCAGGAAGGTCAGGCCCAATGCAGCAGGACGAACCAGCAAACCGATGATCAGGGCCAGGCCGGCGAAGAACTCGGTACCGCCCGACAGCAGCGCCATCAGCGTACCCGGCGCCAGGCCGATGCTTTCCATCCATTGTGCGGTGCCCGCCAGGCCACCACCGCCAAACCAGCCGAAGAGTTTTTGCGAGCCGTGGGCAGCGAAGATGATGCCGACGAAGATGCGCAGAATAGTCAGGCCATAACCGGCGCGAGTGGACAGTACACGGGTAATCATTGGGCTCATGGGGTAAATCCTTTTCCAGGTAGGGGTTGGTTGGCCGCTATATTAATCAGTTTAAGCAATGATAAAAGCCGAAATATCGCCTAATTAATATCTAACAATTCGATTATTTGCGCGAGGCAATTTTAGCAGCTACCGGCTCAAGGGACTCCCGCTCCCGATCGAACGCCAAATAATACTTGTTGACGCTATTAACATAGCTGACGCCGCCCATCCCTACCTGCTCCATGGCAATGCGTTCAACCTGGAAGAACCACTGATTGGGGTTAAGCCCGCGGCGCTTGGCCTCGGTGCGCATGCCTTGCACTCGCTCCGGCCCCATGTTGTACGCCGCCAGCATAAAGGCCATGCGCTCGCGCTCATTGAGCTTGGGGCTGGCGAAAAACTTGCGACGGATCATCGCCAGGTAACGTGCCCCCGCTTGCACGTTATTGTCGAGCGTCTCGATATTGTTGACCCCCACCCGCTGGGCCGCCGACGGCGTGATCTGCATCAGGCCGGTGGGGCCGCCGCTGTTGCGTGCACCTGGGTCCAGGGAAGACTCCTTGAACGCCAACGCCGCCAGGTTCAGCCAGTCCATACCTTGCTCACGCGCATGTTTTTGCAAAACCGGGCGCAGTTTTTCCAGGCGCTGGCGGTCAGCCCGCGCCAATGGGTTACGGACCTGGTAGAGGCGTCGATAGATACGCTGGAAGGCCACATCCTGGTCGGAAGGCGTGTGATAGGTCTTGATAAACCGATCAATGCTGGCGCGCAGCATCGACGCGTCCTGGCGTACAAACCAGAACTCGTCGCCCGGCTCGCTGATCACCACCTGCTTGTCAAAGCGCAACTTGGGCAGGATTTTCGACCAGCGTTGGGCAATCGGTTTTTCCACGATCGTCAGGTGAAAAATCCCCGCCTGCACCATCTCCAGGACGTCTTCCACCGCCAGGCTGGGGTCAACCCATTCCACTTTCACCGGTGGACGCTTGTGCAGGGCCAGCTTTTGATTGACCTGACTGATGGCATCCGCCGCCGCACTGCCCGTGGTCAGCGTCACCGTGCGCCCCGACAGTTGCTCCAGCTTGGTAAAGCGTCGCTCACCCTTGACGCCCACCAACCACAACGGCACATCGCTGACAATCGGGGCGCTGGCGCTGACCTTGTGCACGCCCTTCACATCCAGCAACTCACCGGGTGCCACCAGGTCGCCTTCACCACGGGCCAGCGCGCCGAGTAACTGGTCCTTGGCCTTGGGGATGATCTTGAGGTTGATGGCCTGCCCATCACGGGCATGGCCGTTGAGGTATTGCTCGAAGGCGCGCAACCGGTGGTATTCGACGCCGATGGCCTGGCCCTGCACTTCACCGGAACTGTTGCGGCTCTGGTTGACCAAGACGCGCAGGGTGCGGCTGGAGCGAATTTGCGCCAGGTCACGGACCTTGCCGGGCTTGGTCACTTGCAGCGGCCCGTCAAGACGCGCGACCGCCGCCATGGGCAGTAGCAACGTCACGCATAACATAAGCAACGCCGAGGGTCGGATCATCCGCTCTCCGGAAAGAAAACTGGCCAGCGCCTGTGCGAATTACGCAGTGCTGGTGGTCAGAAACAGAGCGCTTTATGCGCTGGCAAGGCGTGCAACGGCGCCACAGTGGCAGGCAATCGGCCCACCACAATGTCGCTTGCGACGTTCAAAGACAGCGTTAACGCGTTGTAGTTCTTGGTTTTTCTTATCAATCTACAGCTCTGATATGCTTTCCGGCCGCAGGCGGAGATAGCACCATGCAACTCATTGATATTGGCGTCAACCTGACCAACCCCAGTTTCGACGAGAGGCACACGGCCGTTCTCGAACGCGCCTACGCCGCTGGCGTGCAGCAATTGGTACTCACCGGCACCAGCGTCGAGGGCAGTGAACAGGCCCAGCAACTGTGTGTAAAACTCGACGAAAGCGGCCAACGCCTGTTCAGCACCGCCGGCATTCACCCTCACTCTGCCAGCGACTGGAACAGCGACAGCGCCCAACGCCTGCGCAGCTTGCTGGTCGACAGCCGAGTGCGCGCCGTGGGGGAATGCGGGCTGGATTTCAACCGGGACTTCTCCCCTCGCCCCCAGCAGGAAAAAGTCCTCGAAGAACACCTGGCCCTGGCGGTCGAGCTGCAACTGCCGGTATTTCTCCATGAGCGCGATGCCAACCAGCGTCTGCTGGAGATCCTCAAGGACTACCGCGACCACCTGCCAGCCGCCGTGGTGCACTGCTTCACCGGTGAACAGGCAGCGCTGTTCAGCTACCTGGACCTGGACTTGCACATTGGCATCACGGGTTGGATCTGCGACGAACGCCGTGGCACTCATCTGCATCCGCTGGTCAGGGAAATTCCCCGAGGCCGTCTGATGCTGGAAAGCGATGCGCCCTACCTGCTGCCACGCACCCTGCGCCCCAAGCCGAAGAATGGTCGCAATGAACCGGCGTACCTGCCCGAAGTACTGCGCGAAGTGGCCCTGCACCGTAACGAAACGATGGAAGACCTGGCGCTGCACAGCACCGCCTGCGCCCGGCGCTTTTTCGGTTTGCCTGCCGTGGATTAATGCAGCGCATTGACCCATGTCAAAAGCGTTTTTCTGAATAGCGGCACAATAATGGCACCTTGCCAATACTGTTTCCGCTATCAGAGAAAACCTTCCATGGGTGCCTGGCTTAGCAATATCTCGCTCAAATACAAATTCTGGGCCGTCAATGCGGTCGCCTTCATCACCACCCTGCTGCTGGTGCTGTACGCCGTACAGCTTGAACAACAGGCGCGCAGCCAGGCGTCGCAGGCATCGGCCCAGGCCCAGGGGCGCTTGCTCAGCGCCTGGCCAGCCGACAAAACCTTGCCCACGGGTGAGCACTGGCTCACCTTTGCCAAAGGCCAGATCCCCCAGGATCTGCCCGCCCTGGGCACTGCCAACGGCTGGACTGAACTCAACCCCATGCCGTTGTTCGGCGAAAACCCGCTGATCGGGGCCGAAGTGATCAGCCGGGCCGACGGCCAGCAGGTCGCAGTCCTGGCCTACGCGCCGAGCCTGAGCCAGGTGTTCCGTGAACGCTTCACTCATTACGCCGTCGCCGTGGCAGTGCTGATGCTGGCCATGCTCGGCGCCTCGCAGTTGTTGATCCGCTTCCTGCTCAGCCAACTCAACACCCTCAAGGATGTGATGCTGCACGTTGAAAAAACCGGCGACCTCTCGGCGCGGGTGCCATTGGCTTGCAAGGATGAAGTCGGCCAGATGGCCAGTGCCTTCAACGCCATGCAAGCTGGCTACCAGCGGGTGGTCAATACCGTGGCCCGCACCGCCCGGCAACTGGACGACGGCGCCGCACGCCTGGCTAGCAGCATGAACGAGGTACAACACGGCATGCTCGGCCAGCAGAGCGAAACCGACCAGGCCGCCACCGCCATCAACGAAATGACCGCCACCGTCTACCACATCGCCCAGCACGCAGGCGCCACCCGTGACTTGTCCCAGTCCGCCGACACCCTCGCCGGCAGCGGCCAGGCTGTGGTCACTCGGGTGCAGCGTTCGATCGCCGGGCTGTCCAGTGGCGTACAGCAGACCGCCGAAATGATCCAGAAACTGGCTGAAGACAGCCAGAAAATCAACGGCGTGGTCGGGGTGATCCACAGCATCGCCGAACAGACCAACCTGCTCGCCCTCAACGCCGCCATCGAAGCCGCCCGCGCCGGGGAAATGGGCCGCGGTTTCGCGGTGGTCGCCGACGAAGTGCGCAACCTGGCCAAGCGCGTGCAAAGCTCCACCGACGAAATCACCCGCATGGTCTCGGCACTGCAAGCCGGCACCCGCGACGCCGTGGACTTCATGCAGGAGAGCTCATTCAAGGCCGATGACTGCGTACAGCAGGCCCAGGAAGCCGGCCTCGCGCTGGCTGAAATTACCGGGGCCGTGGCACAGATGCGCGAAAGCAACACCCAGATTGCCGTGGCCGCCGAGCAACAAAGCCATGTCGCCGAAGAAATGAACCGCGCCGTGGTGAGCATTCGCGATGTGACCGAAAACACCGTGCATCAAACCGTGGCATCAGCGACTACCAGCAATGAACTGGCGACGCTGGCCGGGGAGTTGAGCAAGGCGATTGGGCAGTTGAAGTTGTAAGACTGTTCCAGCTGTAATCCGACTCCTACGACCAAGCCTCGGTTTACCTGAGGTTAAGACGAAACTTCCTCGCCCCTCTCGCGAATAACGCCGACTTCTTTTACCTGACAACCGCTGCAAAGTCCCTCGCCTGATCAAACAGTGCGAGGGATTGCAGATGGTGGTTTTCGTTAAAGCCCTAATGGATGGGGCTGTCTCTTGATCTCGGTGTTGGCCAACCTGGTGCTGGTGCCGATGGATCCCGAAGCGCCGAAGGTTGAGCGCGTATTTGCGGATTTCCGCACCTGCCTGAATACCTTTGATACGTGGGCCGACAGCTTTTTAAGTGGTTCGGCACTTAGTGTGGAGCAGGTATTCAAGGTGGGAGAACAGGTCGCACTGGTCGCGCCGGCTTCTTCCAAAAAAACCAGTCGCACGGTCGCTCAATGCAAAGCCCAGGGCGGGCTGACCCTGGTGCATCTGTTCGAAAGCACGCAGTTCGTGCCCATCGGCAACACGCCTGTGATGCTGCAAGCCGTTGCTCGGGACGGCAGCCCGGTAGGTGCACCACTGCATCGCACCATTGGCCCCAGCGGCATTCTTGAAGTCAACGACTGTACCCGCGACCAGACGTACGAAATCACCTTTTACCCCAACGTTTCCAAGGCTCACGTCCAGGCGCTGTATGCGTCCTATGAGTCTGTGATCGCCGGGCTGGAAGCGGATTTGCGCAAGGCCTGGGCCGAGTACTTCAAGCCTCGATGGGCAGACTTTGCCAAAGCGCCTGCTTACAAGCGCAGTGCGTTACAGGGCATGGCCTTTGCTGCCGGGCTTGGCGGCGCGCTTTATAACCTGTGGGACAACATCACCGAGCTGTACGACCTGCTCGCCAATCTCAAATCCAACAGCGAAAAGTTGCTGAAGTACCTGTCCGAAGCTGAGCTGAAGGCGCTGCTCAAGCTGGGCAAAGACACGCTGGCCAAGGGGTTGCTGGTACTCAGTGATGAGCCGCTGTTGTTTATCTACCTGTCGGCGCTGGTGGCCTGGGTACGCATGCTGCCGCCACCTGACATGTACGAACTGCTGGGTGAAATCACCGGCGAAGTCTTGATCAATCTACTGCTGATCTGGGCCACGCGAGGCATTGGGGTCCAGCTGCGCCTGGGTGCTCAGATCCTTAGTGGCGTCAAGTCCGGCCGGGCGCGGGCGTTGTTGGAATTGCTGGCCAAGCAGGTGACGGGGCCTCGGCTGGAAGCTCATGTCGAGGTCGCCAAGCCGGTGTTGCTGAGCAGTGCGGCGACGCCGGTCAAGGCCGTGCCAGTGGTTCCATTGAAGGCCGGCGACACGCTGGTTTCGAACCCGGTGCCGGTGGTTCGCAACAAGACCCGACAGACCGTGTTGGTCCGTCAGGAACACGTCGATGATGTGCCTGCCGTGGCGTCGAATCCGAAAGGGGATGCGACGGCGCCAGCGGACAAGACGGTCACCAACGGCTGCCCGGTGTCGATGGTCACCGGGGAAGAATTGCTCACCCTCACCGATGGCGCGCTGGACGGGGTTTTGCCGTTTGAGTGGACGCGGCTGTATCGCACCAGTGCGGTGGATGTGGATTGCGGGTTGGGGTTTGGCTGGAGTCATGCGCTGGCGCACAGGCTTTGTGTGTCGGGCGATTCGGTGGTGTGGACCGACCATGAGAACCGCTCGACTACCCTGCCCTTGCCCACATCTGCCCGACGCGCGATCACCAATAGCCTGGCGGAAGCAGCGATCTACTTGGGCTCGGCTCCTGATGAGTTAGTGCTGGCCCAGGCGTCGCGGTTCTATCACTTTCGCGATGGAGTGCTGGTCTCGATCAGCGATGCGTATGACAACCGGCTGCGCATTTGCCGTGATCCCTCCGGGCGGATTGAGCGGCTGGATAACGGTGCTGGCCGCTCGCTGCTGCTGCGTTATGAATTGGATCGCATCGTGGCGGTGGACTACCAGGTTCATCGTGCCAAAGGCCGTGATCCCTACGTGTGGGAGACCGAGCAGAACGTCGTTTCCTACGCCTATGACGAAAATGGACGACTGGTTTGCGCGACCAATGCTGTCGGTGAAAGCGAGCGTTATCGGTACGACGATCAGCACGTCATTCTTGAACGCCAACTGGCCGGTGGGGCGAGTTTCTTCTGGGCGTGGGAACGATCTGGCAAAGCGGCGCGGTGTGTCCGGCATTGGGCGAGTTTTTCCCAGATGGACACGCGCTATGCCTGGGGGGATGACGGCCGTGTCACCGTGCATAACGCCGATGGCAGCCAGGAAGTGTATGTCCATGACCAGCGGGCGCGGTTGGTGCAGCGCATCGATCCGGACGGCGCGCAGCATTTCAAATCCTACGATGCCGAGGGGCGGCTGACCGTCGAACAGGATCCGCTGGGCGCGGTGACGGCGTATCAGTACGACGAAGCCGGACGCTTGGTGGCGTTGTTTCCGGGGGATGACGAGCCGACGTCTTACGAGCATGACAACGGCTTCGTAAGGGTTGTAAGGCGCGGTGAGGCGGTTTGGAAATATGAGCGCAATGACCAGGGTGACGTCATCCGCAAGATTGATCCGGATGGCAGCGCGATCGACTACAGCTACAACAAACACGGGCAACTGACGGGGGTTTGGTACCCGGATCACAGTTGCCATCGGCTGGTGTGGAATGAGCGTGGGCAGTTGCTTGAGGAGCAATTGCCCAATGGTGGGATCAAGCGTTATCGCTATGACGACCTCGGAAGGCAAATCGCCCGTGAGGATGAGCACGGCGCGCAAACAGTCTATGAATGGGACAGCGTCGGTCGGCTGATTCGCCTCGTCTTGCCAGGCGGCGCCACACGCGAATTCAGCTACAACCCCTACGGCAAAATCATCGCCGAACGCGACGAACTCGGCCACGTCACCCGCTACGAATACGCAGACGGCCTGCACCTGATCAGCCGCCGTATCAACGCCGACGGCACCCAGGTCAAGTACCGCTACGACAACGCCCGGCTGCTGCTCACCGAAATCGAAAACGAAGTCGGCGAAACCTACCAGCTCGACTACCACCCCAATGGCCTGATCCAACAGGAAACCGGCTTCGACGGCCAACGCACCGCGTATGCCTACGACCTCAATGGCAACCTGCTGGAGAAAACCGAATACGGCGACGATGGCAGCCAATTAATCACCCGCTACCAGCGCGACCACGCCGGGCGCCTCGTACGAAAAACCCTGCCCGATGCCAGCGTTGTCGACTACGCCTACGACCGCCAGGGCAACCTGCTCAGCGTCGACGACGGTCACTGGGCGTTGGCCTACGAGTACGACCGCCAAAACCGCCTCACCGCCGAACACCAAGGCTGGGGCACCCTGCGCTACGGCTACGACGCCTGCGGCCAGCTGAAAAACCTGCGCCTGCCGGACAACAACCGGGTCACCTTCAACCACGACAAAGGCGGCCACCTCGCCACCGTCGAACTCAACGGAGAAGTGCTCACCTCACATCTGTTCAAGAACGGCCGCGAACACCAGCGCCAGCAAGGCCAACTGCTCAGCCATTACCACTACGACGATCAACACCGCCTGCATGCCCATGCGGTGACCCAGCAACAAAACCACCTCTACCAACGCCAATACGACTACGACAAAGCCGGCAACCTCGCCCGCCTGCTCGACACCCGCAAAGGCGAACACCGCTACCACTACGACCCCCTCGCCCGCCTGACCCGCGCCGACCACTCCCAAGACGTGCAGGAACGCTTCGGCCACAACCCGCCCGGCAACCTGCTGATGCAAGACCGCCCCGGCCCCGACATCGTTGCGGCCAACCGCCTGATAATCCAAGGCGACCGCCACTACGACTACGACGCCTTCGGCAACTTGATTCGTGAGCGGCGCGGCAAAGGCCAGCTACTCATCACCGAATATCGCTACGACTGCCAGCATCGGCTCATCAGCGTCACCCAACCCAACGGCCAAACCGCCCGCTATCGCTACGACCCATTTGGGCGCCGCATCAGCAAGACCGTAGACGGCAAGACCACCGAGTTTTTCTGGCAAGGCGACAAGCTGATTGCCGAGCACTATGCAGACTGTCATCGCAGTTATATCTACGAGCCCAACAGCTTCCGCCCATTAGCACTGCTGGAAGGCTACGGACCACAAGCCACAACGCCCTACCACTTCCAACTCGACCACCTAGGCACCCCGCAAGAACTCACCACACCGGAAGGAGAAATCGTCTGGTCAGCTCACTACCGCGCCTACGGCCAGATCGCACGGCTCGACGTAGGCAAAATCGACAATCCGCTGCGTTTCCAGGGACAGTATTTCGACCAGGAAAGCGGCCTGCACTACAACCGCCATCGCTACTACAATCCGGATATTGGTCGTTACCTGACACCGGATCCGGTGAAGTTGGCGGGTGGGATCAATGGGTACCGTTATGTGCCCAATCCGACGGGATGGGTAGATCCGCTAGGCTTGAATACATGCCCAGGTGCTGACAGGTGTAAAGCCAGCACCAGTGCTCCAAACCCTGCGGAGAGTGTTAACCACGGAGAGCCTGCCTTACCGCAACTGACCCGCACGCAGCGGCAGGCGAGAATTGATGAGCTAGCAGAGGCAAACGCCTACAGACGTCTGAAAGAGATAGAGCAAGCGTTCCCAAGAGCACATTTTTTGGAGAAGCACGGCGCGCAGACAACGCGCGGCTCTCAACTTGAAAGAGTACGATCAGGTAAAAATCCGACCACAGGAGAAATTGAAAGATACATTGGCGGAAACAAAGATGGCGAGCCCAAAATACCTACTGCTGCGACTCGGTACCTCAGCCATCGAGACCAACTTAACGCTATTTACCGTGCCAGACTTATACTTAGGCGCACAAATTTAGAGACATCTCGAGAACCGATGAATATGGGAAAAATAATTGGCGAAGGGTACAAAAGAAATAGCTTTGAATACGGAAAGCAAAGCAAAGCCATTGTAATCCTGGACATCAACGGCAATCCAATCACTGCGTACACGGAGTTTTAGGCCATGAAGCTCACCCCGAAACTATCAATCATCAAAAGCTTACTATTCACCTACAGCATTGAAAATTATGACGACCCTGAACGAGAGCGCTTCATAGCATCAAAAAACATCAATGATGAAAAGGAGCTTACGGAGCTGTTTGACAAATTAACCAAACCAGAATTTCTATCCTACAGACCCAAAGAGCGCCAATGGCACATTGACACACTTCACCACTACCTAAATACGGATGAGAATTTCGAGTCCGTATTTTACTTTCTCGACACTTATTTTGACTATGAAATAACTAATCATAGGCAATTTATGAAAGTATTGCTTCGCTGCCTAGAGCATTACAACTTGGACGCCAACGCAAGCGAATCAAAGTAAATAAATCCTACAAAACATCTGCCTGAGAAAAAACGGGAGAAACTTAGTTAAAATATCTACCAACCATTAAGTAAATTTATTTCCTCTCACTTCATCCCTTTTCACCCACGTTACTGAAGGGCACCGACAGCTACGCAGTAGAACTGGACAGACTAGAAAGGCCAAGAAGATGAGAACTCAAACTCTAGAACATTTGATTACCGACTACTTGGAACAAGTAAAAAAGGCTACCGACTTACTTGAGCAAGTCTTTGGAACCAAAAACATCATTGGTCTATGGCGATCCAAAAAGATCCCACAGCGCGGGACGGTCGCTGCAAATATCACCTACGAACTGCACGGTATTGGTTGCAGTGTTTACTTATCTGAAATATGTGTCGACTTTGATTACGGCCCGGACGATAGGGTCGACGGTTTCGACTCGTGGAGGCTGTATATGTACGCATGCGAAACACCCAGCAAGTACAAAAAACATACAGATAAACAAGCCTTGGAACGTGAGTTCAATGCGTACCTAAAAAAGGGCAAAGCCAAGAAAATCGAAGGGTCCACATCTAATTTGTACTTCATACAGTCTTGATGCCGTTCAGGTAAATCTCCTTACCCTAGACACCCTGAATATCGAATATGGGATGGGACTTGACCCCGATAGCTGTGAACCAGCCAATACATGTGCAAACTGCCCCACCGGAATCGGTGCAAGCCCTAATGCTGGTTAGTCAAGCGAACGCAATGCCCAAAGCAACGAAGATCAAATGTGGGAGCTGGCTTGCCTGCGAAAGCAGTAATACAGTGACAGATGCCGTGACTGACACGCCGCCTTCGCGGGCAAGCCCGCTCCCACAGGGGATCTGCGCTTAACTGACTGGCGCTCCTCCCACATTCGAACCTGCTGCGTTATGCAATCAAGTAATCTGATCAGCGCTTGGAAAGCTCCATAATCATCAGACTCAACAAATAAACCCGCGGCACCACGCTTTCCACCGATGGTTTGGATGAGCCTTTTCGCAGGACGAACATACCCAACACCGAATACAGCGTATCGAAATGGGGCAAAGACCAATATGGCAAATCATTTCCAACAGAATGGCGAGTACAAACCGGTCCCAATAGAGGAGCGGAAGTGAATATTGACGATCCTATGCTTGTGCCAAGTAAAGAAGGCCCGAAATCACCTCATATTGGCTATCAAACACCTGGAAAGAGAGGCGACGGAGGAGCCAAAAGAGGCCATATACTGCTCCAACTGGTTCCTGTCAGCCGGTCCAGAATAGGTGTCCCCTGATGAGTTATCTGGAAGACGAAATAGACGAAGCCTTTAATGCGCTGAACCTCGACGCTGGAAAGCTTGATTCGAGCGAACTCAACTTGTTGATAAGCTCTCTGACGAGAAAATTCTTCAAAGCGCAAAGCAATGTGCTTGATCCCGTCGAACTGAACGAGAAAAGCACCGAACACAACCCTGACTTTTGGAAGGAGGTGCCGCATCGCATTAGCGGGAATGGCCTGGTTCTGCTGGTATTAGATTCAGCGTACAGCGCCTGGAGAATGGAAAACGCTCGAGTGCTCGCCTCTTTGTTAGGCGAAACCACCGGATATCCGTTTTGGATAACCGATAACGAGCTGACGTTCTTAGTACACATGGACGATCATGACTGTGTCATTTGGGCATGAGCGCCACTCCGCCTAAATTGCAGACTATGAGGTCCATAGCCAGCCCCAATTCGCCACCTCGCCCACCTCAACCTAAACTCTGTTCAAGTTGTTTCAACGGACAGAGGATTCACCACCATGGGCAAACGTCACCCCAATCTCCCCGCCTGGCAATGGCGTCAGTACCCACAGAACCATCAGCACCCGACCAACCTGGCGTTGCACCTGATTGCCGTGCCGCTGTTTATCGTTGGTTTCCTGTTGATCGTGTCGGGCGTGTTCAGCCTGAGCCTGGCCAGTTTCGCGGTCGGCGTGATTGGCATTGTCGCGGGCCTGGCGTTGCAGCGTCATGGCCATAGCCTGGAGGCTCAGGCCAGTGAGCCGTTCAGCGATCGTAAAGATGCGGTGCAGCGCCTGGTGGTCGAGCAGTTCGTGACTTTCCCGCGCTTTGTGCTCAGCGGTGGCTGGTGGCGCGCCTGGCGGCAGCGGCACCACCACTGACCGGCAGGTTCAGGCGAACACCACCACAGTCTGACGGCTGAGGGCGATCAACTCGCCGGTCGGGCTCCACAAGGCAGCGGCAGCGTGGCCGTAGCCGTCGCGGGCGTGTTCGATGTTGACGTGGTACTGGCACCAGTCGAGTGTGGTCAGGTCTTGCAGTGGCTGGATGAACTCGATGGTCCAGGTCAGGGTGCTGCCCGGCGCGGGCTTTTTCAGGTGCGGCAGCAACGCCGGTGGCCAGGCGTCGACCAGGGCGAGGATGTGCGCCTCGGTCAGTGGCTCTTCTTTTACATCCCCTCGCAACCGTACCCAACCGCCCATGTCGCGGGATTTATTGCCGGTAAACGGCAGGCCACCCACACTCCAGCGCATTGCCAAGTGGCGCATGAATTCGGGGGTAACGCCCTTGATATAGGGCAGTTCCTGGCACTCATCCCAATGTTTGAAGACCGGTGGCGGCTCACTTGCCACGTCAATTTCCGAGGGGCGAGAAGCGCCAAAACTGGCCTGGACCAGGGTCGCCACTTCACCGTTCTGCACCACGCGCCCTAGCAACTGGCTGACCGCCTTGCCTTCGCGCAGCACTTCGACTTGATAGCTGGCAGGTACATCCGGCGCTACCGGGCCGACAAAGGTGATGGCCAGGGAGCGCAGCGGTCGATCCGCCGGCACCTGAGCGCGCAGCGCCTCGTATTGCAAGGCGGCGACTAGGCCACCAAAGGTAGCCCGGCCCTGGGCCCATTCGGCAGGGATGGTGACATCCAGCGGATTGCTACGGGCAGCATCGAGCAAATCACTAAAGCGCATGGCGACCTCACATCAAGAAAATCGTGGAGGAATCTTAACCATCCAATTCGGCAGGCACAGCGCCTATTCCGGCCAAAAACCGTACCGGTTTAAAAACACTCGGCGCTGAGTGTGTCCAGCACGCGGTCGGCCTTGCCTTGCGCCTTGAGCATGGTGCGCTGCCACACCGCGACACAGGGTTGCAGGTCTGGCTCGTGGCCGGCCTGGGCCAGCCATTGCCAACAGTCATGCCAATCACCCAGAGCGCTCTGGGCTTTTTTCAAATGCGACAGAGCATTAGCGGGTAATTTGTCCAGCTCCGGATACGCCTCGGCGGCATAGCGCACACGCTTGATCAGCAACCGTAGCCGGTGGCGATCATGATCGGGATCCTTCAGGGCCTCATCGAGTCTCTGCCATTGCTTGGCCAGGCGCTTCTGGATACGCGGGCGCAAGCCTTTGAGCAGTTTCTGGTGCTGGGACGCGCGGATAAACCGCGGGAATGCATCCAGGATCAGCAGCAAGTGCGCCAGTTCCGGGCTTTGCGCCACTTGGCGGTAAGCCTCGGGCTGCAGACGCAGGCGCCGATCAGCTGCCTCGTGATGCCCGTGCTGATGCAAATACGCCGCCAGCACCTCTCGGTCGCGTAGCGGCGTAGTCAGTTGGCCAACCGTGCTGGCGGCCAATTCAAGCTGTTCGACACCAGGCAGCCCGCGCAAAGGGCGCAACAGGCTGCGCAGGCGGCGCACCGTGGTGCGCAAATCATGCAAGGCTTCATCGTCAGTGACGGCGGCGAGGCGAGCCTGGCAGCTCAGTAACCCTACTTCCAGGCCAATGACCTGAGCGACTAACTGATTGACCAACGCTGACATCCTGCCCTCACTTTCCGATAAAAAATCCTGCCCGCCGCTGGGTCATCGCCCGGCGCGAGACTCACGAATGTAGAACCGCGCTTTCTCGGCCTTGTTGGAGCAACCCTCGAACGCTTCAAACTGCTGCTGAGTCTTGGCGCCAGTCAACAGCGACAAAGCCTTGGAGTAGCTGACAGTGCCGGCAAAACCTTCGGCCTTGGCCAGGTCCAGTTCTTTCCAGGCGGCGTCCAATTGCGAGCCGCAGCTGTCGCGATACGCGGTTTTCCCGGCACAGCCAGCCAAGGCCAACACGATCACAGGCACACAGATCCAGGCTTTCATTGATGACACCTCAAAATATACAAATTCAGTCGTAGCCTGTAGACGTTGCCTACAGGGAAAAGTGCCTTGTCCTTAGCCTGAAATCAGTAGTACCTATTGCCAGAGCATACCCGAGCCTGATCGCCAGCCTGGAAAAATATTGCGCGCTGTCAGCAAGGATTGAAGCAGGCCCCTTGATGGGTGCATTGTGGGCCCCTGTTTTGCGAAGGATCTGGCCATGAAGAAACGTGTTGCGTTAGTGCTGGGGTCTGGTGGGGCCAGGGGCTACGCCCATATCGGGGTAATCGAAGAAATCGAACGACGCGGCTATGACATCGCCTGTATCGCCGGCTGTTCCATGGGCGCCGTGGTGGGTGGGATCTACGCCGCCGGCAAGCTCGACGAGTACCGCAACTGGATCGAAAGCTTGGACTACCTCGACGTACTGCGCCTGGTGGATGTGAGCTTTCGTCTGGGGGCGATTCGTGGTGAAAAGGTGTTCGGGCAAATCCGCAAGATTGTCGGCGACATCAATATCGAGGAGTTGCGCATCCCCTACACCGCCGTCGCCACCGACCTCACCAACCAACAGGAGATCTGGTTCCAGGAAGGCTGCCTGCACCAGGCCATGCGCGCCTCGGCGGCGATCCCCAGCCTGTTCACCCCGGTGATGCAAGGCAACCGCATGCTGGTGGACGGCGGCCTGCTCAACCCGCTGCCCATCGTGCCGGTGGTGTCGAGCCATTGTGACTTGATCATTGCGGTCAACCTCAACGCCACCAACCAGAAGCACTATCAATTGCCGGTGATCCAGCGCCCGCCAGCGTTCAAGAGCCGCTTCAACAGCCTGGCCAAGTCACTGGGCTCGCACCTGCCGTTTCGCCGCAAGCAGGCGGAGCAGTTGATGAAACTGGAACAAGAAGCCTTGCAGGCCCAGGCCGCCGAAATCAACCCGTGGCTGGAGTCTGCCGAACCCGAAGCCCAACAACCTGCCGCGGCGCCGGAGAAAGCCGGCGCACCGAAGTCGGCGACCGGCTCGTTCATCATCGACAACGTCGGGCCTGCATCGCTGCTGGACCTGATCAACCAGAGTTTCGAGGTGATGCAAACCTCATTGGCGCAATACAAGATCGCTGGGTACCCACCGGATGTGCTGATCAACGTGCCGAAGCGGGTGTGCCGGTTTTTCGAGTTCTACAAAGCGCCGGAGTTGATTGCTTTGGGGCGGGAGATTGCCAGTGATACGTTGGATCGGTATGAGAGTGAGCAGAGTTGAACGTGGAGGTGTTGCTGATGGCCTCATCGCGGGCAAGCCCGGCTCCCACAGGGGAATGCATTTCAACTGTGGGAGATGGCTTGCCTGCAATGTCGCCAGCGCAGGCACCACAGACTCAGGCACCTAGCAACCGATACCCCACCCCCGCCTCGGTCACGATAAACCGTGGCTGGGTGGGGTCATCCGCCAGCTTCTGGCGCAGGTGCCCCACCACGATACGCAGATAATGGCTGTCCTCGGTGTGGGTCGGGCCCCAGATGTCCTTGAGCAATTGCTGCTGGGTAATCACCCGCCCCGGATGCCGGGCCAGTTGCGCCAGCACTGCGTACTCCTTGCGGGTCAGCGCCACCTCGGCACCGTCCAGCAGAACGCGGCGATAGGCCAGGTCTACGGTCAACGGGCCAAAACTCAGGGCGGCTTCCTGGGCTTCTCCGGCCGGTGCCTGGCGCAACAGCGCGCGTACACGGGCGAGAAACTCCTGGATACCGAACGGCTTGGTCACGTAGTCATTGGCGCCACCGTCGAGGGCCTCGACCTTCTGACCTTCGCTGGCCCGCACCGACAGCACCAGCACCGGCACGCTCGACCACTCGCGAAACTCGCGCAGCACCTGCTGGCCGTCCATGTCGGGCAGGCCCAGGTCGAGTACCAGCAGATCCGGTTTGCTCAAGGCCGCTTGGGCCAGGCCTTCGTTGCCGGTGCCGGCTTCGATCACCTTATAGCCTTGGGAGGCCAGGCTGATGCGCAGGAATTTGCGGATCTGCGGTTCGTCATCAATGACAAGAATCGTCGCGGTCTGGCTCATGGTGTCTCATCAAAACCCATTAAAAAATCACCCCCCCTGTAGGAGCGAGCTTGCTCGCGAAAAACCCATAGGCACCGCGTAAACTCAGGACGCCATCATTGTCGTTAACGACCTTCGCGAGCAAGCTCGCTCCTACAGGATTATTCCAGGACAGGTTGTGTGGGCAGCGGTAGAAACAAGGTAATGCAGGTGCCGCGCCCCTCAATGCCATCGGCCACGCTGATATGCCCACCGTGTGCGCCGACCATGCCCTGGCAGATCGCCAAGCCGAGGCCGGTGCCCTGTCCGCCTCGATCACCACGGGCAGCGGTGTAGAACATGTCGAAAATCTTCGCCCGCTCCTCCTCGGGAATCCCCGGTCCTTCATCCGCCACGGCAAAAAACAACTGCTCATCCTGCACCCCAGCCCGCAACTGCAAGCGGCCCTGGGGGGGCGAAAACCGTGCGGCGTTTTCCAACACGTTGACCAAGGCCTGCTCAATCAACGCCGCATGCACATACAACAAAGGCAGCTCCGGCGGCACATCGGTGCTCACCTGCAACGGCGCCAGCACGGCGCGCAGTCGCCCAAGGGCACTGCCGACAATATCGCCGGGCGACACCCAATCGCGTGCCAGTTTCAGCGCACCATGACCCAGGCGTGTCATGTCCAGCAGGTTCTGGATATAGCGGTCCAGGCGCTCGGCTTCATCACGGGTGCCTTCGAGCAATTCGCGGCGATCCTCCAGCGGGATGGCTTCACCCAGGGCCAGCAGGCTGTCGATGCTGCCGCGCATGGACGTCAATGGCGTGCGCAAATCGTGAGACACCGACGCGAGCAAAGCGCTGCGCAGTTGTTCGGTTTCGCCGTGCAGGCGCGCCGATTCCAGCTCCTGCCCCAGTTGTGCCCGCGCCAGCGCCTGGGCCAGCGGTTGGCTCAACGCGGTGAGTAAGCGACGACGTTGCCCGCTCAATTCCAGGCCAGGCTTGGCACTGACACCCAGCAACCCCAAGGGCCCCTCTTCACCTGACAGCGGCCACCACCACCAACGCCCAAACGGCAAGGTGCCGGTGCCCATGCCGGCCGGCTGATCATGCTGCCAGGCCCAATCGGCGGCGGCGCGTTCAGCTTCGGTGAGGGTCAACGGGCCACCGGTCTCGACCTTCCAGCCGCCCTGACCGTCGCGATTGACCAGGCACAGGTCGAGCTCGTTCCAACCTTGCAGATGGTGGGCGGCAGCGCTGATGACGGCTTGGCGGTCGGTGGCAGCGGTGAGCTTGCGCGACAGGTCGAGCAGCTCGCTGGTTTCTTCCTGGGTATCGCGCAACGCCTGCAACTGGCGGCGCTGGCGTGCGGCGAGGTTGCCGGTCAACGCCGCCATCAACAGAAAGAACAACAGGGTCAGCACGTCTTCTTCGCGCTGGATGGCGAAGGAAAAATTCGGCGGGATAAACAGAAAATCGTAAGTCAGAAACGACAGCGCCGCACACACCAGGGACGGCCCCAGGCTGCTGCGCACCGCCACCAACAGCACGGCGGCGAGAAACACCAACGAGATGTTCGGCAGCGCCAACGCACTGGACACGGCCCAGGCGACTGCGGCAGCGGCGAGGGTCGCCACCACCGCCAAGGCGTAATCGAACCACACCAAACCGCGCACATCCGGCAGGCGCGGCGGTGCAGGCATGTCATCGCTGTCGAGGACGTTGATTTCCAAGCCGCGGGCATTGCGCAACAGGCGTGCCGCCAAGCCGCCACCGAACAGGCGCCGCCGCCAGCGCATCCGTGACTGCCCCACCAGCACTAAACTGGCGCGGCGTTCGGCGGCGTGCTGGATCAGGGTCTTGGCCACTTCCCCCGCGCGCAGCAACACCACTTCCCCGCCCAGCCGCTCTGCCAATTGTTGGGCGTTTTGCAGGCGCAGGCGCGATTGCTCATCCCGCGCACGGCCGTTGTCGATGTGCACCAGGCTCCAGGGCAAATGCCGACGCTGGGCCACGCGGCAGGCATGGCGCACCAGTCGTTCGGCTTGCGCATCGCCATCCACACCGACCAAAAGGCGCCCACGCACTGCCGGCGCGGCCTGGCCGAGTTGGCGGTAACCCTGGGCCAGGTCATCGTCGACGTGGGCGGCGGCGGTTTGCATCGCCAGCTCGCGCAGGGCCATGAGGTTGGTCTGGGTGAAAAACGCATCGATGGCCGCACGCGCCTGTTCGGGCACATACACCTTGCCGTCACGCAAGCGCTCGAGAAGCTCGCGAGACGGCAGGTCGATCAGCAGCAGTTCGTCGGCCTCTTGCAGCACCCAGTCCGGCAAGGTTTCGCGCACGTGTACGCCGGTGATGCCGCGCACCTGGTCGTTGAGGCTTTCCAGGTGCTGGACGTTGACCGTGGTGAACACGTTGATGCCGGCGGCGAGCAGTTCCTGAATGTCTTGCCAGCGCTTTTCATGACGGCTGCCGGGGGCGTTGCTGTGGGCCAGTTCGTCCACCAGCACCAGCTTGGGCTTGGCGGCGAGCAGGCCGTCGAGGTCCATTTCTTCGAGCATCACGCCACGGTATTCGCTGCGCAACAGCGGTTGTTGCGGCAGGCCGCTGAGCAAGGCTTCGGTCTCGGCGCGGCCGTGGGTTTCGACCACCCCGGCGATCAGGCGCACGCCCTGGCGCAGTTGGGTGTGAGCCGCCTGGAGCATGGCGTAGGTCTTGCCCACGCCGGGCGCGGCGCCGAGGAAGACTTTGAGCCGGCCACGACCGTCCCGGGGCAGATCGGCTAACAGGGCATCGGCGCGGCCGGAGTCGCTCATGCTCGGGGGTTCCTTCAGGTATTTATGGAGAGTCTTCAAGGCCGCCATCGCGGGCAAGCCCGGCTCCCACAGTGGAATGCATTCCAAATGTGGGAGCCGGGCTTGCCCGCGATGGCGATCGCTTGGCTTACAACGTTTCCAAAGCCATGTTGAGGGCCAGGACGTTTACTACGGGCGGCCCTACCAACGGGCTTTCGATATGCTCATCCAGCAACCGCTGCAAGGTTGCCACCGGCACATTTCGCGCCGCCGCTACTCGCGCCAGTTGATAGGCAATCGCCTGCGGTGGCAAGTGGGGATCAAGGCCGCTGCCGGAGGTTGTCAGCGAGGCCAGTGGCACCGGGCCCTGGCCCGGCACTGACTGCTTGTTGGCCTCCTCGAATATGCGAGTGGCCAAGGCCGGATTGCTGGGCCCCAGGTTACTGGCACTGCTGGACACTGTGGCAAATGCACCGGCTGACGGGCGTGGGTGAAACCAGCGGTCACCGGTAAAGTCCTGGGCGATCAGGCTGGAGCCACGCACCTTGCCGCTGGCGTCGTGCACCAGGCTGCCATTGGCTTGATCGGGGAAGGCCACTTGCGCCACGCCAGTGACTACCAGCGGGTAGGCCACGCCGGTGATCAGGGTCATGAGCACCAGCAAGCTCAGGGCTGGGCGGATGATGTTGGACATTTCAGACTCCTCAATTCAGTGGTGCGGTGGGACGCGGAGCGTCCGGGGCGGCGGCGTTCCCACGCAGAGCGTGGGAACGATCAGCAGAGCGTGGGAACGATCAGCGGACAGGTCAAACCAGGTGCAGCGCGGTCAGCAGCATGTCGATGGCCTTGATGCCCACGAACGGCACCAACAGCCCGCCCAGCCCGTAGATCAGCAGATTGCGCCGCAGCAATGCCGCCGCACTCGCCGCCTGTACGCGCACGCCGCGCAGGGCCAGCGGAATCAGCACCACAATAATCAGCGCGTTGAACACGATGGCCGAGAGGATCGCGCTCTGCGGGCTCTGCAAGTGCATGATGTTGAGCACGCCCAGTTGCGGGTAGATCGAGGCGAATAGCGCCGGCAGGATCGCGAAGTACTTGGCCACGTCGTTGGCGATGGAAAAGGTCGTCAGCGCGCCACGGGTCACCAGCAGTTCCTTGCCGATCTGCACCACGTCCAGCAGCTTGGTCGGGTCGCTGTCGAGGTCGACCATGTTGGCCGCCTCGCGCGCGGCCTGGGTGCCGTCGTTCATCGCCATGCCGACGTCAGCCTGGGCCAGCGCCGGGGCGTCGTTGGCGCCGTCGCCGCACATGGCAACCAGGCGACCATCGTTCTGCTCATGGCGAATGCGCGCGAGTTTCTTCTCTGGCGTGGCCTCGGCCAGCACGTCGTCCACCCCCGCTTCAGCAGCGATCGCGGCGGCGGTCAGTGGGTTGTCGCCAGTGACCATCACCGTACGAATCCCCAACTTGCGCAGCTCGGCAAACCGCTCGCGGATACCGGGCTTGACCACGTCTTTGAGGTGGATCGCTCCCAACAATTTGCCATCGGCGCACACCAGCAAGGGCGTGCCGCCGCTTTGGGCGATCTTGTCGATTTCCCGCGACAGCGCAGGCAGCAGGTCGCTGCGTTGCTGGCCGATAAACGCCAGCAGCGAGTCCACCGCGCCTTTACGGAACACACGGCCCTGGTAGTCGACACCGGACAAGCGCGTCTCGGCGCTGAAAGGTACGGCGGTCAACGCCTCCAGGCTCGGCTCGGCCTGTGGGTGCAAGGCGCGCAGGTATTCAACGATGGACTTGCCTTCCGCCGTGTCATCGGCCAGGGACGCCAGCAGCGCGCCTTCGGCCAATTCGCGGCCACTGACGCCAGGCGCCGCGACCACGGCCGAGCAACGACGGTTGCCGAAGGTGATGGTGCCGGTCTTGTCCAACAACAGCACATGCACATCCCCCGCCGCTTCCACGGCGCGGCCAGACTTGGCGATCACGTTGAGACGCACCAGGCGGTCCATGCCAGCAATACCGATGGCCGACAACAAGCCACCAATGGTGGTAGGAATCAGCGTCACCAGCAGTGCGACCAGGAACACCAAAGGCAAGCTGCCATTGGCGAAATGGGCGAACGGCTGCAAGGTCACCACCACCAGCAGGAAGATCAGGGTCAGGCCGATCAGCAGGATATCCAGCGCGACTTCGTTGGGGGTCTTCTGGCGCTTGGCGCCCTCCACCAGGGCGATCATGCGGTCGAGGGTGGACTCGCCCGGGTTGGCAGTGATGCGGATCAACAGCCAGTCCGAGACCAACCGCGTGTTGCCGGTAACGGCTGAGCGGTCGCCGCCGGACTCGCGGATGACCGGGGCGGATTCGCCGGTGATCGCCGCTTCGTTGACCGCCGCAATACCTTCGATGACCTCGCCGTCGCCGGGGATCATCTCCCCGGCGGTGACGCGTACCACATCGCCCTTGCGAAGGCTGGTGGCCGGTATCATTTTGAAGCTGCCATCGGCCTCCTGGCGACGCGCGCTCAAGCCTTCGCTGCCAGCCTTGAGGCTGTCGGCACGGGCCTTGCCACGCCCCTCGGCCAAGGCTTCGGCGAAGTTGGCAAACAGCACGGTGAACCACAGCCACACGGCGATTTGCACGGCGACAAATGTTGGAACGGTGGTATCGGGCACAAAGCACAATACGGTGGTGAGGATGGCAGTCAGTTCGACCACCAGCATCACCGGCGAGCGTTGCAGTTGGCGTGGGTCCAGCTTGACGAAGGCCTGGACCAGCGCCGGGCGCCACAGCGCAGAGATTGCGGTTTTGGCAGGCTCCTGGGTTTTGACCGGGGCCGCGTTTTTTGCAGGCATATTCATTTTCATATCCCTTAACTAGAAGCCCATGCTCAGGTGTTCAGCGATGGGGCCCAACGCCAGTGTCGGCAGGAAAGTCAGGCCGCCCACCAGCAAAATGGTCACGGTCAACAGGGTGACGAACAGCGCACCATGGGTGGGGAAACTGTTCTGGCCAATCGGTGCAGCCTTCTTCATCGCCAGGCTGCCGGCCAGGGCCAGCACCGGGAGGATGTAGCCAAAGCGGCCGATCAACATGCCCAAGCCCAGCATCAGGTTATGGAACGGAGTGTTGGCGCCGAGGCCGGCAAACGCCGAACCGTTGTTGGCACTGGCCGAGGTGTACGCGTAGAGCAACTGGCTGAACCCATGGGGGCCAGGGTTACTGATGGCACCCGCCGGGCCTGGCAGGCTGGCGGCGATGGCACCCAACACCAGCACGCCGACCGGCATCACCAGCAGGGTCACCACCAGCAATTGCACTTCCTTGGCCTGGAGTTTCTTGCCCAGGTATTCCGGGGTGCGGCCGATCATCAAGCCGGCGAGGAACACCGCGATCAACACGTTAAGCAACATGCCGTACATGCCGGCACCGACACCGCCAAAGATCACTTCGCCAACCATCATGTTGACCAGCGCCACCATTCCACTCAGGGGGCTGAGGCTGTCCTGCATGCCATTGACCGAACCGTTGGAGGCCGCGGTGGTGGTCACCGACCACAGCACGGTACCGGTGGTGCCAAAGCGTGTTTCCTTGCCTTCCAGCGGTGCGGTTTGCTCCACCGCCGGATTGTTCAAGGTTGGGTTGGGCTGGTACTCAGACCACAGTGACGTCGCGCCGCCGATCAGGAACAGCGCCAGCATGCACGCGAGGATCGCCCGGCTCTGGCGCAGGTCCTTGACGTAATGGCCGAAGGTAAACACCAACGCCACCGGGATCAGAATGATCGAGGCCACTTCAAACAGGTTGGCCCAGGCGGTCGGGTCTTCAAACGGATGCGCCGAGTTCACGCCGAAGAAGCCACCGCCGTTGGTGCCCAGTTGCTTGATCGCAATCTGGCTGGCGGCCGGCCCCAGAGGAATCACCTGGTCCACGCCCTGCAGCGTGACGGCATCCACATAGTGGGCGAAGGTTTGCGGCACGCCCTGCCACACCAGGAACAGTGCGAGCACCGGGCACAACGGCAGCAGGCCGTAGAGGGTGGCGCGGGTCATGTCGACCCAGAAATTGCCCAGGGTCTGGGCAGATTTACGCCCTATCCCACGGCATAAAGCGACCAGGACCGCGAGACCGGTCGCCGCACTGACGAAGTTCTGCACCGTGAGGCCGGCCATCTGGCTCAGGTAACTCAAAGACGCCTCGCCGCTGTAGTTCTGCCAGTTGGTATTGGTCATGAAACTGACGGCAGTGTTGAACGCCAGGGTCCATTCCTGGCCCGGCAGTTTTTGCGGGTTCAGTGGCAGGGAGCCCTGGAATAACAGGATCGAGAACAACAACAAGAAGCCCGCCAGGTTGAACGCGAGCAAGGCCAGCATGTATTTCTGCCAGCTCTGTTCTTGCTGCGCATCCACGCCCGAGAGGCGGTAACAGGCCTTTTCAACAGGCCCCAATACGGGCGTGAGCCAGGTGCGCTGGCCTTCCATCACCTTGTAGTAGAACCGCCCCAGAAACGGTGCCGGCACCAGTACCACGGCGAAGAAGGCGATGATCAGCCAATAGTCATAACTGTGCATAGCCCGCTCCTAGTTCCGATCCGCGCGTAACAGCGCAACCAGCAGATAAATGAACAGCGCCACGGCCAATAGCAGTGACACCCCGTCCAGAACGCTCATGGAAGTCTCCCCTTCTTGCGGCGATTGCCGCGTGTGGGGGTATTGTCCGCAGGAGCGGTGTAAAGGAACGAGAGCGAGGGCTTGGGTGGGGCGTAAAGATGGCGTAAAGAGTGGGTTTATGCGGGGTTTACAGGGGCCTTATCGGGCAATCACCCAAGGTGCCAGATTAATGATCGAGAGCACATCGAGCATTGCACTGCCACCTTTTGACCCACTGTGTGATTTACAGAGGTGTGAACAAGTCGAAAATCCCCCCTGGCACCGAGGCGATGTTGGGATTTACCTGCGAATCTTTAAGTACCGACACTTGGTACTCAGGTAAGCCCGACCTACCCTCGAAGTGCGACAGCGTTGCCTTGCTCTGGCCTTTTCTCAAGGTCATTTCCAGGGCAGCTTTCATCTGCGCCTCGTCGGTGAATATCGCAAGACCGTGGTTAGGGTCAAAATAGAACCATGTCTTGTTACCATTCGGATCAACTACCACACGGGCCATCAAACCATGGTCAGGGCTGCTGATTAACAAGGTTTTGGTTTCGCTGCTACTGGCCAAATCGGAAATGATATCGGTGTAGGGAACCTGTTTAAGTTCACTAGATTGGTGATATTTAGCTCCGACTTTCTCCTGAAGCCGGCTCAGCTTACTACGGAAGTTTTCGACTTGAGTGCCGCGCAGCTGTTCGGCATCGGCTTTAGCCGGGTCCAGTTTTCGCAACTCTGCAATCTCATGGCGCGTAGGCACGGGGCGCATCGCTTGGCTTAGATTTTCAAGAAAGATGTCGTGTTTGCCCTGTTTGAGGGCTTCCGCCATCAGCGTAGACAGCGCCGCACACTCACCCTCCGACAACAAATCAACGCGGCTGAGGTATAACCCCTGAGGAATACCATTGATCACAATAGGCGGGCGGGCATCTTTAAAGCCGATGTCTTCGCTGAAACGTTTAGAGTTTCGCTTGCTCGCCTGTTCTCTTATTTTTTCCATATGCCTGACCAGGTAACCCATTTGTTCGGATGTGCGTTCGGGTACGAGAGCCAGCTCTGCGACCTGATTGAGAGTCAACTTTTCCGTCAACTCGTCCAACCCGTCCGGCCGCGCTGAGCGATACCCTTTCGCATAGCCTTTTTTATCACTGATGGCCGCATTGATATGGGCTATTTTGAACTTATCGGGCAGGGCTTCCAGGTCCTCTATTCGTTTTGCCAGGCTGCCGAGTTGAGCCGGCGTACGAGGCTGGGCGACGGCAAGACGTTTTAACTGTTCGATGGTCATCGCTGGAGAGTAGCCGTAGACGGCTTGCGGGTTTAACTCTCTCCACCCCCTTGAATACGTGGAGAGATCTTTACTCTTTGCCTCGGCTATAGCGTTAGCGTAGTCAGTGCGAAAGTTAATATTGGGCGGCACAGGAGGCGCCAACGTGTTTGCTATTCTTTCCCACGACAGATAATCAGAGAACCCTTTGATTTCCCCTTTGATTGCACCTTGCTCGGGCTTGAAATCCTTCGCGGTACCATAGGGGCGGCCGCTGATAGGGTCATAGAGCCCCCATTTACCATTCTGAAAGACCGCAGGTCCGTGTAGGGTCTGCTCGCCCACCTTGAATGTACCGTTGGCCACCGCGTCATAACGCTTACTGAGGTTGATCAACTCCGGCGAGCTTAACGTGCTTTTGAAAGAGCGCAGGGTGTCTCTGACGTGGCTGACGCCTTGAGTAATCACTTTGCCCCCGCCCTTAATCAAATCGCCAACGCCACTAAGCGGGTTGAGCTCACCTAACACGGCCGCCCCCATTATCTTGGTGACTTTTAATCCTTTCTGCAGCGCCTTCCCCGTTTTAGCCAGCACTTTCGCCGCTTTGGCGGCGGCCCCGATTCCCGCGGTGATAAAGCCCAGCAAGTCAAAGGCGACATCTGTGATTCCCTCACTGTAGTTCCCGTCTATAAAGTTGACGATTGCCGAGCGAAAAGGAATAAGGTCGAGAAGAAAGTTCATCACCGCTTTCCCCTCCTCTTTATCCTTTTCGACGGACGTCATGCCCATCGCCTCTTTTCGAATGGCAGGATCATCAAGGTTCAATGCTTTCACAACCGAGTCGGCGATGTGGTTAGCCCGCTCGTCGAGGAACAGATACGGTACAGACGGGGTGGACGGCCTTGCCTCATCCAAGGGGTGTCGCTTGGCATCATCCCCCTGCTCTGCTAATACGCCAAGCGGGAGAAATTTTGAAACTGTATTCAAACCATCAATCTGTTTGCTTAACTCTTGAGCGGGGAAGAACTCCTCGACTTTAGAAACTTCGTTCTGAATATACTCAGGCTTGCGCGGAACCGGAGTGTCACTCAGTTTTTTGATCAGACCCTTTTCCGTGTCGAATTCGTAGTTACTGGTAATGCCTTTATATTTTGCCGTTACTATTATCTTTTTACTGGTATGAAACAGCGTATCTTTGACGACTCCAATTTTATAGCTTTTCTCTTGATAATATTGGATT
Organism: Pseudomonas sp. AL10; assembly: GCF_029960685.1. Lineage (NCBI taxonomy): Bacteria > Pseudomonadati > Pseudomonadota > Gammaproteobacteria > Pseudomonadales > Pseudomonadaceae > Pseudomonas > Pseudomonas sp. AL10. Next base: position 92,417 of record NZ_JASBQZ010000006.1, read on the forward strand.
TCGCCAAAAATGAGTTTCTCCTTGTCCTCGGGAGGAAGATTTGTCAAAGCATTGACAATCGATAATTTTTGAACGGTCTTATGCTTAGCCGTTACTGTTGAAAAGGCCTCATCAAAGGCGTTCTTGATATTGCATTCCGGGCGTTTAGTGAACGCGATAAACGTGTCAAGATCAATACCATCGTCCTCTATAATGTTTTTCCAGCGTTCATTCAGGCTCACCCCTTCCATGACGGCATCAAGCATAGAATAAGAAGTTGGAGGAACATAAGACGAATCGCTAAGGGAGACTGAAACGGAGTCGGGTTCGACGAATTTTGGTTCCTCAAATGAAACGTTGTCGCCAAAGGTTTTTCTGAGTAGTTCCAAAGCCATCTCTCGACGGTTTGGCAAGGGTGTGTCCAATAACGTGGAGGCTTTTTGCAGTTCTATTTGCTGATGGTTGAAGGCCTCTTTCGCCTTGTTGATGTCGTCCTGGGTGTAAAGCAAGTCTTGCTTGAGTTCCAGAATGTTATGGGCTACGGCCCAATTGAGCAGTACCCCTGTTTGCGCGGATTCGGGAGCAGGCGCTCGGGTGTCGGCTGCGATCATCACCTCGGCAAAGGTCATATTGGCAGCGCTGCCTGGAGACTGGGCTTCAATGGCAGCAACGGCAATGCACAGGTTTGCCCACGCGAGGCTGCCGTACACCACGCCGTCAGGAATATCCTTCACCAGTAATTGCGGGGCTGCCCGCATCAGCAACAGGTACGCCCCCGCCTTCGCCATCGCCGGTGATGCTCGGCCGGTTTCAATGAGGTGCTGGCTCAGGCCTTCGATGACGGCCGAGAGGGGTTTGCCCCAGTATTTCTTGTCGGTCAGGTCGAAACCGGCTACCCAATTTCGATGCGGCCTTGTGAGAGACTCCGGGTCCAGTGCCAGGTTAAGGAGCGCCAGCGTATAGTCATTGACGCTGATGTCTGTGGAGACGCCACCCAAGTTGGTTTGCATCTCTAATCCCATGGCATGCCCTTGCGGGGAGCCCACGAGTGCCTCCAGCGTCTTCACCGGATCCTGCAATACTTCCTCGGAGAGCGGTTGGCACTTGTTGAGGTAGTCCAGTAGCCCCATCTGAGTACTGGCCATCTGGTCACGTGCAACGGCCCGCACCGTCTGCTGCTCGCGGGCACTCATAGGAATCGGCCAGGACAGACCGCCCCCGAAATTGCCCAACGGGTGTCGCTGGGCCCTTGCAACTGCCGTTTGTGCCAGGGAAAACAACTCTTCCAGGGTCTTGGGCAGAGGCAAGTCATTTTCGATGATGAATGCCTCCAGACTGATCGACTTGCCCGGTTCGCGGATAGATGACTGGTAATGAGCAGAGTCTGGGGCAATCCTCATCGGCGTACTTTTCAAGATGGCCGATATATCCTGCGGCGTGGCATTTTCCGGTAGCGCCTGGCCGGCCTGGTTAAGCTGCTGTGCCAAGTACTGCCAGTTGCTGCGGTCCGCCATCCGTTGCTGCATCACTTGGCGATTGTCCAACTCGCTCAAACGCTCCAGCAGCCATTCATTACGTGCTCGAAGGACGTTGTCGGCGCTGAAATGTGGCGCCAAGGCAGACGCCTGATCCAAGTCCTTGAGTGTTTGCGATCGTTGCCAGAGGTCCGTTTTCCCTATACCGCTATCGTCGTCCAATAGCGCTTGCAGCTCGGTGTTTACCTGCTGCTGCTGGCGTTCGAGCAATTGCGGTACGCCTGCGGCAATGACGTCGGTGGTAAGTGGAACAAGGGTTTGGCTCAGCTCGTTTTCCCAACCAGGCTTGAGGCTTTGCTCGACCGAAATGGGCAAACTCTGCTTGGCCTGTTGCGCGGCATAGGCGTTGTTACTGAGGCGCTGGCGCAAGGCTTGCTGGGCTTTGGCCGGGCTGTCGAACACCTCGTAGCCATCGCGGGGGGTATACAGCACCGTCAGGCCGCGTTGCTCGCTGGGTGGTAGTGCCCTGTTAGTGTCCGAGCGATTGAACGGACGCTGTGTCGACGAACCATCACCACTGGTGATCAGGAAGGCACCTGCCATCAACGTACCGTCGGGCTTTGGCGTATCAAGCTTGAGCGGATACACCCCAGGCCGCTCTCCATCCGGCATGGCATTTTCCCGCGCCTCCAGAGTGGGGTACTCAATCGCTTTGTCGATCAGCGTCTTGGCGGCCGGGAGCATCGTGCCCTCTTCTACCTGAAGCGCTGCAAGGATAGACAACATCTGCCGTTGAATACGCAGTAACTCGCCTTGCCGTGCCTCAGGGTTCGCTTCGCCAGGGCGTGGCTCCGTCCAAAATCGCGCAAGACTCGAGGGCAGTTCTTTTTCGATGGTTTGGGCAATCGACAGCAGGCTAGCGGCAACGTCCAGCTGTTTATTGCGTTCGGCCGGCGCGCCGCCCAGATAAAAACCGGAATCGGTGGTGGCGGGGCCCGTAGAGGCGTGCGAGCCACCGCCCCCCTTGGACGTCTTGAGCGCGTTAAAGAGTGCCTCAGTGGCAGGCTCTACAGAGAGCAATGTGCGCTGCCCCAGCTCATCAGTGTGGTAGCGATGAAAATAGAGTTTAGTAACGTCCAGCGGCGTCTGTTTGTAGAGCGCCGCGGCGAGTTGCTGCTCGATGACGCTCGAAAGTGTCGGCTGCTGGCCCATCAATGCCTGGACTTGCTGATTCAGCGCCCGAAACTGATGAAGCAGCTGAAGGTGTTTTTCGCTTACTTGCCGATCGTTTTTCAAGCCGGCCGGGGTCACGCTGATGGGGGCAATGCCCTCTACGTTAGGAATCGTTGATGGCTCATTTGCCGGCGATCGGGTATTGGCCTCGGGCAATAGAACGTTCTGCGAGGGGGGCAGATCCCGGCGCGCATGAAGAGCAGTCATAGCTGAAGTCATTTTGGGTTTCTCAGATGTAGTAGCCCATGCGTCCCTGACGATTATTTGTGTAACACTCTTCCTGAATGGGCACCGCATAGTGAAAACTGAGCAGTGAACGGTTCCGACCAGATCGACCATTAATCGTAAGTTGGCGTAAATAGACCGCCTCAAACAGCCCATTGACTGCAACCATGTCGTGGACCAACGCATGCACCAGCGTCAGGTCATGACGGATGAACCGACCAGGCTGCCGCCCCCATCTGGTGCGCTTCGGGAAACTTCAAACACAAAACCATCCTCCAAGCGACACTGACGCCGCTTTACGACGTAGCGCCATGGCATGGCACGCCTGCTGCAACACGCTGAACCATTTCCAAACGGTTCAGGGAGCGCAGCAAAATGAACACACAACTCAAACCCACCTTGGGCACCTTGCACCTATGGGGCATCGCCGTGGGGCTGGTGATCTCCGGCGAATATTTCGGCTGGAGCTATGGCTGGGGCGTCGCCGGTACCCTGGGCTTTCTAGTGACCTCGCTGATGGTTGCCGCGATGTACACCTGCTTTATCTTCAGCTTCACCGAGCTGACCACAGCAATTCCCCACGCTGGCGGCCCCTTTGCCTACAGCCGTCGCGCCTTTGGTGAAAAAGGCGGCTTGATTGCCGGCCTGGCCACCTTGATCGAGTTCGTCTTCGCCCCGCCTGCGATTGCCTTGGCCATTGGCGCGTACCTGAACGTGCAGTTCCCGGCACTCGACCCCAAGCACGCCGCCGTCGGCGCCTACATCGTGTTCATGGGCCTGAACATCCTCGGGGTGAAACTCGCCGCCACCTTCGAGTTGGTGGTCTGCGTGCTCGCCGTCGCCGAACTGCTGGTGTTCATGGGCGTAGTCGCCCCGGCGTTCAGCTTCAGCCACTTCGCCCTGAACGGCTGGGCCGGTTCCGACACCTTCGGCGCCCCGGCGATTGCCGGGATGTTTGCCGCCATCCCCTTCGCCATCTGGTTCTTCCTCGCCATCGAAGGCGCCGCCATGGCCGCCGAAGAAGCCAAGGACCCCAAGCGCACCATTCCAAAAGCCTACATCAGCGGCATCCTCACCCTGGTGATCCTGGCCATGGGCGTGATGTTCTTCGCTGGCGGCGTAGGCGACTGGCGCACCTTGTCCAACATCAACGACCCATTGCCACAAGCGATGAAAACCGTGGTGGGCGACAGCTCCGGCTGGTTGCACATGCTGGTATGGATTGGCCTGTTCGGTCTGGTGGCGAGCTTCCACGGCATCATCCTCGGCTACTCGCGCCAGTTCTTCGCCCTGGCCCGTGCCGGTTACCTGCCGTCCTTCCTGGCCAAACTCTCACGCTTCCAGACGCCGCACCGGGCCATCCTCGCCGGCGGCGTGGTGGGCATCGCCGCCATCTACAGCGACGGCCTGATCAACCTGGGCGGCATGACCCTGACCGCCGCGATGATCACCATGGCGGTGTTCGGTGCCATCGTCATGTACATCATGAGCATGCTCAGCCTGTTCAAACTGCGTAAGACCGAGCCGTTGCTGGAGCGCACCTTCCGCGCGCCAGGCTACCCCATCGTGCCGGGTATCGCGCTGGTGCTGGCGGTGGTGTGCCTGGTGGCGATGGCCTGGTTCAATACTTTGATTGGGCTGATCTTCCTGGGCTTTATGGCGGTGGGCTTCATCTACTTCCAGATGACCGCACAAGACCGCATCGATGCGCCGGCGGATGCAATGTTGACCGGACAATAGCGTCTATGAGGCAGAACGGGCCTACACTGAACTACTCAGAAAGCCCGTCACTCAAAGCAGTGGTTACCGTGGGAAAATTTTCCCACGAACCTCTGCCTCAAGGAGCGTCTTATGCCGTGGTATGCATGGTTGATTATGGTAGTAGCGATCGGGTCGATCGTCGGTGGCCTGATGATGCTGCGTGACAGCGCCAACAAGGTGGAACTCACCGACGAACAACGCAAACGCGTAGCCGAGCGCAATGCCCAGGCAGATGCCAAGGATGCGCAGGATCGCTGAATATTGGGTTACTCCCAATCCGCCTTGGCAATATGCAAGCCGTGCTGCCCTTTGTAGGCAGCACGTTCCGGTTGGCTCCAGCCATTGAGCAACTCATCCTCCAGCCGGTAGATCTCCACCCCCAACGGACGACACACCGTCAGTGGATCCTGCGCATCCGGCCCCCACATCGGTAGCGACAAATCCCCGCCTGGGCACGTCGACAACGCACACAGCAAATCAATCTCGGCAAAAAACTCCAGGTAATCGCCCTTCTTCGCCGGACAGGCTTTCATGAAGTACATGTCATCCTGATTGAGCCCGGTGCACTGGAAAATATTCAACACGTCATGCACATCGAATTCCGTCAGTCCATGGGGCAATACCGCACGGGTCAGGTTCGAGTGGCAATGGTGGTGAAAGTCCTCCCCGGTCAGCAAACGGTTCACATAGGGGTCGCACCGCGTGCCCAACAAATCGTGCAAACGCCCACCGTGCTCATCAATGCCGTAGCTGGCCAGGCTGTCATCGGTAATAGTGACCAAGGGCCGTAGAAAAGGCAGGTTCGACCACAACCGATCATGGGTGCTGACATGGGCGCCTTGCAGCTGCCGAGTGCGCGCGGCCCACAAGCGTTCGCGTGGGTCGTTGGCGTTCCAGACATTAAAATCCCCCACCTGCGGCCCCACCGGTGTGGTCACACGGAACACATGCCCGGCCGGCACCTTCCACGCTCTCCCCGTTCGAATCGGCACCTCGAACTGTTCGATCAACGTGCGCTGGGTTTTCTGATCACGAATACGCTCATAGAACGCCGTATCCACCTGCAACGCCGAACCTTTGCTGACCTGGTACGCGGCGGGATAGTCTTTGTACATGGGGCACTCCTCCATCAAGGGCGATCAAACAAGGCGAGAGAAAGGCGTTCCGAGTCATCCAGGTACAGACTCATCGCCTCGCTGGCGGCCTGGGTTTGGTTGCGGGTTAGCAATGTGTATATCTCATGGTCACGCTCCAGCCAGGGTGATTGGAAGCGCTGCTCATCCGGCGCGGCGCAGAACGCCAGGCGTAACTGGGCTATCACCTGAGCGAAGAACTCGTCGAACAACGGGCTGCCCATCAACGCGACGATCTGTTGGTGAAACATAAGACTGTGGGTGGCCACGGCTCGCCAATCTTCGCGCTCCCTGGCCAGGGTGGTGGCGTCGATGGCGTTTTGCATAAGTGTTGATTGAGCGTCCGTCAGCGGGCCGCTTTGGGCTATGGCCTGCAATTCCAGGGTGCGGCGGACGACGAAGAGGTCGCGTACTTCTGCTCGCTCCAAGCGCCGTACCATCACGCCTTTATTGCGGACATAACGAGTTAGACCCTCCTGGCCCAGACGATGCAGCGCCTCGCGGATGGTATTGCGTGAGGCGTTGTAGCCCTTGACCAACTCGGCCTCGACGAGCGACACACCCGGCAGCAGCCGCCCGCCGATGATGGCGGCGCGTAGTTCCAGGGCGATCTGCTCGGCTAAAGATAAAGTGAGTGGCATTGTTACCTCGAGATTGTTGAACAATCACTGAGGAAGAGGTAACCACGTTTCGTGCCAATGCTGCGTCAGTGAGTAAATCGCAAGGTCCGTTAGTTAAAGGAAAGGCCGGTGTATGACCGGCCTTCCGCGCTGTTTTCAGATCCTCAATTAATAACCAGCCTGTCGCGATTCTTTTCCAGCAATGCCTTGCCGATGCCTTTCACTTCCAGTAACTCATCCACCGCCGTGAACGGGCCGTTGCTCTCGCGATAGGCGATGATTGCCTTCGCCTTGGAAGCACCAATGCCGAACAGATCGCGGCGCAGGGTTTCGGCGTCGGCGGCGTTGAGGTTGACCTTGGAAGATTGTTCAGTCTTGGTCATCTGGGTGGAGATGGGGGTTGGGGGCTCTGGCTTGATGGACGGCGCAGCGGTGGTGGCGACGGAGAGGCTGGTGAGGAAGGCGAAGATGAGGGATGAGAGGTAGAGGTTTTGCATTGGTGACGCTCCATGACATCGGTAAGAGAAAAAAGCAGCTTTTCCGAAGCTGCTTTTCAAAATTAGATGATGCTGGGAGAGAGTCAAAAGTGAGTGAGTTACAGAATGTGAGGCGGCAACAGGCACTGCATCTAACTTGCCGCCTGAATGAACGACAGATAGATTGAAAATAGAACAACACGCCGCCTGCTGACCCAGTCATCGTCGCTAATTCATAGCAATCAATATAATTTAACTTCATCTAACCATACAACCTCCCATGAGTAGCGAGAACAATTGCCAGCAACTTAAAAAACCGCCAGAGCGGCAAGTAAAACTGTGCCAAAGACGTCTGTTAAACCTCACGCATACAAAAAACCAAACTGCCCCTTACCCAGGCTCTTGAATATAATGAAAAAATAACCAAAACCTTTAAGTAACAAACATCCGCTTCGACGATTCCAGGCTGTGGCTTCGAAGGAAAAATGCGAAAAATTACTACAAACAGAATAATAAATGCATAGAGTCCGTTAATATACTGGTGGCGATTCATATGCGTGATTACATGCTAGCCAAGTTCGAGTTATTATATCAATATCTTCATACCGAAAACCCAGCGCTAATTCCCTTACACGCGTTTCCGACCAAAATGATATTTCCGATCATACCTAGACGTTACGCAAAAATCTGGCGTATGGTACGAATAGTTAAGATCCAAAAATCAAGAGTATGGGTCTTCGGAAAACAGTTCAATCAGTGCTGACCGACTTGTTTTTCAAAATATTTATTTTCCATGAAGTCCGTGATTGACAATCAGCAGGGGTCAGGTCCGATCGCAAAGGCGTAAAGGTCCGCAGATATTCAATACCCCCTAATGCATCGCATATTTTAGGGGGGATGTGGGGAGTTTCTAACGGACCAAGTATAGGCTAATGCATTAGCATGGTGAAATATTCAGGGAGCCAGCCGACGCTGCTGATAGATCCAGTCGACGATTTCCCCGTCAGGGGCGTAACCACTAACAGTTTCACGCAGAAGCTGTCGGACACGAGCGTAGTCATCATGATCAACTGCGGCCAGCAACTCGGTGAGTTTTTCCTTGAGTACATCCCAAGACAAGTGGTCTTCGTTAGCACTCATAATCATCGGATGTTGCGTAGCGACAACATTGTCACCGATCAACAACTCTTCGTAGAGTTTCTCACCGGGACGTAGCCCGGAAAATTCGATGGAAATATCGCCATGGGGATTTTTGTCAGAACGTACACTTAAACCGGACAGGTGAATCATCTTCTCAGCCAATTCTACAATCTTCACCGGCTCTCCCATGTCCAGTACAAATACATCACCGCCCAGCCCCATAGATCCCGCTTGGATGACCAATTGGGCAGCTTCGGGAATAGTCATGAAATAGCGAGTAATCTTGGGATGAGTCACCGTCAGGGGGCCGCCGGCTTTGATCTGCTTGTGAAACAAGGGGATCACAGAGCCAGAAGAACCTAAAACATTACCGAAACGGACCATAGTAAAGCGTGTTTTGTTGACGTGGGCCTGGGCAGAATCCCCATTGAACAACATAGGTGCAGACTCATGACTAAGGGCCTGCAGCGTCATTTCAGCGAGCCGTTTAGTACTACCCATTACATTTGTAGGTCGAACAGCCTTGTCTGTGGAAATTAAAACAAAATTATCGACACCCGCCATCAACGCAGCTTGAGCGGTGTTCAAGGTTCCAATGACATTATTCAACACGCCTTCTGCAATATTGTGTTCAACCATAGGCACATGTTTATATGCGGCTGCGTGATAAACAGTATTAACGCGCCACGTTCTCATAACATCCAAAATTTTGGATTGATCTCGTACCGATCCGAGAATAGGTAGAAGCCGAACCGATAGCGACTCACGAGTTACACGCTGTTCGAGTTCAGAAAGTATGCTATAGAGATTAAACTCACTGTGCTCATATAACAGCAGTGTCGTCGGTTGCAGTGACAGTATTTGACGGCATAACTCTGATCCAATAGAGCCTCCAGCACCTGTCACAAATACGACTTGCCCTCTAATACAGTGCTCCAATAGTTCGGCCTGAGCAGGAACTGCATCACGCCCTAAAAGATCCGCAATATCGACTTCTTGAATGTCATCAACCTTCACCCGGCCGCTCGCCAGATCCATGAATCCAGGTACGCTACGCACATGAAGAGGAAAGCCTTCCAATAAACCAAGAACTTCACGCCGCCTTCCGCGCGAAGACGAAGGAATGGCCAACAATATTTCCTGAGCACCTGTGATATCGATCATCTGCTGAATATGCTTAGGTTTGTAAACCTGAAGTCCCGAAATGACCCGATCAGCAATACTGGCATCATCATCGATGAATGCCACCGGACGCATTAATCGCCCCATTCGGAGCGCAGCAACCAACTGATTACCAGCTGCACCTGCGCCATAGATAGCAACTTTGGGTAAGCCATCATCGCGACTAGCAAAAGGAACGTGCTGCGCTGCAGCAAACCAGTCACCCAAGAAATATTGACGCATGCCCAACCGCAAGCCACCTACCATAATCAAACTCAACCACCAGTAGTTGAAAATGATCGACCGAGGTACAACATTTTGATGATTGCTATACCAATATACCACTACCCCCAAAATAAGAGAGGATAAACTCACCGCCTTTATTATTGCGATTAACGCATCATTGCCAAAATATCGCATTACGGCGCGATACATGCCAAATCGAATGAACAGGGGTATGGAAATAACCGGACAGCTAAGAAACAGCCATAAATGCTGCCTCACCGGATTACTCATTTCATCAATGCCCAGGCGAACGACAAATGCCAGCCACAGCGCAAACCACACCAGTAAAATGTCCGCAATTACCTGAATCACACGTTTCTGGCGGCGTGGTAGACCCAGTAGCGCTGTTCTAATTTTATCCATAACCCCGTTGTTCGCCCCTTGCACCCTAAGTCAAAAAAATCCCGCAGTGCGTGATCAGAATAAGCAACGTTAGTCTACTGTATTTTGAACCTATACTTAAAGATCATTCCGCTCCAGCGCGCCGGCCCTAAATCGCAAAGCCAACGCGACCAATGGGACATAAGCCAGAAGCACTCCTAGCACGCCGTCTAAAATGGAAAGCCCGACGCACAGTGCAATCGGCAACAGGAAAAATACATTAATGGACAACACTGCAAGCGTCACCGGCAAATGGCTCCCTAGCTGGCGAGAGGCGTGCTGGTAGGCATGACTTCTATGCGCTTCGTATACCTTGTCACCTCGAACCAAACGCCTGACCAGCGTGAATGTCGCATCTACAACGAAAACACCCACTAAAATTAGCCATACCCAAAGCAGCTGAGGAGCGGTCCAGGCTGCATATAGAGACAAAACTCCGAGCATCACCCCCAGAAAACCGCTACCTGCATCCCCCATAAAAATTTTCGCAGGAGGAAAGTTCCAATACAGAAACCCAAAAACCGCACATGAGAGCAGCAAGGGCACACCAATTAGCTCTGTGTAACCCGTTAACCAATAGATCAACGCCGCCCCCAAACAAGCGCATATGGCTTGAACGCTGGCGAGACCATCAATTCCATCCATGAAATTATAGAGATTTAGCATCCATACAAGATACAGCGCGGCGAAGAAATACCCCCCCCAGCTTAAATCCAAGGAAACCCCGAAAATAGATATCGGAGCCAGCCCATTAATCCAGAACAATGCCCAAGCAGCGCCTGCGAAATGACCAATCAGCCTCCAGCGAGCAGCAATATGTCCATGATCATCCAGAAACCCGAGAATAGCGATACCGGCTCCCGTAGCTGATAATGCCCATACCAAATCCCAATCTATAACTCCAGCAGCACCTAAAATAGGTAAAACTGACAAAAAACTAACAACGATCGCCACCCCTCCCCCTCTGGGAGTAGGGACAGAATGAGAACTGCGGGCGTTAGGGATGTCCATTAAGCTCTTCGCCAACGCATACCGTCGCAGAGCACCGGTTAGAATTAAAGAGAGCAACATAACACCAAGTAGTAAAAGCCAAGAGATCATTTGAATAAAATTCCGAAAATCACAGAAAATAAACAGGACACCCCAAAAAGACCTACATCTTTTTGAACAGTCGCCCACTGGCTTTAAGTGCTTCTCCCGTACTCAATACAGGTCGCCAGCCCAGCAAGTCAGTTGCCTTGGAGGAATCGATAACGAGTGAGCCATAGAGCTGTGAATACACCGATTTTCTTCCAACCGCTGTCAACACCAAGGCAATTAACCAAGATGGAAAGTAGAAAAGAATAATCTTCTGGTTCATGCCTTCAGCCAATTTTCTTAAAATAAACTCTATCGAAACATCCTCTCGATCGGATATGAGAAAGAGTTCGTTAGCTGCCGCAGGATGACTTAGGCAAACATATATAAAATCTATTAAATTCTCTAGCGCAATTAAACTGCGTTTATTTTTCACGCCCCAAAAAGGCAATGGAGCTTTCGCGGAAATCAACTTTAGCAAACGGTTGAAGTTACCCGGTGCGGACGCCGAGTACACTAGCGGAGGACGGATGATGACCAACTCCATGTCATAATCAGCCAAGAGTTTCTTTAGTGCGTTCTCCCCCTCCAATTTGGAAAATGCATAATCTGCGTGAGGAGCAGACGGTGACGACTCATTGAACGGCAGATCTCCTGTTTCTGCACCATTCACGCCAATTGAACTAATAAAAACAAAACGTCTAATGCCAGCCTCGGCGGCTTGTTGAGCCAGCGCTAGGGTTCCCTCAACATTAGTTTTTCTGAACTCAGCAACCGGATTCCCACTACCATCGTTGAGAACATGAGCACGGGCCGCAGCATGAACAATAACGTCAACGCCTTCCAGAGCCTCTCCCCAACGCGTGTGCCTATTAATATCTCCGATAGCTATGACTTTTGCTTGATCAGTCTCCACCTGCCCTGCATTTCGTACAGCCAATACGAGCTCAAGTGAGGGATCAAGTAAGAGTCTTTGAGCAAGGGCACTCCCTACAAATCCTGAAGCCCCAGTTATCAAAATTTTATTCATTAAACAACACTCAAGTCGTTAATAGCCGTCAGGGTTGCGCGATTGCCATCTCCAGACATCTCTGCACATATCATCCACTCCTAACACCGCACTCCATCCTAATAACCGCTGGGCCTCGGTCGGATCTGTGTAGCACACCGCAATGTCACCGGGGCGCCGAGCTGTTATTTCGTAAGGTATCGTCTTACCGGATGCAGACTCAAACGCATGTATGAGCTGCAAAACCGAGTATCCCACACCTGTGCCAAGATTGACCGTCAAGACTTTCGGTTCATCAAGAGCCTGAAGCGCCTTCACATGACCTTTGGCAAGATCGACAACATGGATGTAATCTCTGACTCCCGTTCCATCAAGCGTTGGATAGTCGCCGCCAAAGATAGAAAGCATATCTCGTCTGCCAACAGCAACTTGTGCAAGATAAGGCATCAAGTTATTGGGCGTTCCAGCTGGATTTTCACCTATTAAGCCACTGGAATGAGCACCCACTGGATTAAAATAGCGTAATAACGCTATTTTCCAGCTATCTGCTACAAATAAGTCTCGCAATATTTCCTCTACCATAATCTTCGTACGGCCATAAGGATTAGTTGCTTTTAGTGGAAACGTTTCATCAATAGGTACAGTGGCAGGATCTCCATACACAGTCGCGGATGAGCTGAATACCATGGATCTACATCCAAACTCTTGCATGACATCACATAATGCGAGAGTGCCTACCACGTTATTTTCATAATAACTAAGAGGGTCTACTACAGAATCACCTACGGCCTTCAGTCCAGCTAAATGTATCACTGAATCAATATGGGGGTGCGCTTCGAAAACCTTACGTAAATCAGCACGATCAACTACATCGCCTGTATACACCGGGATGCTTACGCCGGTTATTTCAGTAACTCTTTCAATCGCACTGATAGAGCTATTACAAAAATTATCAAATACCACCGGAGAATAACCTGCGGCGATGAGCTCTACCAACGTATGAGTGCCTATATAACCTGCACCACCAGTCACTAAAATCACAAAACCTCCAAGTTATCGAGCAAGCTTATAAAGTGCTTTTTTGACACTGTCCGGCGGCAATCTCACTGCACAACGAATGATATAGTTCATGACATAATCAGAGTTTGTCAAAAAACCGATTTTCCGCTGAAACGCCAAAAGTTTCAACTCACCCTTCAGAAAATTGATTCCTCGACGTGTAATAAAATCTTCCCCTGTGCGCATGAGTAGTAACACCTCTTGAATGTTTGCAAACTCATATCCCCGGACGATCATGACAGACCACAACCCATAGTCCTCAGGGAAAACCGATGGATAGCCGCCCACCGCTAGAACTGCAGATTTTCTAAACATAACTGCGGGATGGCTGACTGGGCTGCGCCGTTTTGCAAAACTGACAATATCAGAATGGTGCTCAGGCAGCCGGCGTATGCTCCGGACAAGAGTCATATCCTGGTTACGCTCCTCAATCCACGCGCTTGAAACTGCGACTTGAGGAAATCTTTGCATATAATCAATTTGCCGTAGAAAACGCGCAGGCAGACTAACATCGTCAGTATCCATTCTAGCGACGAGTTCATAACGACAGTGCTTAAGACCTTCATTTAATGCAGCAGAAAGGCCGACGTTGGCATCAAGCTTTACGGAAATAATATTCAGCTTTTCCCTGAATACATCAATTTCATCCGATAATTCTTTTGATATCGGCCCATCCTCAACCACCACGATTTCGGTCGGAGGGCAAATCTGATCGACCATGCTAGCAAGGCACTCACGGAGATATTGAGATTTTTCTCGAGCATAGACCGACATCAAAACCGAAAACTTTACATCTTGCATATATACTCCACGCGCTGAGTAATCAGCAAAGCAATAATTATTAAAAGGGCCCCATTTTGCCGCGACAGGCATCCTTGAGCCCTCTTAGTACATAAGCAAGCCTCAGTTTTTTCTGATCGAAAAACGCAACATAAACAAATAGCTTCACAATGAATACTAATGAATATTTAAGCTTCCACTTAGCCGGTACATATGCCTGCCGAAGTAAAAAAATAAAGTTTCTGTATTGATAATAATGCCGAATTGGACTTGGTTTACCGACCCACCAGAAAAGTAACTTTACGTGCCCCTCTCCTAGCATATGACCTATTTCAAGTTTCGAGTCAACAAAGCTCTTATATCCTTTTTCCGCCGCACGCCAACACCACTCCCAGTCTACGAAATCAATGAATAACTCTTCTCTTTTGACTCCCACAACACTGAATACGTCAGTTGATATTAAAAATCCAGAACTCAGCGTATATTCAACCTGCTTCAGACCTTCTCCTCGAGAAAGCCCATCATATACATGGTCTGTTGAAGCATTAACCGCGAGCGGACCGACGCCAGCAACCTGCGCACCTTTAGTTACCAGTTCATTGAACGATGTGACAATTGAGGAAACGTACTCAGCCGGCAGTGATGAATCCTGATCCATTTCCAAGACGAACTTAAAGCCCGCAGCGGTGGCTTTAATAATCCCGACATTTTGGGCTCGAGCAATACCGACATTCTCGGTCTGTTGAAGAAGCTCGATTCGAGTATCTTCCATGGCTAGTTCGACTAGAGCTCGTCGTGCGAACTCACTTGTCGAATTATCCACAATAAAAACCTTACAAACTTGCGAAATATAACTACTCAAGTTTACGTAAAACTCAGCAAGATCAGGATTGTAGGTAATTACTACAATAGCGACTCCATTTGTTACCGCGTTATCCTTAAACACTGACCATACCTCGTTGCGAGAAGGCTCTCAGAATCATACCAAAAACTTTTATCACAAAAAACAATATAAAAATATCTAAAATATAAGATAGACCAATAGCGGGCTCCAGCAACATTGGCAACGCTCTCAACCAAAGGGTCGCTGCTAGGGCGTAATAAAAGTCGCTACCCGCCACACGTGACATAGTAGAAATGGAGCTAAGAACAAAGCTCAGCATCATTACAAACAGCAATCCACCTGCATACCCTAAATACTTGTATGCGAACAGATCATAGTGGCTGGTTGGGCCTCCCGCCACATCAAATGTTGGATACCAGTATAAAAGAGACTGGCGCCCGACTGTATAATCGTTTACGGGGTGCCCTACTGCGTTGCTGAGAGTTGTCACTCCGACGAGAGGAGAGAGCATTTGTAAAAAGAAACTATCGGTTTCGAGACGTTCAATTACATTCCCCGGCAAAGCAAAATAATATTTGTCTGCGTTTGCAAATACCCTTAAGACCAAACGCTCAACAAGCACCGATGAATTTGGCATATAAACACCGCGCTCGGAAACATCAACACCACTATTTTCCAAATTCCGGGTCAATATATATCCCGCAAATAGCAGAACCGTAACCCCCAGCAAGAACAATTTTGTAAAACCAACTCTAACGCTAAACTTTGCGAAGAACAAAACTAAGATGACCGCATAAATCGATTCAAGGATTGCAAACTTAGCGCCATTCAAAAAAGAACTGATGAGGATATCAAGGAACAGTCCACCTATCATAAGCACTGTAACGAAGTTCACATTTTTGCTACGAAAACGTCGACCAATCCACAAGGTTAGATAGGAAATTATAAACAATCTGAACCCATCTGCAACACGTACAAATGCACCAAATCCTCTATTTTGCTCAAATCTGTTGGTCTCTGCAGAAGAGCCAAACCCTACATTTATTATCAAAAACAACGCCAATAGGGAATATAGAATAACAACCACAATGAATTCTGATCGACCTTTGCCCTCTGGTACCAAAAACAGCCTCACCATCTTGGGAAACCATAGAGCCCGACCGTGACAAATGGAGTAAACGATCATAAACATAGAACAATAAGAAAAAAGTATTAGCAGTAAGTATGTTTCTACTTTGCCACTAACATACATGAATAGAACGACGCCGTAAGCGCTCCCCATTGTGAACGTCCAATAAAAATGGACAGGATCCAGGTATCCGGCGACCGCTTTGCCCCGTATGCAAAAATAAAATAGGGCCATAACAAAAACCATACAACTCAACAACAGACCCAAGTTCCCAAATGCCAAATCAAAAAAATCTGTATCGCTCATAATTTATCTCTTAACATATGAACGTAAGCGACGTAGGGTATGCACGAAACCCCTCCTAAAAACTGCTTTAAACCAACATATTTAATGATTTTAACAACCACACGAAAATCGCGTGTTTTTAGCGCAACCAGAATATAGAAAGCCAACGCCCGGGCCTGAGCTTGTGCACGTAATTCTTCGGGAGCAATAGCATCTAAAGTTTGAACGACCATGCCATATTGCTTAAACGTATCCTTGTAAGAATTGACATCATGTTGACGATAGCGAACGACATTAATACCCGACAAAAAAGTAAAGTCTTTACCGAACTTGTCATACTGCGTGAATAATTTTACAAAAACCGGATAATCGTCCCATTTCAAGCCGACATCCCAGCCTCCTATCTCTCTGAGGGATGACGTCTTGAACAAGGTCGACTGAAGAAGTATAGGTGCGGGATAATCCAAATATAATGCACTTCTGCGTTGTAATGGAGATAGTTGAAAAAATGTATCATGTTTCTTTTTATAAACAGGGCCTTCGTCCTCCCGGTCGCCATAAAAATAAACTGCATCACCAATGATAAATTTCAATTCAGGTGAGCGCTGCATTTCCTTCAGCATTATATCCATGCCCTCAGGAATAACGACGTCATCTGAAGCTATGAAATAGACCAGTTCAGTCTCAACCATCGAAAGCGCTAGATTTAACGAATTAACAAGGCCTGAGTTTTTTTTGCTGACCACGCTTACACGTGTAGCTTCCGTGCTGGTTTCAAGGTAAGCCTGAATGACGCCCATGGTATTATCAGGAGAGCCATCATCGATTATCAAAACACGCGTGGCTGCTGGCTCTACAGCTAGCGCCGCGTCGAGGCATGAAACAATAAATTCAGCATGATTATATGAAGGAATAACTATTGTGAGCATTATTTTATCTACCTAGCGATGCCAAGTTACATTATTCTTAAGGATTACTGCAGGCGCACCAGCAATAAAGCTCCTTGGCGCGTACACCTTGTTAACATATGACTTACTGCCAATAATGCATCCATCGCCCACGGCCCCTCCGGGTGTACATGTCACGCCCTCGCTTATCCAAACATGATTACCGATGCTGACAGGCGCGATTTTTATCTCTCCATTTATACTATGCTGAGTACTATCCGTTATATAGCATCCCCAAGATACAATGGTACCCACCCCAATGCTAATATCTGACGAGCACAAAATTATACTCTTGCAGGTAAGCCCTGATATTTGGGAGGGACTTCTGCCTCCCAACGTAAGGGTCGCACCTTTTAGAAGATTGATTTTACACCCATCCCCCAAATGAAATTCATTAATAATATTGAATGATGATGAAGCCTCCAAATTAATACATAGGGGTTCATTTCCACCTAGCCAATTTTCGAATACAAATATATTCTTCGCCTCGGATAGAACTTTTGCAGTCCTTGCCCTGGCAATTTTAACCTTGAAAATTTCAGCGGAAAAATAAAGTCTTGGCAAAAGACTGAAACCGCACAGACGATTCGTCAGATACAAAGAGTATAAAAAGTTAATAGGAAACTTAACTACCGCGATCACAGGATGAAAGTAAAATGTCTGCAGGCATATATAGACCCACAAACTTGCTCGACTGGTAAGAGCTCGTCTCAATAAAAAAGCTCGCAGTTTTCTCAGCATGCTCACAAAACCTTCAGTTTACTAAATTTATACATTACGAAAATCAAGCATACAACATAGTTCACGATGTGCGCATAAGCGCCCCCAACCAACCCATACTCCGAGACCAACAACATGGACAAGAGCACAAATGTTATTGAGAAAAAAATCTCAATAAAAATAAAGATCTTGAACTCCGCCCGACTAATAAAGACATAAGCCACAAGCCAACTGGCGATCTTTAACACATCTCCGAATAGCTGCCAGCCCATAATCTCTTCGATCGGAAGAAATTGTTTGGAGAAAAGCATTTCGACTATAAAGACTCGTAACGCATATATTGAAACTGCACCAACTATCGTGACGGGGACGATAATCTTTGCACCATTGACGATCTCTGAACGAAGACCAGCATGCGTTTTAAGTTCAGCTAATTTCGGAAGATAGTAAACTGACAAAACTGTCGTCACCAGCATTAAATACGCAGAACTCAGTCGCCATAGAGCTTCCCAGTATCCAGCACTCTCTACTCCTAAATTTTGAACTACATATTGCCGTACCAAAATCTGACTAACCGGTACACAGGCCGCAGATACGATAGCCATCAGCGCAAATTTAGACAGGTTTTTTGCCGCGCCTTTATCAATTTTTCCGTAAAAATTTGAAATTTTGAACCATTTCAAATTCCAGCATATTATCAATGTAATGAAAAATGCAACCGACTGGAAAGTAGCCAAAGCAATAAGAGCACCGTAGGCTCCCCAGAGCATGACGAAATAAAACACGAAGCCGATAGAAAGTAAGCTACCGACGATGTTAGCCATCACATAGCGAGGTACTTCTTTTTTTCCGACCAGGATAGCGAGTAGAAGAGCATTTAGTACAAAAAACGACAACGCTACGGAAAAACATAAGAACACTGACGCATAAGCTGCGTCGCCCAAAAAAAGCTTTGCGAGCGGAACGCTAAATACTGCAACCAATAGTGAAAACAGGACAGATATGCCTATCGCAAGCGTGCCTGCAGTTTTCCAGATCGTAATCTGCTTAAGCTCATCCTCAACATATTCCGCTGTATATTTGGTCACCCCGGTATTCAACGCTCCGCTCGCAAACGTCGTAATAATAGTCATCGCGTTCTGGAACTGCCCCAACGCAGCGTAACCTGCTGGACCGACATACACGGCAAGGATTTTATTTATTCCTAAAAGGGTCAATATCTTGACCAGAACGGCGATGCTATTAAAAAGACTTGTCTTTATGAGCGTCATACTTACGACTCGTTTGTTGAGAACGAGTTGCAAGCCTTCACTACAGCATGAGCTTCATCATCTGTCATAGTTGGCCCGATGGGAATACTGATAACTTCCTGATGAATGACTTCGGAGATAGGAAAGCTAAGCTCATTCCACTCTTGATAGGCCTTTTGCTTGTGAGGCGGAATTGGATAATGGATCAGCGTTTGAATATTATTGCTCTGCAGATGCTTTTGGAGCGCCACACGCTGAGAAGTTCGAATAACAAATAGATGCCATACTTGGCGAGCCATATTTGTGTCGTAATTACTCGGGTCCAATGGAAGTTGGATGAGAGGGTTAGAGATACCTTCAAGATAAATTTTGGCTATATGCCTTCTTGCCGAAGTATCTTCATCGAGGTGAGCAAGCTTTACACGTAAGAACGCAGCTTGAATCTCATCCAAACGGCTATTGACCCCTTGAATATCATTTTTATATTTCTCGTGAGAACCATAGTTTCTCAATGCTCTGAGGGTCGTAGCAAGCTCATCATCATCGGTCGTAATTGCACCCGCATCGCCCAAGGCTCCCAGGTTTTTACCTGGATAAAAACTAAAGCCTGAAGCATGCCCCCAACTGCCAGCTTTCCTTCCGTCAATTGCGGCACCATGCGCCTGTGCGGAGTCTTCGAGAACTAGCAAGGAATGAGAACGCGCAAACTTCATGATCTCTGGCATGTCAGCCAGCTGACCATAGAGGTGAACAGGGAGGATTACCTTTGTTTTTTCCGTCAGTGCACTGGCGATATTCAGAATATCAATATTCATCGTATCGTTGTCAGGCTCAACCAAGACGGGTATCAGACCGTTCTCAGTAATTGCCAATATACTTGCAATGTATGTATTTGCAGGAACAATTACTTCATCACCGTCGTTGAGCTTACCCAGGACCTTCCACGCTCTTAATGTCAAAATCAGCGCGTCAAGCCCATTCGCCACACCGATGCAATGACGCGAACCACAATAAGCAGCGAATTCAGCTTCGAAGTTACTCAGCTCTTCTCCGCCGATGTACCAACCAGAATCGATGACTCTCGCTGCAGCTGATTTTAGCTCAGAATTATATTTATTATTAATAGACTTCAAATTCAGAAAATCGATCATGACTCACCCATCAAATACTTAGATTTCGCATTAAAAAAATTATTATATGATTCAGGATTCATACTAAAAAAGAAGTCGAGCTCAGACTCCCGTAGGCGTTGAGCGCCCATTTTTTCGTGAAAAGCTATAACTTTGATATTTTCTTTCCTGACATCGAAGTGACAGGACTTGAACCCAAGCTCTTTGAATGCGAATTCGTATACCAGCATTGCACTTTCAATTGCAGCATAGCGGGTTTTGTTTTCATCAAGAATCCAACTGCCCCAGCAAAATGATTCTTTATTGCCTATAAAGTCATAAAGCCTGACCGTGCCGATAGCCTGACCTGTATCACTACGTTCTATAATAAAGTAATATTCTTGCGCAGCCTTTTCTCTTGATTTGTAGCTAAGAAGCCACGCTCGCTGCGCTTCAACGTCACCCGTTACAGCGGATAGATGTTCATTTAACGCCGAGTTCACTCTTAGCGAATGAATATATGCGGCATCATCACTCTCAGCCAATCGTAAACGTACGGTTTTCCCTTGAATATCATGCATAACGCTTCACCGCCAACTTAAAGTCATTATAATTTCTAATGTAGTCAGACTCTTTATAGTGATCGCTTGCGAAAACCAGAAGCACGCAATCTTCACTAAAGTCGTGCATTTCCCGCCAAATCAGGTTCTTTACATGAAGCGCTTTTTGCGGAGCGTCAAGCCACGTGTTTTGTACCGTTACTCCATCGTCCGTCAAAATACGACAACTTCCGGACACACAAACAATATACTGCTGGAGTCGATAGTGCGCATGATACCCTCGACTCACATCTTTGCGTGTATCAAAAATATAATAAGCGCGACGAATATCAAAAGGAATATTCAGTCCTTGTTCAAGAGCAATCAAGCTGCCCCTATCGTCGCCCAGAACTTTAAGACTGTGCGCAACAACACTGCCTTTAAGAGACTCTTTCGATGAGCCCACGTCGGTAAAAAGCGGAGCAGCTTGATCTCTTTCACTGATGATTAGGTTTTCACAGACTGGCCAATCAATAGCCAACTCGGGATCGTTCCATCGAATACTCCGCTCACTGTGTTCCCTATAGACATCAGTCGTCTTGCAAAACAATTGCGTATTATCTTCCAGTGCCAGAAAGCCATGGGCAAACCCCTCAGGAATCCAGAGCATCTTTTGATTGGCTTCGCTAAGCTCTATACCGAGCCACTGAGCATACGTGGACGAGCCTTTACGCAGATCAACAACTACGTTATATATTGCACCGCTGAGTACCCGTACTAACTTACCTTGAGCGTGTGGATCCATTTGGTAATGCAAGCCACGCAGTACATTTTTCTTGGAGCAAGAGTGATTGTCCTGGATAAAAGATCTAGGGACAGCGCAACCCAACAACTCGAGCTTTTTATGAAAAAGAGGCTCATTGAACACCTCAGAAAACCAGCCTCGATCATCTTCTAAGACGCTTGGCTGAATAATAACTACATCCGAAATCTCACTTTGAGTTAACCTCATGTACCTGAAGCCTCATCCAATAGCCTTTTCAAATAATCATCCTTACCTGCTTTACTTAACGTGGTTATATGCTCACTTAGTTTTTTGGGGACGGCTATCCGGCCTTTATGGTAAGCAATATCCTTCAGGCGAACGATGTTCAAACGGTGTATCAGTACAACGGAGCACACAAATTTATTAGCTTTTGATGATGAATCATGGAAGCTGGAGTCAAGCCGTTCTGCCCCACGCCCCTTCACTTTTAAACTCGGGCATTCTTCACCCCGATCAGTTGAAAGCAACGAAACTTCATAGCTGCCAGCGTGCTTGCACGCAGACGGGGGACACCCCCTCGCCCATTTGTCATGAAGCGACTTCGCTGGGTCGCAAAAACCCAGAAGAGGATAAAGCACGCCCCCACCCTCAGCAGGAGGGGAGGCTTCGAGTTTGGTGTCCGTCATATCTCTACCTTCCCTTAGGTGTCTGGACTAATCCCCATGCGGCGTCAGCAGAGCACTTAAACAAATGCGCGAGGTTACGTATTATGCCGCAAATTTGCTCTAAGTCTGAAATGTCGTCAATCGCCTGCGTCTTATGCCCTGGCTACGCCGGGGACTCTCTCAGCACTGATTCGACAGAGCCGAAAATCCACACAACGAAACTCTGTAACATTACAATCAGGGCGATTGACTTTTTAAAAATCGCTCGGTCGCTATGCAGGCCTCATGACGATGATGCCCCATCCTGCACGAACCACCACTCACCTAACCCTCGAGCTGAGTGACGCGTGAAATAGTACTATAGAGGGCGCTGCCTGAGCGCGATCGTAGTTAATTAATCTCAGAGCAGGCAACATCTGAGCTCAGCCTCTTAAAGAAGCCACTACAGATCCAGGCCGAAGGAAGCGCAGATCTGCATAAACGGCCATCAAGAAATACGGGGAGGTTCGCCATCCAGTGACGTCGCCCCAGCGCCGCTCGATGAAATCGGAAGAGTACGATAGAATGATTGACGATTTCTAATGAACGCCCAAATGAACGCCAAAGCACATCCGACGATAAAGCCCAAAATGATCCCGATCACTACGACCAACAACCGCTTGGGCTTGAAAGGAGTTAAAGGTTCTTGAGCTGGCCTATCTATCGTGACCAATTTAACCCCAGCCATATCAATACTCAAATTACGAAGCCTCGCCTCTTCGGCACGTAGAGGCTGGACACCGGCCAAAAACAGGTCTTCCTTTTCACGGCTTTTCAACACTTCAATCTCACGATTGGCTTCGAGCAATTGAAGCTCTTTTGCAATTTGCGCTATTCGACCTTCGGTAAAGTCGTCGGACTTGCGCTTCATCAAGGCATTACGCTCTGCTTCAAGCGCTTCAACCCCCATGAAATACAGCGGAATTTGTTGATTATTGATCTCGGTGCGCATGACACTATTACTTGGTGATCGTTCCGAATCGCCCAACAGTGACGGCGTGCTGGGCTTTCTGATACCAAGCGACTTGGCGATACCAATTGCCTCGTCCAACTGAGCCACTCTATCGGTGCGCAATGTCTTTAGCTGAGCTCTCAACGCCTTTCGCTCATCTTGCAATTGAGCCCGGCGCAGGTTATCGAGCTCGCTAAGCGATGCTATCTTGGCCTCTTTATCAACTTCATAGTTTGCACGCGCCGCATCTAGCTTGCCTGCAATCTCAGTCAGACGGTTTTTTATTATAACGCGCATATCGGAGGCTATTTGTTCTCGCTCCGTATCAATCGCATAGTTAACAAGGCCATTCAGAATAGAGACACCGTCTACTCCCTTCGGATAAGTCATTTCCAGCTTGATATAGGCACTGAGAGAGTCAGCTTTTCTGGGATCAGGCAATATCAAGCTGATTGAGTTGCGATTAAACTCTTCAAAACTCTGCTCCAACGTCCTTCCCGGCGCTTCAAACTCCTTGAAGAAACCTGGGTTTGCACGAAAGAAACCTAGCCGGGTTTCATAAGACTCTAGAGATGCCCCCACCTTGGTTAAGGCTTCGCCTGGCGGAAGCTTATACACCTCAGAACGATTAAGGGCGTCTAGTTCATTGATGGCCGCAGGGCGTAAAACACTGCTGACCTCATAAGTGGGAGTAATCAGAAACGCGCAGGCAACGGCGATCAACCCTGCCGAAACTGTAATAGCCGCAACCAGTTTTTTACGCTGCAAGGTAATTTTGACAAGCTGAATGAAATCAATTTCTTCAGCGTGAGAAAAAGGAGAGACACGGAGGCTACTACTCACAACAAAAACCTGCCTTCAAAGAGAAACTGCGGGCTCGTTATGCAGACAAAATTGCGTATTTTTTATTCTAATTGGATGACCGCCAAAACCCGGCGTCTCTGCCAAATTTTGAGCGCACAAAATGCCTGTTATCGAGAACAGATTCCATTCTGCCATCTCTTTGGCATATTACAAGTCTTGACATGTATGCCAGACGATTCTGAATTTCCCATGAGAACTGTCGCAACCAACGGGGCTAGGTAGCTAGGCAGATTGAAGCGCTGGACATGATAAGATTTCTGACAAACGGTTGCCAACGCGACTGCTTCCCTAGGACTTAACCCTAAACCACCGCCTTACCCCGACGCCTACGCACAACCACACCCAACACAGGCCCAATCATCATCCCCACAATCAAAGCCACCACCACAAACACCGCCACCGGCATCTGCGCAGTACTCCACCCCAGGAACGACAGCGCCACGCCCTGCTGGTTCTCCAGCACAAACGCCAAAACCACCAACGCTGCAAGCACCGCAATCAACACCGCAACAACGCGCTTAACCCCACGCATACCCTTCTCCCTCCCCAAAAACACTCAGACGCCTTCTTCCTCTTCTTCGTTCACCCGATCGCGCAATTCCTTGCCCGGTTTGAAGTGGGGAACGAATTTGCCGTCGAGGCTGACGGATTGGCCGGTTTTTGGGTTGCGGCCTACGCGGGGTGCGCGGTAGTGCAGGGAGAAGCTGCCGAAGCCGCGGATTTCGATGCGATCTCCGGTGGCGAGGCATTGGGACATTTGCTCAAGCATGGTCTTGATAGCCAGCTCCACATCCTTGGATGAGAGCAGCCCTTGATGGGTGACAATTCGTTCGATCAACTCCGACTTCGTCATATTTTTCCCTTCTTTTTCAAGCAGCTAGGAAAAGCGCTCCGAAGGTTTTAGCATGAGTTGATGAATTTGAACAGCCCATGTGTCAACTTATCTGAGGCCGAATAAACACGCTTAGCGAGCAGCCAACCCCTTATTTACAGATCACCAACATGGTCCGCGTCACCGCGCCAGCAGGGTTCCAGCCGAACAGGTAGTCACCCTCTTCGTCCTCGGCGTCGCTGGAACGGGTAATGACCTTGTAGCCCTGCATCTTGCACTCACGGGCGGCGCGCTTTTCGCACTTTTCCCACTTGTTGCCCAGGCCAGAGCAGTCGATCTCGATGCCGCTGACGCCGCGCTTGGCGTGGGTCTTGGCGCTGGTGGAGGAGCAGCCTGCAAGTACCAGCAAGGCGAGTATTACGATAATTCTGTTCATTCAAACCCTTATTGAGTCAGCAACGCGAAATAGCCGTTTTTATGACTATAGTCAGTTCTGACATTGGGCTGAATGCCTTGGTTCGGTGCAGTTGCTTCATCAAATTTCAGGCAAAAAAAAGGCCTCGCATCGCAAGGCCCTTGATCGTGATCGTTCCGATGCTCTGCGTGGGAATGCAGCCAGTGACGCTCTGCGCCACTGGCGCTAACGGACGAGACGCAGAGCGTCTCAAGAGGCGTTCCCACGCGGAGCGTGGGAACGATCATGAATCCTGAATGAACGTGTCGTCTGTGAGTTTTTCGCGAGCGAGCTCGCTCCTACCGTTGAGGCGGCAGGCAACAAAAAAGGGCGACCGAAGTCGCCCTTTTTCTACAGCTTTACAGAACTTAGTTCTGCTTAGCCATTGCCTGGCGCAGCAGTGCCGCCATGGTGGTGTCAGCAGCAGCTTCCGGAGCAGCTTCTTTCAAGCTCTGGATAGCTTCTTTCTCTTCCACTTCGTCTTTCGACTTGATGGAGAGCTGAATCACGCGGCTCTTGCGGTCAACGCTGATGATCTTGGCTTCTACTTCCTGGCCTTCTTTCAGAACGTTGCGCGCGTCTTCAACGCGGTCACGGCTGATTTCGGAGGCTTTCAGAGTCGCTTCGATATCGTCGGCCAGAACGATGATGGCGCCTTTGGCGTCAACTTCTTTCACAGTGCCTTTAACGATGGCGCCTTTGTCGTTCTCTTGAACGTACTCGGAGAACGGATCGCTTTCCAGTTGCTTGATGCCCAGGGAGATGCGCTCGCGCTCTGGGTCAACCGACAGGATAACGGTGTCCAGCTCGTCGCCCTTCTTGAAACGACGAACAGCTTCTTCGCCAACTTCGTTCCAGGAGATGTCGGACAGGTGAACCAGGCCGTCGATGCCGCCGTCCAGACCAATGAAGATACCGAAATCGGTGATCGACTTGATGGTGCCGGAGATTTTATCGCCCTTGTTGAACTGGCCAGAGAAATCTTCCCATGGGTTAGATTTGCACTGCTTGATGCCCAGGGAGATACGACGACGCTCTTCGTCGATGTCCAGAACCATAACTTCCACTTCGTCGCCGACTTGTACGACTTTCGAAGGGTGGATGTTCTTGTTGGTCCAGTCCATTTCGGAAACGTGTACCAGGCCTTCCACGCCTTCTTCCAGCTCTGCGAAGCAGCCGTAGTCAGTCAGGTTGGTAACACGCGCGGTTACGCGGGTGCTTTCTGGGTAACGAGCTTTGATAGCAACCCATGGATCTTCGCCCAGCTGCTTCAAGCCCAGGGAAACGCGGTTACGCTCACGATCGTACTTCAGAACCTTGACATCGATCTCGTCGCCAACGTTGACGATTTCGGAAGGATGCTTGATACGCTTCCAAGCCATGTCGGTAATGTGCAGCAGGCCATCGACGCCACCCAGATCGACGAATGCGCCGTAATCGGTGAGGTTCTTGACGATACCTTTGACTTGTTGGCCTTCCTGCAGGGATTCCAGCAGAGCTTCACGCTCGGCGGAGTTCTCTGCTTCCAGCACGCTGCGACGGGAAACGACAACGTTGTTGCGCTTCTGGTCGAGCTTGATGACTTTGAATTCCAGTTCTTTGCCTTCCAGGTGCGTGGTGTCGCGCACTGGACGAACGTCGACCAAAGAACCTGGCAGGAACGCACGGATGCCGTTAACGTCGACAGTGAAGCCGCCTTTAACCTTACCGTTGATAACGCCCTTGACCACTTCTTCAGCTGCGAAGGCTGCTTCGAGAACAATCCAGCATTCAGCGCGCTTGGCTTTTTCACGGGACAGCTTGGTTTCACCGAAACCGTCTTCAACCGAGTCCAGAGCAACGTGAACTTCGTCACCGACATTGATAGTCAGGTCACCAGCATCGTTGTAGAACTGTTCCAGCGGGATCAGAGCTTCAGACTTCAGACCAGCGTGAACGGTTACCCAGCGAGCTTGGTAATCGATATCAACGATAACACCGGTGATGATGGAGCCTGCCTGAAGGTTCAGGGTTTTTAGGCTTTCTTCAAAGAGTTCCGCAAAGCTTTCGCTCATTTTAATTCCTGTTGATAAGGGCGAAGAATACGCCCATCTCCACACCCCAGACGGTGTGGGTCAGTTTCAGTTAAAAGAAGCCACCGCAGGACTATGACTGGTCCCCTGCGGCCTTCTTGATCACCCGGCGATATCGCGAATGGCGATTTCACTCATGATGCGTTCCAGCACCTGCTCGATGGACAGCTCCGTGGAATCCAGCTGTATGGCGTCAGCCGCCGGCTTGAGCGGGGCTACCGCACGCTGGGTATCACGCTCATCGCGTGCACGGATCTCATCTAGCAGACTCGACAGACTAACACCATCGACTTTGCCCTTCAACTGCAAGTAACGGCGGCGTGCCCGCTCCTCGGCGCTGGCGGTCAGGAAAATCTTCAGCGGCGCCTCGGGAAACACTACCGTGCCCATGTCGCGGCCATCGGCCACCAGGCCCGGTGCTTCCTGGAATGCGCGCTGGCGCTGTAGCAGCGCCTCACGCACGGCAGGCAGCGCGGCCACTTGGGAGGCACCCGCGCCGATACTCTCGGTGCGAATCACGTCGCTGACTTCATCACCCTCCAGAATAATGCGCTGCAACTGACCCTCGGTCGCCGCAATGAACTGCACATCCAGATGGGCGGCAAGTTTGGTCAGCAATTCTTCGTTGGTCAGGTCCACACCATGGTTGTGCGCAGCGAACGCCAGCAGGCGGTACAGCGCTCCAGAATCCAGCAGGCACCAACCCAGGCGCTTGGCCAGAATGCCAGCGATTGTGCCTTTGCCCGAGCCGCTAGGCCCGTCGATGGTAATCACCGGTGCTTTGATATTCACAATTGAGCCTCTTGGGCAACACGGATGCCGACTTGGGCACACAGTGTCAGAAAGTTCGGAAAAGACGTAGCAACATTGGCGCAGTCAAGAATACGAATAGGCGCCTTCGCCCGCAGGGAAGCCACACTGAACGCCATGGCAATCCGATGATCGCCATGAGCATGCACTTCACCGCCGCCCATCGGGCCACCGTCAATGATAATCCCATCGGGGGTGGGTTCACACTTCACGCCCAAGGCCAACAGACCGTCGACCATCACCTGGATGCGATCGGACTCCTTGAGGCGCAGCTCTTCGGCACCGCGCAAAACGGTGCGGCCTTGGGCACAGGCTGCGGCAATAAACAGCACAGGGAACTCATCAATCGCCAACGGCACCAGGGCCTCTGGAATCTCGATACCCTTGAGCGCGGCAGCACGCACACGTAAATCCGCAACCGGCTCGCCGCCCACCTCACGCTGATTTTCGAGGGTGATATCAGCCCCCATCAGCCGCAGGATGTCGATCACACCGGTGCGGGTCGGGTTGATACCGACATGCTCCAGCAACAGCTCGGAGCCTTCGGCAATCGAGGCCGCCACCAGGAAAAACGCCGAAGACGAAATATCCCCCGGCACTTCAATACGCGTAGCGGTCAACCCATGCCCCGACGCCAGCGACGCCGTCGCGCCCTGCACCGCCACCGAGTAACCAAAGCCGCGCAGCATGCGCTCGGTGTGGTCGCGGGTCGGTGCGGGCTCGGTCACCGAGGTTTTACCCTCAGCGTACAACCCCGCCAACAACAGGCAGGATTTCACCTGGGCACTGGCCATGGGCAGTACATAGTTCAAGCCTTTGAGCGATTGCCCGCCACGAATGCTCAGTGGCGGGCGCCCGTCCGGCCCGGTCTCGATGATCGCGCCCATTTCACGCAGCGGCTTGGCCACGCGGTTCATCGGGCGCTTGGACAGCGAGGCATCGCCGGTCAACACGCTGTCGAAGCGCTGCGCCGCCAATACACCGGCCAACAGGCGCATCGACGTGCCGGAATTGCCCACGTAGATCGGCCCCGGCGCTGCCTTCAGGCCCTGCAGGCCGACACCGTGAATGGTCACGCGCCCATGGTGCGGGCCCTCGATCACCACGCCCATGTCGCGAAAGGCCTGCAAGGTCGCCAGGGCGTCTTCACCCTCAAGGAAGCCTTCCACCTCGGTCACGCCCTCGGCCAACGACCCCAACATGATCGAACGGTGAGAGATCGACTTGTCACCCGGCACGCGGATGCGCCCGCTCAAGCGGCCACCCGGGCTGGCGATGAAGGTCAGGTCATCGGTGTTCACTGCGGTTTCCATATAGGCCCGGCGTGCGAGGATCTTGCTGAAATGTTCACGCGCCACCCGCGCACGGGTGAACACGCCCAGCAGTTGATGACCATCCCCAGCATCCACGGCGTCACGCAAGGCGTCGAGGTCACTGCGGAAGGTGTCCAGGGTGCGCAACACCGCTTCGCGATTGGCGAGGAAGATGTCGTGCCACATCACCGGGTCACTGCCGGCAATCCGCGTGAAATCGCGAAAACCACCGGCCGCGTAACGGAAAATCTCGAGGTTCTCGTTGCGCTTGGCCAACGAATCCACCAAGCCAAATGCCAGCAGGTGCGGCAAGTGACTGGTGGCAGCCAACACTTCGTCGTGACGCTCGACCTGCATATGCTCCACATCCGCGCCCAGCTCGCGCCAGAGACGATCCACCACCACCAACGCCGCGGGATCGGTTTGCGCAAGCGGCGTCAGGATGACCTTATGCCGACGGAACAACTGCGCATTGGAGGCCTCCACCCCGCTCTGCTCGGAACCCGCAATGGGGTGACCCGGCACAAAGCGCGGCGGCATGCCACCAAACGCCCGTTGTGCAGCGCGCACCACGTTGCCTTTGGCGCTGCCCACATCGGTAAGAATTGCTTGCCCGAGGTCCATACCGGCCAGTACCGCCAGCAGTTTCTCCATGGCCAGGATCGGCACGGCGAGCTGGATCACATCCGCGCCCTGGCACGCGACGGCCAGGTCCGCCTCACAGCGGTCCACCACCCCCAACTCCACCGCCAACGTGCGCGATTGCGGGTCGAGGTCCACGCCTACGACTTCGCCACACAGCCCGCTTTCACGCAGGCCCTTGGCGAAGGAGCCACCGATCAACCCCAGGCCGACCACCACCAGGCGACCGATCATAGGCACAGCAGGTTGCAATGCAGTGACATCAACCACGGGCCAGAACCTTGGCCAACGCCTCAAGGAAGCGGCTGTTCTCAGCCGGCAAACCGATGGTGATACGCAGGTGGTTCGGCATGCCGTAGTTGGCCACCGGGCGCACAATCACGCCCTCGCGCAGCAAGCCCTGGAACACCGGCGCGGCCACTTGGCCGAGGTCGACGCAGATGAAGTTGCCCTTGGACGGAATCCAGCCCAGGCCCAGCTCACGAAAGCCTTCCTGCAATTGCAGCATGCCGCTTTCGTTGAGGCGACGGCCTTCTTCCAGGTATTCGGCATCCTTCACCGCCGCACAGGCGGCCGCCAGGGCCAGGCTGTTGACGTTGAACGGTTGGCGCACGCGGTTCAGCACATCGGCGACCACGGGGGTGGACAAGCCATAACCGACCCGCAACGACGCTAGGCCATAAGCCTTGGAGAACGTACGCGACACCAGCAGGTTCGGGTAGGCCGCAAGGAAATCCAGGCCGTCGGGCAGGTCGCTGCCTTCGGCGTACTCGATGTAGGCTTCGTCCAGCACGACCAGCACATGCTGGGGCACGTCCTGCAGGAATTCGTTCAGTGCCTGCTCGTCAAACCAGGTGCCGGTCGGGTTGTTCGGGTTGGCGATAAACACCACGCGAGTCTGGGCATCGATGGCCGCCAGCATCGCCGGCAGGTCATGGCCCCAGTCCTTGGCAGGAATCACGCGAGCATCTGCCCCCACCGCCTGGGTCACAATCGGGTAGACCGCAAACGCGTGCTCGCTGAACACCGCATTCAAACCTGGCGCCAGGTAGGCACGGCCGACCAGCTCAAGGATGTCGTTGGAGCCGTTGCCCAAGGTCACTTGATTCAACTCGACCCGGCACTTGTCCGCCAGTAGCGACTTGAGGGCAAAACCGTTGCCATCGGGATAACGGGTCAGCTCGGCCAGCTCTTCACGAATCGCCGCCAACACTTTGGGGCTCGGGCCCAGCGGGTTTTCGTTACTCGCCAGCTTGACGATTTTGGACGGGTCCAGATTCAACTCGCGGGCCAACTCGTCCACAGGCTTGCCTGGAACGTAAGGCGAGAGTTGTTGCACGCCCGGCTGCGCCAGGGCGAGGAAGTTGCCACTCATGTCAAAGCCTCACAAAACCGCTTTCGGGTAAGAGCCCAGCACCTTGAGTGCCACGGCTTCCTGACTGATCTTCTCCAGCACGCCCTTGACCAGCGGGTCGCGGTGATGGCCGATGAAGTCGATAAAGAACACATAGGTCCACTTACCGCTGCGCGAAGGACGAGTCTCGATGCGCGTCAGGTCAATCCCGTTGTCGTGGAATGGCACCAGCAGTTCATGCAGCGCGCCGGGCTTGTTGCTCATGGAAACGATGATCGAGGTCTTGTCGTCGCCGGTGGGCGGCACTTCCTGGCTGCCGATCATCAAAAAGCGCGTGGAGTTGTCCGGGCGGTCTTCGATTTTCTCGGCCAGGCGCGTCAGGCCATACAGGCCCGCGGCCATATCGCCGGCAATCGCCGCCGAATTCCACTCACCCTTGACCCGCTTGGCCGCTTCGGCGTTGCTGGACACCGCCACGCGCTCGACATTCGGGTAATGGGCGTCCAGCCATTTGCGGCACTGGGCCAGGGACTGGGCGTGGGAGTAGATGCGGCTGATGCTGTCGGTCTTGGTGTTTTCACCCACCAGCAGGTGGTGGTGGATACGCAGCTCCACTTCACCGCAGATCACCATGTCGTGCTCAAGGAAGCTGTCCAGGGTGTGGTTGACCGCGCCTTCGGTGGAGTTTTCCACCGGCACCACGCCAAAATTCACCGCACCGGCCGCGACTTCACGGAAGACTTCATCGATAGCCGCCATCGGCTTGCTGATCACCGCATGGCCGAAGTGCTTCATCGCCGCTGCCTGGGTGAAGGTGCCTTCAGGGCCGAGGTAAGCCACTTTCAGCGGCTGCTCCAGCGCCAGGCACGACGACATGATTTCACGGAACAACCGCGCCATCTCTTCGTTGCCCAGCGGCCCCTTGTTGCGCTCCATCACACGCTTGAGCACCTGGGCTTCACGCTCCGGGCGGTAGAACACCGGCACTTCGCCTTCGGCGAGGGATGCCATCTTTACCCGGGCCACTTCCTGGGCGCAGCGCGCACGCTCACTGATCAGCTCCAGGACTTTCTCGTCCAGGCTGTCAATGCGTACGCGCAGGGCCTTGAGTTCTTGCTCAGACATTAGCCGTGTTCCTTCTCGAACTCTGCCATGTAGGCAACCAGCGCATTGATGGCGTGGATGTCGACGGCGTTATAAATGGAGGCGCGCATGCCGCCCACCGAGCGGTGGCCCTTGAGGTTCAGCAGGCCGCGCGCGTCGGCGCCAGCCAGGAACGGCTTGTCCAGACGGTCGTCAGCCAGGCGGAACGGCACGTTCATCCACGAGCGGTCGGTGAGGTTGATCGGGTTGCTGTACAGGCCGCTGGCGTCGATGAAGTCGTACAGGACGCGCTTCTTCTCTTCGTTGAGCTTGCCCATGGCCGCGACACCGCCCTGCTCCTTGAGCCATTCGAACACCAGGCCCGACAGGTACCAGGCAAACGCCGGCGGGGTGTTGTACATCGAGCCGTTATCGGCCGCGACCTTGTAGTTGAGCATGGTCGGGCACAGCGAACGGGCACGGCCCAGCAGGTCTTCGCGGATGATATTGACCAGGATGCCGCTCGGGCCGATGTTCTTCTGCGCGCCGGCGTAGATCATGCCGTACTTGGACACGTCGATCGGGCGCGAGAGGATGTCCGAGGACATGTCGCACACCAGTGGCACGTCACCTACTTCAGGTACCCAGTCAAATTCCAGGCCGCCGATGGTTTCGTTCGCGACGTAGTGCACGTAGGCCGCATCCTTGGACAGCTTCCACTCGTTCTGACCGGGAATGGCGAAGTAATCGTAGGGTTTGGCGGTGCCTGCCACGTTGACATGGCCGTAGCGCGAGGCTTCTTCGATAGCCTTCTGCCCCCAGATACCGGTGTCGATATAGTCGGCAGTGCCGCCTTCGGGGAGCAGGTTCAGCGGGATCTGGGCGAACTGCTGGCTCGCACCACCCTGCAAGAACAGCACTTTGTAATGGGATGGGATGCCCAGCAAGTCGCGCAGGTCCTGCTCGGCCTTGTTGGCGATGGACACGAACTCATCGCTGCGATGGCTCATTTCCATCACGGAGAGGCCTTTTCCATGCCAGTCGAGGAGTTCACCCTGCGCACGCTGCAGGACTGCTTCAGGAAGCGCCGCGGGACCGGCACAGAAGTTATAGGCTCTCTTGCTCACATCCAATCTCACTCTGATCTGGTGGGGCTGCAATCATGTCAGCAACGCCCTCGTTCCGGAGCGGACATCTGTGGGAGCTGGCTTGCCTGCGATAGCAGCGCCGCGGTATCACTGAATGACCGAGGCGCCTGTATCGCAGGCAAGCCAGCTCCCACATGGACCGCGTCCAGGCAAAGGGCGCTGTATTTCATACGGGACAAACAACAAGGGGGCGAATCTTCATCCGCCCCCTGTGTGTCCGCTTATTCCTGCGGTTCTTCTTCGTCTGCGGCAGCGTCGAGGGTTGGCTCGTCAACGTTGTCATCGCCGGCTGCGATCACCTCGCCTTCAAATTCCTCACCTTCGAGCTCTTCACCTTCGACTTCCGAAGGCTCCTGCACACGCTCCAGGCCGACCAGTTTTTCGTCCTTGGCCAGCTTGATCAGGGTCACGCCCTGGGTGTTACGGCCCAGGCTCGACACTTCCGCCACACGGGTACGCACCAGGGTGCCCTGGTCGGAAATCAGCATGATCTCCTCGCCGTCGAGCACCTGCACCGCGCCGACCAGACGGCCGTTGCGGTCGTTGCTGACCATGGCGATCACGCCCTGGCCGCCACGCTTGTACTCCGGGAACTCACTGATGGCGGTGCGCTTGCCATAACCACGCTCGGAAGCGGTGAGGATCTGGCTGCCTTCTTCCGGGATCAGCATCGAAATCAGCTTCTGCCCCTCTGGCAGGCGCATGCCGCGTACACCGCGGGCGGTACGGCCCATGGCACGCACGTCGGATTCCTTGAAGCGGGTGACCTTGCCGCCATCGGAGAACAGCATGACTTCACGTTCGCCATCGGTAATGGCGGCAGAAATCAGTACGTCGCCCTCATCCAGCTCCAGGGCGATCAAGCCCACGCTGCGTTGACGGCTGAAGGATTCCAGCGGGGTCTTCTTCACGGTGCCTTTGGCGGTGGCCATGAAGATGAAGTGACCTTCGGTGTATTCCTCGACCGGCAGCATGGTGGTGATGTACTCATCACTGTCCAGCGGCAGCAGGTTGACCAACGGACGACCACGGGCAGCGCGGGAGGCCTCCGGGATTTCGTAGGTCTTGAGCCAGTACACCTTGCCTTTGCTGGAGAACAGCAACAGGGTGGTGTGGCTGTTGGCGACCAGCAGGTGAGCGATGTAGTCCTCATCCTTCACGCCGGTAGCCGATTTACCTTTACCGCCACGACGCTGGGCCTGGTACGCAGCCAATGGCTGGGTCTTGGCATAGCCGCCGTGGGAGATGGTCACCACGCGCTCTTCTTCCGGGATCATGTCACCCAGGGTCAGGTCCAGGCGCGCATCGAGGATTTCGGTGCGGCGCACGTCGCCGTATTCGGCGCGGATCACTTCCAGTTCTTCGCGGATCACTTCCATCAGGCGCACGGCGCTGCTGAGGATGCGGATCAACTCGCCGATCTGGTTGAGGATCTCCTGGTACTCGGCCAGCAGCTTCTCGTGCTCAAGGCCGGTGAGGCGGTGCAGACGCAGCTCCAGGATGGCCTGGGCCTGTTCTGGCGACAGGAAGTACTTGCCTTCACGCAGACCGTATTGCGGGTCCAGGGTCTCCGGGCGGCACGAATCGGCGCCAGCGCGCTCAACCATCGCGACCACGGCGCTGGATTCCCAAGGCGTGCTGATCAGCGCTTCCTTGGCTTCCGACGGGGTTGGCGAGGCCTTGATCAGGGCGATCACCGGGTCGATGTTCGACAGCGCAACCGCCTGGCCTTCCAGGATATGGCCGCGCTCGCGGGCCTTGCGCAGTTCGAACACGGTACGGCGGGTAACCACTTCGCGACGGTGACGCACGAAGGCTTCCAGCAGGTCCTTGAGGTTCAGGATGCGCGGGCGGCCATCGATCAGGGCAACCACGTTGATACCAAACACGCTTTGCAGCTGGGTCTGGGCGTAGAGGTTGTTGAGGATCACCTCAGGCACTTCGCCACGGCGCAGCTCGATTACCACGCGCATACCGTCTTTGTCGGACTCGTCGCGCAGCTCGGTGATGCCTTCCAGCTTCTTCTCTTTAACCAGCTCGGCGATCTTCTCGATCAGGCGCGCCTTGTTCAGCTGGTACGGGAGTTCGGTGATGACGATCTGCTGGCGGCCACCGACCTTGTCGATGTCTTCGATCATCGAGCGGGCACGCATGTAAATGCGCCCGCGACCGGTGCGGTAGGCTTCGATGATGCCGGCGCGACCGTTGATGATCGCCGCGGTCGGGAAGTCCGGGCCGGGGATGTACTGCATCAGCTCATCGACGGTCAGCTCAGGGTTGTCGATAAGGGCCAGGCAACCGTCGATGACTTCACCGAGGTTGTGCGGCGGGATGTTAGTGGCCATGCCCACGGCGATACCGCTGGAACCGTTGACCAGCAGGTTGGGAATACGGGTTGGCATGACCGCCGGGATCATTTCGGTGCCGTCGTAGTTCGGCACCCAGTCCACGGTTTCTTTGTGCAGGTCGGCCAGCAGCTCGTGCGCCAGCTTGGTCATGCGCACTTCGGTGTATCGCATGGCCGCGGCGTTGTCGCCGTCCACCGAACCGAAGTTACCCTGGCCGTCTACCAGCAGGTAGCGCAGGGAAAACGGCTGCGCCATCCGAACGATGGTGTCGTACACCGCAGTGTCGCCGTGAGGGTGATACTTACCGATCACGTCACCGACAACACGGGCAGATTTCTTGTACGGCTTGTTCCAGTCGTTACCCAGCTCGCTCATCGCGAACAGCACACGCCGGTGCACGGGCTTCAAGCCATCGCGCGCATCAGGCAGTGCCCGACCGACAATTACGCTCATCGCGTAGTCGAGGTAGGACTGTTTCAGCTCGTCTTCGATATTGACCGGGAGGATTTCTTTGGCCAGTTCGCCCATGAGAAGCCTGATTCCTTTTTCGGGTGAAACCTCGTCACATCCATTCGGGACGAACGAAGCTCGCCGCTGCCGGCACGGTGCCTGACAACGACTTACGACAAATCAACGAGTTATGACACGGATCTGCACGTTATAGGCCACCCCTCGGGGCAGCCCTGGAAACCGCCGGATGTTATCACAATCGCCGCCACGCACCTATCCCCCTGATGCGCATGGAGGCTAGTAATTTGACGGATGACAGGCTTGAAGGGGACGAGAGGGGCTCAGAGGCGCGGTGGTGCTTTTTTTTGAGGGTGGAATGCAGACGTTTTGTTGACATCAAGCTCCATTCGCGAGCAAGCCCGCTCCCACCTTTGATTTGTGAACACCGTTAATGTGGGAGCTGGCTTGCCTGCGATAGCGCCCC
This sequence comes from Pseudomonas sp. AL10, assembly GCF_029960685.1. Classification (NCBI taxonomy): domain Bacteria; kingdom Pseudomonadati; phylum Pseudomonadota; class Gammaproteobacteria; order Pseudomonadales; family Pseudomonadaceae; genus Pseudomonas; species Pseudomonas sp. AL10. Next base: position 129,310 of record NZ_JASBQZ010000006.1, read on the forward strand.
CACAGGCGCCCACACACTCAATGCAGGCGCTTACGGCACATCAACTTGGCCAACTTGGCCACATCCGGCCGCTCCACCACGCCCTTTTCAGTCACGATCACATCAATCAGATCGGCAGGCGTCACATCAAACACAGGGTTAAACGCCGCGACATCCAACCGCTGCCCATCCACCTCAAGCAACTCGCCACTATCGCGCTGCTCCAGCGCAACATCCTCCCCCGTAGCCATCATCAAATCCAGGGTCGAACTCGACGCCACCACCATAAAGCGCACGCCATGGTGCATGGCACACACGGCCAGCTGATAAGTGCCGATCTTGCTGATCACATCGCCATTGGCCGCGATACAGTCAGCACCGACCACCACCCACGTCACGCCTTTGGTCTTGAGGATATGCGCCCCGGCGGAGTCGGCATTCACTGCCACCGGGATGCCCTGGCCCGCCAACTCCCACGCCGTCAGGCGCGAGCCTTGCAGCCATGGGCGGGTTTCATTGACATAGACCTGCTCGACCAAGCCCTCCAGATACGCTGCATGAATCACCCCGAGGGCTGTGCCAACGCCGCCGGAAGCCAGCGCGCCGGCGTTGCCATGGGTGAGGATCGCCTGGGCATTGCCCTGGTGCTTGCGAATCCGCTCCATGCCCAACTGGGCCATGACCACATTGGCCTCCCGGTCGCTTTCATGGATCGCCACGGCTTCGGCTTCCAGCACCACCAGCGGGTCGGCGTGCTGTTTGAGGCGGTCCAGGCGGTCGCGCATGCGCTGCAAGGCCCAGAACAAATTCGATGCGGTCGGTCGGGTATGAGCCAGCAAGGCGTAGTCTTCTTCCCATGCGGCCTGCCAGTCACCGCCCTCGGCGATGCGCTCACGGGCGGCCAGCACCAAGCCATAGGCGGCGCAGATGCCGATGGCCGGTGCACCCCGCACCACCATGGTGCGAATGGCGTCGGCCACTGCTTCAACGGTAACGCAGGCTACCCAGCTCTCATGGGACGGCAAAACACGCTGATCGAGCAGGTGCAGCGCGCCATCACGCCATTGGATGGCCTTCACTTTCTCTGCAGCCAACAGTCGGTCGCGCATCCCTTACCCCGCACTCATGAACAAAAGCCGCCGATTATAGCGATCCGCCAGCCAGGGCGCTCGGGTATACTTCGCCCTTCTTTTATAGCTGCCTGGGAAGAAGCCTGCGATGACCTCCACTGCCGCCCCGCTCGACTTGTTGCTGCTGCCGACCTGGCTGGTACCCGTCGAGCCCGCTGGCGTGGTGCTCAAGGAGCATGGCCTGGGCATTCGCGATGGCTGCATTGCCTTTATCGGGCCACGGGACGCGGCGTTGAAGCTGGCGGCGCGCGAGGTGCGCGAACTGCCCGGTATGCTGCTCAGCCCTGGCCTGGTCAATGCCCACGGCCATGCCGCCATGACTCTGTTCCGCGGCCTGGCCGACGATTTGCCGCTGATGACCTGGCTGGAAAAACATATCTGGCCGGCTGAAGCCAAGTGGGTCGATGAAGCGTTTGTGCGCGACGGCACCAACCTGGCCATTGCCGAGCAGATCAAGGGCGGCATCACCTGCTTCTCGGACATGTATTTCTACCCCAAGGTCGCCAGTGACTGCGTGCACAACAGCGGTATGCGTGCGCAGATCGCGTTGCCGATCCTCGACTTCCCGATCCCCGGCGCCAGCAGTGCCGACGAGGCGATTCGCCAGGGTATCGAGCTGTTCGGCGACCTCAAGCACCACCCGCGCATCAAGATCACCTTCGGCCCTCACGCGCCCTACACCGTGTGCGATGCCAACCTGGAAAAGATCCGGGTAATCGCCGAAGAGCTGGACGCCGTGATCCATATGCACGTTCACGAAACCGCCTTCGAAGTGCAGCAAGCCGTCGAGCAGACCGGCGAGCGGCCATTGGCGCGCCTGGCTCGCCTTGGCCTGCTGGGCCCGCGTTTTCAGGCCGTGCACATGACCCAAATCAGCGAAGACGACCTGGCTTTACTGGTAGAAAGCAACACCAGCGTAATCCATTGCCCGGAATCGAACCTGAAACTGGCCAGCGGCTTTTGCCCGGTAGAGCGCTTGTGGCAGGCTGGCGTCAACGTGGCCATCGGCACCGACGGCGCCGCCAGCAACAATGACCTGGATTTGCTCGGCGAAACCCGCACGGCGGCGATGCTGGCCAAGGCCGTGGCCGGTTCCGCTACAGCACTGGACGCCCACCGAGCCTTGCGCATGGCTACGCTCAACGGTGCCAGGGCGATGGGCCTGGACAGCCAGATTGGCTCGTTGGAAGTCGGCAAGGCGGCAGACATCGTCGCCTTTGATCTTTCCGGGCTGGCGCAACAACCGATCTACGATCCGGTCTCACAGCTTATATATGCCACCGGGCGCGATTGCGTGAAACACCTTTGGGTCGCTGGCAAACCATTGCTCGACGACCGGCAATTGACCCGCATGGATGAACAACAGTTGACCGCCACGGCCATTGCCTGGGGCCAACGCATCAGCGGGCACAGCGAATAACGACGCGGCTGAAGCCTTGGGTTCAGCCGCGACACACCGACTTATCAGATTCAGAGGATTCACCATGAGCAACGTCGACCACGCTGAAATCGCCAAGTTTGAAGCTCTGGCCCACCGCTGGTGGGACCGCGAGAGCGAATTCAAACCCCTGCACGACATCAACCCACTGCGGGTCAACTGGATTGACGAGCGCGTCAACCTGGCCGGCAAGAAGGTGCTGGACGTCGGTTGCGGCGGCGGCATTCTCAGCGAAGCCATGGCCCAGCGCGGCGCCACCGTCATGGGCATCGACATGGGCGAAGCGCCGCTGGCCGTAGCCCAGTTGCACCAGCTCGAATCCGGCGTGAGCGTGGAATACCGCCAGATCACTGCCGAAGCCCTGGCTGAGGAAATGCCCGAGCAGTTCGACGTGGTCACCTGCCTGGAAATGCTCGAACACGTGCCAGACCCGTCCTCGGTGATCCGTGCGTGCTTTCGTATGGTCAAGCCCGGCGGCCAGGTGTTCTTCTCCACCATCAACCGCAACCCCAAGGCTTACCTGTTCGCGATCATCGGCGCCGAATACATCATGAAGCTGCTGCCGCGCGGCACCCATGATTTCAAGAAATTCATCCGCCCTTCCGAGCTGGGTGCGTGGAGCCGCCAGGCCGGGCTGACCGTCAAGGACATCATCGGCCTGACCTACAACCCGCTGACCAAGCACTACAAGCTGGCCAACGATGTTGACGTCAACTACATGATCCAGACCCTGCGCGAGGAGTAAGCCTGTGAAGTTGCGAGCGGTTCTCTTCGACATGGACGGTACCCTGCTGGATACCGCGCCGGACTTTATCGCCATCTGCCAGGCCATGCGCGCCGACCGAGGCCTGGAACCGATCAACCCGCAGCACATCCGCGATGAAATCTCCGGCGGTGCCCGGGCGATGGTTGCCGTGACCTTCTCGATGGACCCCGAGTCGCCGGGCTTTGAGGAACTGCGCCAGGAATTCCTGGAGCGTTACCTCAAAGATTGCGCAGTGCACAGCAAACTGTTCGACGGCATGGCCGAGCTGCTGGAAGACATCGAGAAAGCCAAGCTGATCTGGGGCGTGGTCACCAACAAGCCGGTGCGCTTTGCCGAACCGATCATGCAGCGTCTGGGCCTGGCCGAGCGTTCGGCCGTGCTGATCTGCCCGGACCATGTGAAAAACAGCAAGCCCGACCCGGAGCCTATGATCCTGGCGTGCAAAATGCTCGACCTGGACCCGGCCAGCGTGCTGTTCGTGGGCGATGACCTGCGCGACATCGAATCCGGCCGCGACGCTGGTACGCGCACGGCGGCGGTCACCTATGGCTATATCCACCCGGACGACAACCCACGCCACTGGGGCGCGGATGTGGTGGTGGATCACCCGCTGGAATTGCGCAAGGTGCTGGATAACGCACTGTGCAGTTGCTGATTGTTCGAAGATCTCAACAACGCTGAGATCAATGTGGGAGCTGGCTTGCCTGCGATAGCGGTCTGCCAGCCTGCACATTTGGCGGCACGTAGTCCGCCATCGCAGGCAATCCAGCTCCCACAGGAAATGGATTCCACTTCAAGTGGTGTATCACCTTGAAATTTGTCGAGGCTATTTATGTTTGATTATTCTGCCCCTCCAGAACTGCTCAAAGGCCGGACCATCCTGGTAACCGGCGCCGGTCGCGGGATTGGTGCGGCAGCGGCAAAAACCTATGCCGCCCATGGCGCCACCGTGCTGTTGCTGGGCAAGACCGAAGCCAACCTGGCCCAGGTGTATGACGAGATCGAAGCCGCCGGCCACCCGCAGCCGGTGGTGATCCCGTTCAACCTGGAGACCGCCCTGCCCCATCAATACGATGAGCTGGCAGCGATGATCGAAAAGGCATTCGGCCACCTCGACGGCCTGTTGCACAACGCCTCGATCATCGGCCCGCGCACGCCCATCGAGCAGTTGTCCGGCGAGAACTTCATGCGGGTGATGCATGTGAACGTCAACGCGATGTTTATGCTGACCAGCACGTTGCTGCCGTTGCTCAAGCTGTCCCAGGATGCGTCGGTGGTGTTCACCTCCAGCAGCGTCGGGCGCAAGGGCCGTGCTTATTGGGGTGCCTACGGCGTGTCCAAGTTCGCCACCGAGGGGCTGATGCAAACCCTCGCCGATGAGCTGGAAGACGTGGCCGCAGTGCGCGCCAACAGCATCAACCCGGGCGGCACCCGCACCAGCATGCGCGCCCAGGCGTACCCAGGGGAAAACCCGATGGAAAGGCCAGCACCGGAAGAGATCATGCCGGTGTACCTGTACCTCATGGGGCCCGACAGTGCCGGCATCAATGGCCAGGCCTTCGATGCGCAATAAGCCCTGACACACCGCAAAACAAAGGTGGGAGCTGGCTCGCCTGCGATAGCGGTGGTGAATGTTCCATCGCCATCGCAGGCAAGCCAGCTCCCACATTGCTTTGTGGTGTACTCAAATACTCAGTTTTTGACCACTTCCTCCAGGGTGAAACGCCCCAACGGGTTCTGCAGGAAGTTGCTCACGTTCTTGCGTGAGATGTTGATGTACGGGCTGTAGTACAGGTCAATCCAGTTCACATCCTGTTTGGCCAGCTTCTGCAACTCCACATACATTTGCTCGCGCTTGGCCGGGTCTGCCTCGATCCGCGCGGCCGCCACCAAGGCCTTGACCTGGTCGTTCTTGTAGCGGGTCATGTAGTTCTGGTTGGTGTCGTGGCCCAGCACGAAGGTGGTTTTCTGGTCGGGGTCGAGGATGTCGTTGGTCCAGTACATCACCGAAATATCGTACTCACCGTCCACCAGCATCTGCCAGCTTTGGGTCGGGTCGACTTTTTGCAGGTTGGCGGTCACGCCGACCTTGGCCAACTGGTCCTTGATGATTACCGCGATTTGCTCGTCGGCCTCGTTGCCAGCGTTGACCACGTAGTTGAGCTTCAAGTCCTGGGCACCCGCAGCGGCCAGCAGCTTCTTGGCTTCGGCCGGGTCGTACGGGCGTTGCAGGTTGTTGGCGTAGTGGTACAGCGAGCCCTTTGGAATGTAGGAATAAGCCACGGTGCCTTGACCGTAAGTGACGGCTTTGACCAGCGATTGCTTGTCGATGGCCATGTCCAGGGCCTGGCGCACTTGCGGCTTGGCCAACAACCCGTGCTCGTGGTTGATCAACAGGTGATCTTCACGGGTGGACGGGTCGGCGTGGATCACCACGTTCTGGTCTTTTTTCAGCTCTTCGACGCGGGAGAACGGCACGAAAATCGCCGTGTCGAGTTCGTTGCTCTGCACCATGCGCATGCGCGTGTTGTCATCGGTCACCGACACCCACTCCACGCCGTCCAGGCTCACACTGCCGGCCTGCCAGAAATTCGGGTTTTTCTTCAGGATCACGCGGTCGCCCTTGCGCCACTCGTCCACGGTAAACGCGCCGGAAGTCACCGGGTTTTCCGAGTAGGCGTCTTCGCCCATCTTGGTCATGGCTTTTTCCGACAGGATCGACACCGTCGGCGACGCCAGTTGCGAAAGGAAGGCCACCGCCGGGGTTTTCAGGGTGACCACCAGGGTCTTGGCATCGCTGGCCGTGGCGGTGTTGATCAGGCTGAACGGGTCGCTCCACAAGGAGGCCTTGTTGTCGCGGATGCGCAGCAGGCTGAACGCGGCGTCGGCGGCGGTGATCGGCGAGCCGTCAGAGAACTTCGCCTCGCGCAGCTTGAAGGTGTAGGTCAGGCCATCCTTGGAAATGTCCCAGCTTTCGGCCAGGCCCGGTTCCATCTTGGTGCCCAGGTTATCCACGCGCACCAGGGTGTCGTAGACGTTGGCAAATACCCAGGTGTCGCGGTTTTGCGCGCTTTTGATCGGGTCGAAGGTGGTGCTGTCTTCACGGCAGCCGATGGTGAGCACACCGGCGGCCTGGGCCAGGCCGGCGGTCAGCGACCAGGCCGTGAGGGTAGCGGCGGCGAGCAATTTCAAGTGGCGCGAGTGCATATCACAACTCCTTGTTAATGAATGGCAGAGGGTCAAGGCAAAGGGTCTTCACGCACGCAACTGTACCGATGCTCGTGCAGGAAATGGGTGGGGGGCAATACCGAGGAACACTTGGCTTGCGCATACCGGCAACGCGGATGAAAGGCACAGCCTGTCGGCAGATTCAGCGGGCTCGGCGGTTCGCCGGGCAATGGCTGCGCAGGCAATGGCCGATGCGGATCGATCTCCGGGATGGCCTGGATCAGCGCGGCCGTATACGGGTGACGGGGCGTGGTAAACACCGCCTCCACCGGGCCTTCCTCGACGATCTTGCCCAGGTACATCACCGCCACGCGGTCGCACAGGCGTCGCACGATGGCCAGGTCATGGGCGATAAACAGGATCGCCAGGTTCATGCGTTGTTGCAGTTCCAGCAGCAGGTTGATGATCTGGCCCTGGATCGACACATCCAGCGCCGCCACGCATTCATCGGCAATGATCAGGCGCGGCTCCACCGCCAGCGCCCGGGCGATACCCACGCGCTGGCACTGGCCGCCACTGAGGGAGCCGGGCTTGCGTGAAGCCAGCTCAGGACGCAAGCCGACCAGTTCGAGCAATTCATTCACACGATCAGGAATCTGCTGCGCCGCCACCTTACGCTGCACACGCAGTACCTCGGCGATGGTTTCGCCAATGCTGTGCCGTGGATTGAGCGCGGCGTAGGGGTCCTGGAAAATCATCGCGGTTTCATGCCGCAGCCGGGCAATGTCGATAGCGCTGCCATGGGCCATGTCGATACCGTCGAACAGCACCTGCCCGGCGCTGATCGGGTTGAGGTGCAAAATTGCCCGGCCCAGGGTGCTCTTGCCACTGCCGGACTCGCCCACCAAACCCAGGGTTTCACCGGCGGCAAGGTTCAGCGACACCCCGTTCACCGCCCTCACCCACTGGCGGTTGAGGCCGAACAGGCCGCTGCCGGACGCGGCAAAGCGCACCTCCAGATCCTTGATCTGCAATAGGCTCATGGACGCCCTCCCAACGGATAGTGACAGGCCACGCGTGCGCCTTGTGGCAGCAACTCGGTACACAGGGCGCCGGCCTGTGGGCAACGCGGGTGGAAGCGGCAGCCGTCGGGCAATGCATCGAGCAACGGCGGCTGGCCAGCAATGGTGCGCAACGACGCATGCCCGCTGCTGTGGGCCGGCTGGCAGTCGATCAGGCCTGCGGTGTACGGATGTTGCGGTTGGGCCAGCAACTCGTATTTGCTGCCGTGCTCGCACAGGCGCCCGGCGTACATCACGGCGATGGCATCGCAGGTTTGCGCCACCACGCCCAGGTCATGGGTGATCATGATGATCGACAGGCCACGCTGGTCGCGCAGGTCGAGCAACAACCGCAGGATTTGCGCCTGCACCGTCACATCCAGGGCCGTGGTCGGTTCGTCGGCGATCAACACCTTCGGGTTGCAGCCCAGGGCCACGGCGATCATTGCGCGCTGGCGCATGCCGCCGGAAAACTCATGGGGGTAGTTGTCGACCCGCGCCTGGGGGTCGGGAATCCCGACCTGACGCAATACCTCGATCGCCTGCACGCGCGCGTCTTTTTTCGACGCACCTTGATGCAGGCGGATGCCCTCGGCGATCTGCTCACCGATACGCATCAGCGGGTCCAGGTGGCTGCTGGGGTTCTGGAACACCATGCCCAACTGCCCGCCGCGCACGGCGCGCATACCGGCATCATCCAGCGCCAGCAGGTCCTGGCCGGCCAACCGCACCGCGCCGCCCTGCACCCGCAGGTTGGGCGATGGCAACAGACGCATCAGGCCGCGACAGGCCATGGTCTTGCCCGAACCGCTCTCGCCCACCAGGCCAAGGATTTCACCTTCAGCCAGATCGAACGACACCCGATCCACCAACGTGATATCACGCCCCGCATTGTTGGCGATCACACTGAGGTCGCGCACCTGCAGCAGGCTCATGAGCGCTCTCCCAATACCTGCGCAACGCCGTCGGCCAACAGGCTGAAGCCCATGGCCAAGGTCACGATGGCCAGGCCCGGGAAGGTGCAGATCCACCAGGCGGTGGTGATAAAGGCTTGCCCTTCGGCCACCATCGTCCCCCATTCGGCGGTCGGCGGTTGCACCCCCAGGCCCAGGTAGCTGACGGCGGCGCCGTTGAGCAGCACCAGCACCGCGTCGGACATGGAAAACACAATGGAGCCAAACAGCGCATTGGGCAACAAATGCCGGAACAGAATGCGTCCATGGCCAAAGCCCAGGCTCTTGGCGGCCAGGGCGAACTCGCTTTCCTTGAGCACCAGGATCTGCGAGCGAATCAGGCGTGCGTACGACACCCAGCCCACCAGTGCCATGGCGATATAAAAACTCTGCAAGCCCGGCCCGAGGATGGCCATGATCGCCAGCATCAACACCAGGAACGGGAACGCCAGCACTACATCGATCACACGCATGCAGACACTGTCGAAACGCCCGCCGATATAACCCGAGACCGCGCCGATAAAGGTGCCGATGATGAACGGAAAGATCACCCCGATAATCGCCAACTGCAGGTCGATGCGCGCACCCCAGATCACCCTCGAGAGGATATCCCGGCCGTAATTGTCCGTACCCAACGGATGGGCAAGGCTGGGGGCCAGCAAACTGATGCTGGTGTCCTGCGCGATGGGGTCGTAGGGCGCGACCCACGGCGCAAACAGCGCCAGGGCCAACCACGCGAACAGGATCAACAAACCCCATGCGGCGGTCAGCCGGCCATTGCGAAAACCAAAGCGCAGGCGCAAGCGCCACGGGGCGATCAGGGGGCGACTGCTCATTGCATCTTCACCCGTGGGTCGAGGGCCACGGTTACCAGGTCGGCCAGGAAGTTGACTACCACCGTGGCACAGGCCAGCACCATCGCCACGCCCTGCACCACCATGTAGTCACGGGTGAAAATGCCGCGTACCAGCAACTGGCCGATGCCTGGAATCGCGAACAGGCTTTCGATGACCACCGTGCCGCTGATCAGCCAACCGATGTTGACCGCCAGCAGGTTGACCGCCGGCACCAGTGCGTTGGGCAGTACATGCCGGCGAAACACCGCGCCTTCAGGCAGCCCGCGCGCACGTGCGGCGGTGACATGGTCTGCCTGCAACTCCATCAACATGCTCGCCCGCAGGTTGCGCACCAGCACCGCCGACAGCGCCAGGGCGATGGTCAGGCATGGCAAGAGCATATGGTGCGCTTTGTCCAGCCAGGTGCGCCCGTAACCAGACACCGGGAACAGGCCCCATTTCACGCTGAGCAGCAGGATCAGCATCAACCCCAGCCAGAACGCCGGCATACCCAGGCCGACCGTGGTGAACACGCGGATCAGCTTGTCCGCCCAACGGCCTTGCTGGCGTGCCGCAATCGTCGCCAATGGCAGCGCTATCAACAAAGCCAGCACCACGCTGCCCAGCACCAGCACCAGAGTTGGCTCGATGCGGGTGACGATCAGTTTGAGGGCGTCGACCTTGTACAGCAGCGATTGGCCGAGGTCGCCCTTGAGCAGGTTTTTCAGGAAGTAAAAGTATTGCAGCCACAAGGGCTGGTCGAGGCCGAACTGGGCGCGGATCTTCAGCAGCGCATCTGGCGTGCTGCGCGAACCCAGCAAGGCGCGCGCCGGGTCGCCAGGAATCGAGCGCACCAACACGAAGGTGATCAGGCTGATGCCCAGCAGCACCGGCAGCAATTGCAGGGGCCGGGACAACACAAAACGGTAGCGCGCCAGGTTCATGCGTCAGCCTCGGTGGCGAGCGAGAAAGTCCAGCAGCACCGGGAAGTACGCCTGCGGCTCCTCGTAAAACGGCATATGGCTGCTGTTGGGGAACACATGCAACTCGGCATGGGGTGCTGCAAGTTTCATGCGCATCGCACAGGCGGGGGTGAGTTCGTCGTGCTGGCCGGTGGTGATCAGGATCGGCATCGTGAACTCGGCCATTTCCTTGAGGCGGTTCCAGTCCTTGAGGTTGCCGATATAGAGGAACTCGTTGGGGCCTTGCATGGTTTCGTAAGGCCCCATGTTCCAGTCGCCCAGGGAGCGCTTGACCGGCTCGGGCCATTCGTCGAGCCGGCACACGTGGCGGTAGTTGAGCAAGGTGATGGCGGCCTGGTACTGCGGGTGGTCGAGGGTGCCCATGGCTTCGTGGCGTTGCATCATGGCCACGGTTTCGCTGCCCAGGGCGCCGCGCAGGCGCTCCAGTTCCTGGGACAGGTGGGGAATGTCGCCGACGGTGTTTTCCAGGATCAGGCTTTTGAGCGCACCGGGATAATGCACGGCATATTCGATGCCCAGCCAACCGCCCCAGGAATGCCCGAGCAAATGCACGCGGCCCAGGCCCAGCGCCTGGCGCACGGTCTCGACTTCTTCGACATAACGGCGGATTTCCCACAGTGCGGCATCGGTCGGTCTGGCTGATGCGCCTGTGCCAAGCTGGTCGAATGCAACCACTCGCAGGTTATGTGCTTTGAGCCAGCCATGGGCGTCACGCAGATAGTCACACGGCAGGCCCGGCCCGCCGTTGAGACACAGCAGCACCTCATCGCCTTCGCCAAAGCTGTAGACCACGAGGTTATGGCCGTCGACTTGCACGTTGTACTGCTGGTCGGGGGCAATTTCACGCCACATGCATACATTCCTTGTGTTGTATCGGCCTGGCGGGTAGCGGCCGTTTATCAGGTCAACACTACCGAGGATGCCGTGCGTCCATAACCTAGTATTTCTTATAGGTTTGGCCTGGCAGTCCTTCGCCGGGGCGTGGCATTCTACTTGCAGCAAGTGGAGATTCAAATGAATTCGGGAGCAGAACGGATGCTGGCCAAGCTGACCGCCTTCAATAATCGCCTCATACCGGGCAGGAGCCTGGATGAACAGATGGACAATACGTTTATCCTTGCCCAACAACTGGGCTTCGATGCCCTGGTGTATGACTACAGCCCGGTGCCCATCGACCTCAATGGCACACTGATCACCCCCTCGCTGTTGCAACTGCGCAACACACCGGCCGACTGGCACGCCTTATGGTGCAGCGAAGGGTTTTACCAGATCGACCCGGTGCAACACCTGGCACTGAGTTCGGTATCACCGTTTGTCTGGTCCTATGAGGCCAAGACCGAGACGGCCCTGCAAAAGATCATCGACCCCTGCCACGCCCCCGTTTCCTCCTACCTGCATGAACGCCAGCTGACCTGCGGCGTCAGTGTGCCGATTCATCTGCCCAAGGGCGGTTTTGCCTCGCTCACCGGCTTACGCACCGGCAAGGCGCGCACGGTATTGAAGGACGCCCAGCATACGCTGGCCGATTTCAGCCTGATTACCCATGCCCTCCAGGAAGCGGCGTACCCGCTGTTCAGCAAGGAGATGCGGGCTTATCCGCACATCCGCCTGACCAAGCGCGAGCGCGAATGCCTGAAATGGGCGGCTGAAGGCCTGACCGCCGCTGAAATCGCCACGCAATTGAGCCGCTCCCTGGCGGTGGTGACCCTGCACCTGGCCTCGGCGATGCACAAACTGGGGGCCAAAAACCGTGTTCAGGCGGTGGTTCGCGCCACCCATTACCGCTTGCTGGAAGGTTGAGCTTTGGGCAAAAACCTATCTGTTTTGCTAGTTACCTAAACTTTTTGTTCAGACTATCGTAACCCTGATCCTTTTTTTTCAGAGCAGGGTACGAAATGGAATTCATCGAAAAAGTTCGCGAAGGCTACGCGCCCTTTGGCGCCTATCAGACCTGGTATCGCGTCACGGGTGACCTGAGCACAGGCCGCACGCCCTTGGTGATCATCCATGGCGGCCCGGGCTGTACTCACGATTACGTCGACGCCTTCAAGGACGTCGCCGCCAGCGGACACGCGGTCATCCACTACGACCAGTTGGGCAACGGCCGCTCCACGCACTTGCCGGAAAAAGACCCGTCGTTCTGGACCATCGGCCTGTTCCTCGACGAGTTGAACAACCTGCTGGACCACCTGCAAATCAGCGAGAACTACGCGATCCTCGGGCAATCCTGGGGCGGCATGCTCGGCAGCGAACACGCGATCTTGCAACCCAAGGGCCTGCGTGCGTTTATCCCTGCCAACTCGCCCACCTGCATGCGCACCTGGGTCAGCGAAGCCAACCGCCTGCGCAAGCTGTTGCCTGAAGGCGTGCACGAAACCCTGCTCAAGCACGAGCAGGCCGGCACCTACCAAGACCCGGAATACCTGGCGGCCTCACGGATTTTCTATGACCAGCACGTGTGCCGGGTCAACCCGTGGCCCGAAGAAGTGGCGCGCACCTTCGCCCAGGTGGATGCCGACCCGACGGTGTACCACGCCATGAGCGGCCCGACCGAATTCCACGTGATCGGCAGCTTGAAGGACTGGAACGTGATCGGTCGGCTGTCAGCGATCAAGGTGCCAACCCTGGTGATTTCCGGCCGGCACGACGAAGCCACACCGTTGGTGGTCAAGCCGTTCCTGGATGAGATAGAGAACGTGCGCTGGGCACTGTTTGAAGACTCCAGCCACATGCCCCACGTGGAAGAACGCCAGGCGTGCATGGGGACAGTGGTGAAGTTTCTGGATGAGGCGTGTTCGTTGCCGCACAAAGCCCTCAAGGCCGGCTGAAATCCGCCCTCTGTAGGAGCGAGCTTGCTCGCGAAAAACTCATCGACGCCGTGTTTATTCAGGAAGCACGCGTCATCGTTGACGTTTTTCGCGAGCAAGCTCGCTCCTACCTGTTTAAACCTCAGTGGTTTCGGGTTTTGCGGCTTTCTTTGAGGTATCTGCTACCAAGGGAATTTCCTTGCCCTCGGCATCAAACAGCTTCCCACCCCGGTAGTAATCACCGTCACGCAACGCAGCCACGTCGCGAAAGCACAAGCTACGCTCAGTCCCCGCCACAAACACTGACTGCTGGTCCGAGTTGCCGGCGGTGAAGTGGTTGAACGCCAGGTTCAGCAATATCGCCATGATTGCCGACGAACTGATGCCCGAGTGGAAGATGGTCGCGAACCAGCTTGGAAACTGATCGTAGAAGCTCGGCGCGGCGATAGGGATCATGCCGAAGCCGATGGACGTGGCAACGATGATCAGGTTCATGTTGTTGCGGTAATCCACCTTGGACAGCGTGCGAATCCCGCTGGCCGCCACCGTGCCGAACAACACAATCCCGGCGCCACCCAACACAGAGGTGGGCACGGCCGCGATCACCCGCCCCATAAATGGCAACAGGCCGAGCACCACCAGGAACACCCCGCCGGTGGCCACTACGAACCGGCTCTTGACCCCGGTCACCGCCACCAGGCCGACGTTCTGGGCGAATGCGCTCTGGGTGAACGAACCGAAGATCGGCGCGAACATGCTCGACAGCATGTCGGCACGCAAGCCGTTGCCCAGGCGCTTGGAGTCGACCTTGGTATCGATGATCTCGCCCACCGCCAGGATGTCCGCCGAGGTTTCCACCAGCGTCACCATCACCACGATGCACATGGAAATAATCGCCGCCACATGGAAGGTGGGCATGCCGAAGTGGAACGGCGCAGGGAAGCCGAACATCGGCCCCTGCATCACACCGGAGAAGTCCGCCATGCCGAGCAGCACCGCGATCACCGTGCCAATCACCATGGCTAGCAGGATCGACAGGCGAGAGATGGTTGCGCTGCCGATCTTGCTCAGCAGCAGCACCAGCACCAGGGTCAGCGCGGCCAGGCCGATGTTGGACATGCTGCCAAAATCCGCCGCCCGGCTGTTGCCGCCCATGGCCCAGCGCGCCGCCACGGGCATCAGGGTCAGGCCGATGGTGGTAATCACAATGCCCGTCACCAGCGGCGGGAAAAACTTGGTGATCCGTGAGAACACCGGGGTGATCAACAAACCGATAAAGGACGCGGCCATCACCGCGCCGAGAATCGCTGGCACACCACCGGCACCGTCGCTGCCGACAATCGCCACCATGGTCGCCACACCCGCGAACGACACGCCCTGCACCAGCGGCAACTGACAGCCGAAGAACGGCAGGCCCAGGGTTTGCAGCAGCGTGGCCAGGCCACCGGCAAACAGCGATGCCGCGATCAGCAGGCCGATATCCGCCGGCGACAACCCGGCGGCCTGGCCAACGATCAACGGCACGGCGACGATGCCGCCATACATGGTGAGCACATGCTGCAGGCCGTAAGCCATGTTGGCCGCGACGCCCAGATTTTCATCTTCGGGCCGCTGCGGTGACGCCTTCGGGATAGTCATGGTGAGGGGTTCTCTGTTTTTGTTGTGCGCTCACTGTATGCAATGTTCAGACTGTATGTCCATAGAGTTGTATACAATCAATCGAACAAGATACCCTCCAACGGCGTTACAAAAACAATCCGGCCGTCACGAGCCAGAACGCCAAAGGACAAAAAGAATGAAAAAGGCACTACAGGGCGCCACCGTCGCACTAACCCTTCTCGGCGGCGGGGAGGCTGTTGCGGTGGAGTGGATGAACAACAGCGTCGGGTTTCGCTACGGGCAGCACTTCACCAACCCGAACAACCCCGACGACTTCAGCAAGCGCATCTACAGCTTTACCCACGCCAGCGGCTACCGTTACGGCAGCAACTTCCTCAACCTCGATGTGTTCCTGTCCGACAGCAGCGACCCGCGCAAGGGCACCGATCACGGTGGCAGCGAGGTGTACGCCGTGTACCGGCATCAGCTATATGCCTCACGCGTGTTCGACTTGCCGCAGGGCACGGGGCTGATCAAGGATTACGCGCTGACCTTGGGCTTCGACGCCAACCGCAACAACAACTTCGCTTCCGCCAAGAAGCGCGCCCTGGTGATTGGCCCTACGTTGAAGTTCAACACTGTCGGCGTGCTGGACCTCAGCCTGATGTACTACAAGGAAAAGAACCACACCGGCATCCCTGGCGCGCAAGAGTCGAACCACACCTTCGACGACACCTACATGCTTAACCTGACGTGGATGCGCCCGTTCGAGGTTGGCAACCATGCAGCGAAATTTCAGGGGTTCATTAACTACGTCGGAGAGAAAGGCGAGGATTACCATGGCCGCGATACCGCAGCGGAAGCGCTGATGCGTACAGCGCTGATGGTGGCGGTGCGACCGGGTAAAAGCGTCAAGCCGAACCTGTATTTAGGAGTGGGCTATGAGTACTGGCATAACAAGTTCGGGGTGGACGGTGGGCGTGGCAGCCGCACCTCAACGCCTACGCTGAACATGGAAGTGACGTTCTAACTGAAGATACGCAAAAAATGTGGGAGCTGGCTTGCCTGCGATAGCGGCCTGTCAGTTAGCCCATCTGGCACTGATACACTGCTATCGCAGGCAAGCCAGCTCCTACAGTTTGATCGCATTGTCAGCTCAGGCGCTGGCCAGTTCGGAAGAATTGCCCTTCGGCCGTGCCAGCCAATACCCCAATACCGCCAACGGCGCCGTCGCCAGCATCACAATCACCGTAATCAACAGCGGTTGCTCGATCATCGACGACACCAACAGGCTGGCCAGGAAGCACAGGCCCAACTGCAGGGTATTTTGCAGAGCCGCCGCCTTGCCGGAATTTTCCGCAAAGGGCATCAGCGCATTTGCCACCACAATCGGGTAGCTGGCGCCGTTGCACAGCGCCATCAGGCAGAACGGGATCAACAAGGTGGTCAGGGTCGGCACACTCAAGGTGGCCACCAGGTACAACGCCACCATGCTCAAGCAATAGGCGACCAGCAACCACGGCAACAGGGTTTTACCCGACAGGCGCTGCAAGGCGCTGCGGCAACTGTAGCCGCCGACGAGAAACGCCAGGGTCGGCAATACGTAGCTAAGGCCGATGTCATTCGGGCTGTAGCCCATGCCACCGAGAATGAACGGCGAGGCGGTCAGCCAAGCGAAAAAGCTGGCCGAACAGGCGGCGAAGATCATCACATTGCCGGTAAACACCCGTGAGGTGAGCAATTGCCCATACCCCAGGCGCACCGGGCTGCCCTTGTGCTCCGAACGCTTGGGCATGTTGCGCAGGAACAACGTCGGCACCAGCAGCAACAACGACACCACCAGCAACACGCCGAAGATCGCCTGCCAGCCAAAGTGATTCAGCACCATGGCACCCAACAGCGGTGCCAAGGCCGGAGACAGCGACATCAACGGCATAATGCTGGCGAAGACGCGGTGGGCCTTGTCGGCCGGGTAGCGATCAATCACCAAGGCCTGCCAACTTACGGCAGCGGCACACACGCCAATCGCCTGCATAAAGCGCAGGGCCAACAGTTGCGGCGCGGTTTCGACCCAGAACATGCCCAGGCAACCGAGCACAAACAGGCTCAGGCCCGCGAGCAGGATGGGCTTGCGCCCCAGGCGGTCCGAGAGCGGCCCCCACAGCAACTGCCCCACTGCAAAGCCTGCAAGGAAAATACTCAAGCTGGCGCCCACCGCGCCAGCACCGATATTCAACTGCTCGCCCATGGCGCCAAACGCCGGCAAGTACATGTCCATGCCCAGATAACCGAGCATGCTCAGCCCCGCCAGGTACCAGGTAAAACCAAAAGAATTTTTCATCGAAGCCTTGTAGATACTGCCATCAAACTATTTGCTGACTGGCGCCCATTATGAGGCTGACAATATCTGTGTGAAGCGATAATAATTGGACACTCTCATCAATAATTTTGAAGGCAGCGCCCATGTGGTCGGAATATTCCCTGGATGTGGTCGACGCCGTCGCCCGTCACGGCAGCTTCAGCGCCGCTGCCCAGGAACTGCACCGCGTCCCCTCGGCCATCAGTTACACCGTACGCCAGCTCGAAGAATGGCTGGCCGTGCCGCTGTTTGTGCGCCGGCATCGCGACGTGGAACTGACCCCCGCCGGGCGTTTATTCATCGACGAAGCCCGCGGCGTGATGAAAAAAATGCTCGGCACCCGACGCCTGTGCCAGCAGGTGGCCAATGGCTGGAGCGGCCAGTTGAAGGTGGCCGTGGATTCCATCGTCAAACCCCAGCGCTGCCGGCAGTTGGTGCTCGACTTTTATCGGCAGTTTCCCGAAGTGGAATTGCTGCTCGAATACGAGGTGTACAACGGCGTGTGGGATGCACTGGCGGATGAACGCACCGACATCGTGATCGGCGCCACCAGCGCGGTGCCGGTGGCCAGCCACTTCAGCTTCCGCGACATGGGCCTGTTGAACTGGCTGTGCGTGGTCAGCGCCCGGCACCCGCTGACGGCGGTGCAAGGTTTGCTCAGTGATGACCAACTGCGCCCCTTTGCCTCGCTGTGCATGACCGACACCTCGCGCAACCTGCCCAAACGCGACACCTGGACCCTGGATAACCAGCGCCGCCTGGTGGTGCCCAACTGGGCGTCGGCCCTGGATTGCCTGCGCGATGGCCTGTGTGTGGGGATGGCACCGGCCCATCAGGTATTGCCATGGATCGAGCGCGGGGACTTGGTGGCGCTGCAGTTGAGCCGGCCATTTCCGGCCAGCCCGTCGTGTGTGGCGTGGGCGCAGAACAAGCTGTCGCCGGCCATGGCGTGGTTGCTGGAGTACCTGGGAGATACGGAGACCATGAACCAGGAATGGCTCAATGGCCCCTCCCTCTGATCGTTCCCACGCTCCGCGTGGGAATGCTGCCCTGGACGCTCCGCGTCCGCTCTTAAGGCGTGACGCAGAGCGTCACAGGAGGCGTTACCACGCAGAGCGTGGGAACGAGCATCGCCCCCTTCCGCACTTTTTCAGTCCAGTAGGCGGGTGATGGCCCGTACGATCATCTCCACTTCCTTGCGCTCCAACGTCAGCGGCGGCAACAGGCGAATAATCTTGCCCCGCGTGACATTGATCAACAGCCCATGCTCCTGCGCCGCCCGTTGGGCCAGGTCGCGGTAAGGGCTGGCCAGCTCAATGCCGATCATCAAGCCCTTGCCACGAATCGCCCGCACCTGGGGATGCTCCTCCAACTCCATGCGCAAACGCGCCAGCAAGTGTTCGCCTTGGCGTGCAGCGTTTTCGAGCAAGCCTTGCTCCTGGATAATCTCCAGCACCGTACACCCGACGCGACACGCCAGCGGGTTGCCGCCAAAGGTGCTGCCATGGCTGCCTGGGGTGAACAGCTCAGCGACAGCAGCGCGGGCCAGGCAGGCGCCGATGGGCACGCCATTGCCCAGGCCTTTGGCCAGCGTCATCACGTCCGGCACGATGCCTTCGTGCTGGAAGGCAAACCAGGTGCCGGTGCGCCCGATGCCGGTCTGGATTTCGTCAAGCATCATCAGCCAGCCGTGGCGGGTGCAGTGCTCGCGCAGGGCTTTGAGGTAGCCCGACGGCGCCACCAACACACCACTTTCACCCTGGATCGGCTCCAGCAACACCGCCGCAATGCGCGTGCCGAACTGTGCGGTGAGCGCCTCCAGGGCCGCCATGTCGCCAAACCCAATCTTGATGAAATCGCCGGGCAGGCGCTGGAACCCCAGGCGCACCGAAGGCCCGTCGCTGGCGGCCATGGTGCCCAGCGTGCGGCCGTGAAAGGCGTTCTCCATCACCACCACCAAGGGCTGTTCGATGCCTTTTTTCCAGCCGTGCAAACGCGCCAGTTTCAGCGCCGTCTCGTTGGCTTCGGCGCCGGAATTGTTGAAGAACGCACGGTCCAGCCCGGACAGTTGGGCCAGGCGCCGGGCCAATTGTTGTTGCCAGTCGATGCTGTAGAGGTTGGAGGTGTGCAGCAGCAAGCCGGCCTGTTCGCTGATGGCGGCCACTAACCTTGGGTGGGAATGGCCGACATTGGTCACCGCCACGCCGGCCACGGCGTCCAGGTATTCGCGGCCCTGTTGGTCCCACAGGCGCGTGCCCAGGCCGCGGGTGAAACTCAGGGCCAGGGGTTGATAAGTGCTCATCAGGCAGGCGGCGGTCATGGTGGCGGCTCCAGTGCATCGTTGGGGTGGATCCAGTATGGTTAACCACCCTTGCTGGATAAACGTAGAATCGCTGCAATAACTTTAAACCAGGGCTTGATAATGGACCTGTTCCAGGCAATGTCGGTGTATGTGAAAGTCGTCGAAACCGGCAGCATGACCGCCGCCGCGCAGGAATGCGGGATCTCGACCACCATGGTGGGCAACCATCTGCGGGCTCTGGAACAACGGCTTGGCGTCAGCCTGCTCAAACGCACCACGCGCAAGCAGAACCTCACCGAATTTGGCGGTCAGTATTATCAGCGCTGCCTGGAAGTGCTGGGGCTGGTGGCCGACTCCGAGCTACTGGCCGAGCAGGTCCACAGCGAAACCCCCAAAGGCAGCCTGCGCATCACCGCGCCGCCGGTGTTCGGCACTGAACGCCTGGTACCGGCCTTGAGTGAGTTCGCCCAGCGCTACCCCCTTATCGACCTGTACGTGGTGATGAGCAATGAACGCATGGACCTGGTCGACAGCGGTTTTGACGTGGCGATCCGTCTCGGCGAACTGGAAAGCTCCAGCCTGATCGCCCGGCCCCTGCAGGCCTACACCCTCACCCTTTGCGCCTCCCCTGCCTACCTGGCGCGACGCGGCGCACCGCAAACCCCGGCCGACCTGCAGGAGCATGACTGCCTGGCATTCGCCTACCCCGCCAACGACAACTGGCGCGACACCGACAAACTGTGGCGCATGACGGGCGATGAAGGTGAGGTGCAGGTGCCGGTGTCTGGCTCATTGACCATCAACAGCTCCCAAGGCTTGCGCCAGGCCGCCATCAACGGCATGGGCATCACCATGCTGGCCGATGCCCTGGTGCAACCGGACCTGGACAGCGGCAAGCTAGTGGCCTTGCTGGCCACCTATAAACTGCCCAGCCGCCCCATGCACCTGATGTATCGCCAGGACCGCTATCGCCTGCCCAAGCTGCGGGCGTTCGTCGACTTTGTGATGGAGAAATGGGCGCGCTAGAACGCTACGCCCAACTCACGCAAGCGCGTGGCGGTGCGCTCGGCCGATACGTGGTGAATGCCCTGCCAGCCCAACGCGATGGCGGCCTCGATATTGCCGGCGACGTCGTCGATAAACACCACTTCACTGGCCTGGATGTCTGGCAAGTGTTCACGCACTTGACTCAGGCTGGCGTGGTAGATCGCCGGGTCAGGCTTGATCAGTTTCAATTCGCCGGACACGACGATGTTGCGAAAACGCTGCAGGAACGGGTAGTTGGCCCGGGCATAAGGGAAGGTTTCTGCCGACCAGTTGGTGAGCCCGAACAGCGGCATCTCAACCTGGTGCAAGGCCTCGAGAATCGCCACACCCTCGGGTAATTCGGCACGCAGCATTTCTGGCCAGCGCTCGTAATAAGCCTGGATCAGGGCCTTGTGTTCGGGGTATTGGGTAATCAGGGTGCGGGTGGCCTCAGCCAAGGAGCGACCGGCATCTTGCTCGGTGTTCCAGTCCTGGGTACAGATGGTGTCGAGGAACCATTGGCGCTCGACGTCGTCGGCGATCAGCTTGCGGTACAGGTGCTGCGGGCTCCAGTCGAACAGGACACCGCCGAAATCAAAAACTACTGCACGAATCGTCATCAGATCCTCCGTTAGCGTGGCTTGATAGCAGCTGGAGTCTGACAGATCTACAAGAGGGAGGCGCGCGCCGGGGCGTAAGAAGTGTCTGAAAAGACAGGTGGGAGAAGGCATGGCTTCATTAAGCGAACGCAATGCTCAAAGCAATGAAGATCAAATGTGGGAGCTGGCTTGCCTGCGAAAGCGGTCGTACAGCCTCAGATGCTGCGACTGACACACCGCCTTCGCGGGCAAGCCCGCTCCCACAAGGGATTTGCGTTAACTGACTGACATCAGGGCAAGCCAGTTCCCACCTTATTGGCCGCGTTTTAAGCCTGGATCAGGCCGTTGATTTTGACGGTCGGGTTCACATCCGCGTCGTAATCCACGCCGTCGACTTCAAAGCCGAACAAGCGCAGGAACTCAGCCTTGTAACCGGCAAAATCGCTGATCTCGTTGACGTTGTCGTCGGTCACCTGATTCCACAGCGCGGCCACGGCGTCCTGGACCTTCGGCTCCAACTCGGCCAGGTCGGCACGCAGGCGGCCATCGGCGTCGAGTTTCGGCTGACTGCCGTACAGGCTGTCCTTGAACAGGCCGTAGACCTGCTCGATGCAGCCCTCGTGAGTGCCCTGCTCTTTCATCACCTTGAACAGCAGCGACAGGTACAGCGGCATGATCGGGATGGCCGAGCTGGCCTGGGTGACCACGGCCTTGAGCACCGACACGCGGGCGTCGCCCTTGAGCGCAGCGAGGTTTTCGCGCAGGGTCAAAACTTTCTTGTCCAGGTCTTTCTTGGCTTCGCCAATGGAGCCGTTCCAGTAGATGTCCTGGGTCAGCTTCTCACCGAGGTAGGTGAACGCGGTGGTCTTGGCGCCTTCGGCCAGTACGTCGGCGTCACGCAGGGCGTCGATCCACAGCTGCC
Organism: Pseudomonas sp. AL10; assembly: GCF_029960685.1. Taxonomy (NCBI): domain Bacteria; kingdom Pseudomonadati; phylum Pseudomonadota; class Gammaproteobacteria; order Pseudomonadales; family Pseudomonadaceae; genus Pseudomonas; species Pseudomonas sp. AL10. The sequence continues at coordinate 151,238 of NZ_JASBQZ010000006.1, forward strand.
AGTCTTCGCCGCCCATGACCTTCACGGTGCCGTCGATTTCTTCCTGGGTTGCAGGCTCAAGGGTGGTGTCTACCACTACGCCCTTGTCAGTGTTGATACCGCGCAGGGTCACGGCCTTGCCGATTGGCTTGAGGGTGGAGTTGTGCACCACGCCTTGCGGGTCGGTACGGCGTGGCGCGGCCAGGCTGTAGACCACCAGGTCGATCTTGCCCAGGTCTTTCTTGATGGTCTCGATGGTCAGGCGCTTGATCTCGTCGGAGAACGCGTCGCCGTTGATGCTCTTGGCGTACAGGCCTTTTTCCACGGCAAACTTCTCGAACGCCGCGCTGTTGTACCAGCCGGCGGAGCTCAGCTTGCCTTCTTCGCCTTCTTTCTCAAAAAACACGCCCAGGGTGTCGGCGCCGCAGCCAAACGCAGCACTGATGCGCGCGGCCAGGCCGTAGCCGGTGGAGGCACCGAGGACCAGCACCTTTTTAGGGCCGCCTTCGATGACGCCGTTTTTGGTTACGTAGTCGGTCTGCTCTTTGACGTTCGCTTCACAGCCAACAGGGTGAGCGGTCACACAGATAAAGCCACGAACCCGCGGTTTGATGATCATAAAAATTTCTGCCTCTTCCAAGGTGCCGAAGGCCAATAGTGGCCATTCAACTTCAATCGTACCGGTCTATGACGCCTGAAAAACCGAAGCGTCACGATAGTCGCAAATCTTCTGTTCTCAAAATTCAATCCATAAAACGCCGGAGCCTGCACGGCAACGGTTACAAATTGTGCAGCGGCTTCACAATTTCACCCTATTTAAAAACGCCTGCGAGCCTCATAAACCCCTATGATGACGATATTGTTTCAATATGTTTCGGCTTTGGAGCCTCGTTTCATGAGCAAAAATGCTGTCGGCAAAAAGCTGGTATCCCTGGCGTGGGTGCTCGGCGTTCTGCTGTTGATCTATTGTTTCCCGCGCAGTTGCCTGGTGTTTCTGCTGTTGGTGGTGTGCTGCGGCGTTTATGACTTCCTGCGTAACGGCCTTTACGACCGCGACACCATCAAGAAGTATTTTATCGGCAACGGCCGTAATACCTGGGTGCTGGCACCGTTCAACACCCTGCTCGACCTGCTCAGCAGCCGCAACCGACATGTCTACACCATGAACGACCTGCCACCGGCCTGGCGCGAAGACCTGCAAAAGGTGATCGACGACGCCATGGCCCGCAAGGATGAAATCATCAGCTACCTGGACGAGCGCATGGCCGAGAAGAAACGCGGCATGTTGTTTTTCCAGTGGTACGGCCGCCCGATCGAAACCACTCTGGATATCCCGCAACTGCGCAAGAAACTGCCGTTCGTGAAAACCATCGGCGTCTCGGTGTTCAACGAGAACCGCTCGACGTCGTTCCACTTCGGCCCCCTGCGCATGATGTTCCGTGTGCTCTACAACATGGCGCCGGCACCGCACCATGAGGGCGTGTATATCCAGGTGGGCAAGCACAAGCACTACTGGCACGACGACCCGCTGTTTATCTTCGATGACACGCTGATGCACGCCTCCTTCAACAAAAACGACGCCAAACGCTACTGCCTGTTCATTGATATTGTGCGCCCGACCCTGCTGCCCTCGGTGCTCAACGCCGTGATCGCAGGGTTTGCCGGCCTGGTCTTTACCCTGCGTCGGGTTTTCTACAAAAACTGGAAGCTGATTCAGTAAGTTCTGCGGCATGATGGTGTTGGACGGCATTTGCGCTGGGCCTTGTGCCTGAGGTAAATAATCGTCTCGTGCGACCTTAATTGGCGCTCACCATTCTCAAGCCATCGCCCCCAAGCGGGCGCGGTGGCTATGCTTTCAAGGAATCAGAATGCCCCAACGTCAAGTCATCAATGCCTCCGTCAGCCCCAAGGGCAGCCTCGAAACCCTGTCCCAACGTGAAGTGCAGCAACTGAGCGAAGCCGGTACCGGCAGCATCTACACCCTGTTCCGCCAATGCGCCCTGGCGATTCTCAATACCGGCGCGCATATCGACAACGCCAAGACCATCCTCGACGCATACAAAGACTTTGAAGTGCGTATTCACCAGCAAGACCGCGGCGTACGCCTGGAACTGCTCAACGCCCCCGCCGATGCCTTCGTCGATGGCGAAATGATCGCCAGCACCCGCGAAATGCTGTTCAGCGCCCTGCGCGACATCGTCTACACCGAGAACGAGCTGGACAGCCAGCGTATCGACCTGAGCAACTCCCAAGGCATCACCGACTACGTGTTCCACCTGCTGCGCAACGCCCGTACGCTGCGTCCGGGTGTGGAGCCGAAGATCGTGGTGTGCTGGGGCGGCCATTCGATCAACACCGAAGAATACAAATACACCAAGAAAGTCGGGCACGAACTGGGCCTGCGCAGCCTCGACGTGTGCACCGGCTGCGGCCCCGGCGTAATGAAAGGCCCGATGAAGGGCGCGACCATTTCCCACGCCAAGCAACGCATCACCAATGGCCGTTACCTGGGCTTGACCGAGCCAGGCATCATCGCCGCCGAAGCGCCGAATCCCATCGTCAACGAGCTGGTGATTTTGCCGGACATCGAAAAACGCCTGGAAGCCTTCGTGCGTGTCGGCCACGGCATCATCATCTTCCCCGGCGGCGCCGGTACGGCCGAGGAGTTCCTGTACCTGCTGGGCATCCTCATGCACCCGGACAACCGCGACGTGCCGTTCCCGGTGGTGCTTACCGGGCCCAAACATGCCGCGCCTTACCTGGAACAATTGCACGCGTTTGTCGGTGCCACCCTGGGCGAAGCGGCGCAGAAGCATTACCAGATCATCATCGACGACCCGGCCGAAGTGGCCCGCCAGATGACCACCGGCCTCAAGGCGGTGAAGCAGTTCCGCCGCGAGCGTAACGACGCGTTCCACTTCAACTGGCTGCTGAAGATCGACGAAGGCTTCCAGCGCCCATTCGACCCTACCCATGAAAACATGGCCAGCCTGCAACTGAGCCACGCGCTGCCGCCCCATGAACTGGCAGCCAACCTGCGCCGGGCGTTCTCGGGGATCGTGGCGGGTAACGTCAAGGACAAGGGCATCCGCCTGATCGAGGAAAACGGCCCGTATGAGATCCATGGTGACCCGGCGATCATGAAACCGCTGGATGAGCTGCTGAAGGCCTTCGTGGCCCAGCACCGCATGAAGTTGCCAGGCGGCGCGGCGTATGTACCGTGCTACCGCGTGGTGCAATGAGCTAGCGGTGGTCGGTCATAGTTTGTATCCGTTTGGGGCATGGCTCGGCGTGTGAGGTTCAAGAGTTCGGACTAGGGTTTTACTATTCCTTCCAACTCACCCACCTCAGCGAGCGACCTATGGACCAACGGATATTGTCCTCTGTCATTCCTTACCCTAAGGTAAGGAGTATCACGATGGAGATCTTCACTATGGCCACCGCCACACTCACTTCAAAAGGGCAAATCACCATCCCTGTCCAGGTCAGGACGGCCCTGGGCCTGGAAACAGGCGACCGGGTGGAATTCGTTGAAATGGAAGACGGCAAGTTTTCCATGATTGCCGCAAGCAAAACCGTCAAGGACCTCAAGGGTCTGATCCGCAAGCCTGCCCATGCCGTGTCTATCGAAGACATGAACCGCGCCATCGCGGCCCAGGGAGCAACAGCTGGATGATTGGCCTGGATACCAACGTACTGGTGCGTTACGTGACCCAGGACGACCCGGTTCAATCCGCTAAAGCATCCCAACTGATCGAATCGCTCACCGCCGCCTCGCCAGGCTTTGTCAGTCTGGTGACGCTTACGGAGTTGGTGTGGGTGTTGCAGTCCTGCTACCAGTCGGCCAAAAGCGACGTGGTGACGGTGCTGGAAACCTTGTTGCACACACGGGAGCTGACCGTCGAGCACGCCGATATCATCTGGCAGGCATTGCGCAAGTTCAGCGCAGGCAAAGCCGACTTTGCCGACTGCCTGGTTGAACGCTGTGGCCACGCGGCGGGGTGCGAGTACACCGCCACGTTTGATCTGAAGGCGGCCAATGCAGCGGGGATGAAACGGCTCGGCTAGCTCGCTTTGTTTGTGTAGGAGCGAGCTTGCTCGCGAAAAACTCACAGGCACCGCGTGCAACCTGAATGCCCGTGTAACCGTTGACGTTTTTCGCGAGCAAGCTCGCTCCTACAGAGGAAAGGGTGAGGAGGTTTGGTCAGCGAACCCAGCCGCCGATCTGCCAGTGGTAGCCATCATTACGCTGCACCCAGTGCGGGTGTACATAACGATAGCCCTGGCGCACCGGCTCCCAATGGCCGTGCACCGCCACATAGCGCCCGCCTTCCCAACGCCAGTAACCGCGTGACCAGATATAACCCTCGCGTACCGCCGGTTCGACTTCTATCACCTGCACCGGCGGCGGTTGCGGCGCCACCACATCAACATACTCACGTTGCACCGGCCTGCGTTCATGCACCACACGCTCTTGTACACACCCGGACGCAGCCACCACCATGGCGGCCAATGCTGCATAACGTAGCAACATACAAAACCCTCGGGCGCGAACGCCCAACACCTGCACTGGTAAAAATCCCCCCTTGTTTCAGCCACGCTCCTGCTTGGCCCTGGGTACTTTTTAACAGGCGGTGTCTGTCGGGTTGCTGAACCTAACAGCCTCAGGAAGTACAGGCGACAGTCGGTCGCTTCAGGCGCACCAGCACCAACCCCGCCACGACTACAGCAATGCCCGCGTAGGTCGATGCGTGGATCACATCACCAAACATCAACGCGGCCCACACCAGAGTCACCGGCGGCTCCAGGTACACCAGCGCCGCCACATGGGTGGCAGTCATCACCCTCAGCAGCATCCACAGGCTCAAATAGGCGAGGAAGGTGGAGAACACCGTCAGCCACACAATCGAGATCAGTACGTTGGTGTCATGGGGAATACTCAGGGTGTCGGTGTAGATCACGGCCGCGGTAAAACCTATCAAGGTCAACAGCGACTGGATAAACAGCGGCAATACCAACCCGCTGTCCTGGGCCTGCACCGAGCGACGCTCGTACAAAGTCGCCAGTGTCAGCCCAAGTGCCGACACCAGAGGCAAGAGATACATGACCAGCCCGACACCCTGCCCGCCACCGCCATACTGCCCGGCAATCACAATCGACACACCGACAAAGCCGATCATCAACCCCAACCACTGCCAGCCGCCACTGCGCTCGGACGCCATGCCCGTCGACAATGCCGCGGTCATCAACGGCTGCAACGCCGCAATGATCGCCGCGATCCCGGGCGGTAGACCGTTCTGGATCGCCACGTAGAGGCAACTCAAATACAGGAACTGCGACAGGAACCCGACAACCGCGTGATGACGGATCTGCTGCCAGGAAACCCTCAGCAACCGTCTGTTCAAAAACAGCGCCAGGCATAACGAAACCAACAAAAAACGCCAGAACAAAAGGTTGAAGGCTCCAGCACTCTGCGCGCCTAACTTGGCACCTATAAAGCCGGAACTCCAAGACAGGACAAAGACGACCTGCAGCAGTAACAACCGCGTGTAGCCAATACGAGCCGTCATCGTGCCCCCTGCAATTGCAACGGCACGAGTTCGCCAAACGTGATGGGGTCAATCCCCAAACGCCGATATTGCTCGCTGGCGGGTCGTATCAGGTCACACTTGAGCTGGAACCAAGGCCTGATGGTACGCAGCACGCCATCGTCAGATGCCAAGTGCCAGAACTTATTTACATCCGCCTGACTGTAAGGACAGTGAAACGACAACACCAACGACATGCGCCGGCCTTGAGTGAGTGGGCGCACGCCATGAAACACTCGACTGCCGTAGATATACACCGCATCGCCACTGGCTTTCACACCACAGCTTCGCACGTTGTCATTGAGGCTTGCGACATCAAAGCGCTCCACAGGGCCCTCAAAATAAACGAACTCTCCACCTTCGTACTCGCTGGGCTCAGACAGCACTATGTTCAGCACAAAGCTGGTTCCATCGGTATGCCACATACCGATCTGTGCCCTATCGTGCTGAGCCTGGGGCGGGTAGAAGTAATTGACCTGGGAACGGGCGCGCAAGAAAGGGTGCGGAACCAGCGGCACACCTGCAATTTTTGACACCGCCAGCAGGAACGCCCGACTGTCCATCATCTCCCGGATAAGTGTCGATGACCGCGTTGCCGCACGGGTACGGTTAGAGATAATCCAGTCGCTGGTGCTGGACCCCGCCTCCAGCTGATAACACGCTCGCCTCAACTCGGCGATGCCCTGCTCATTGAACAGCCCCGAGACCTGAGCCACTGCCGTCAGCTGCTCGGGCTGGGCAATTACTAGTGGCGACCTCATGTACCCCAGGTTCGCTAAGCTGCGATGACCTGTGAGGCATGGGCCATCACTGCGCAAATAACTGTCACTCCAGTGTTGCAACGTGTCGAGCAGGGCCCCGGGATGCTTACATCGGGATGCGGGAACCAGTGATGCTTGCAGGGCTGACTTCAGGCGTGCAGCCCCTTGTGCGAATACGGGTAGCTCACTTTGCTGTTTCATCGTGACTTCCTCTCTCAATTGGCTATACCGTGATCCATTCGGTACTCCGATAACTGGTAGAGAACGCTGCCGTCACCGCTGCAATACTCACCAATGACGCGACATCCACCGTAATCCTGACGCACGCGGCTAAATTGCTCGCGGGTGTACTTCAAGCACACATTGGTCAACAAATAACCTTCATCTTTACCGCTGAGAACAGGAAGCAAGGTTGCCGCTACGCGATACCAGTCATCATCGACTTCAATGTCTGAAACGACGACTTCATGATTGCTGCCGACCTTGTCAAAACCGAGCTTCAAACCCACCAGCTCAGAAAAGCGAGTCATGCAGTGATGCCGATAAAAGCGATGAATATGCGCATCATCATCCGGGATGGACAGCTGCATTTCTGACAAGACATAGGTCCGTGTCCCACCTATTCTGCGAATGATTTGGCCGATCGTTTCGGGCAGTTCATTTCCCTCCTGAAACCCCAGCATCGTGACTAATGTCACGTCTTGCCCACATTCAATATCGTCCCGGCACAACGCGCGGAAATCGGTGGCCAAGTAACGAAAGTTCTCAGGCGCTGCCAGCAGTGGTTCCACCGCTCGACGCATTACGTCATGTGAGGCCCGGTTGATATCAACCGCCGTGTAATGTGCAGCTTCCACCCCGTTCTCAAGCAGATGCTGAAGCAGCACGGACGTCTTGATCGGCTCTGGCCCCAATTCGACGTAATGCAAACGGTCTTGACCTACCAGACCGACCAAATCATCCGCCACGGCGCGTAAAATCTCACTTAATGCTCCATTGCCGCAGGGTGCCGCACAGAGGTCAACTCGGTTCACACCCTCCAAATTCAACGAGGTCATCAAACCAAGGATTTCTTCACTGACCTGTCGATCTCGATCCTTGAGATCGGTAGATGTCGATGCGTACTTTTCGGCATTTTCAATCGTCCAGATCTGGGCGTCATATCCGTGGTTGTTTTTCAGCGATGACGCTACCAACTCATTGATATCCATATATGGGCTCCTTTTTCTTATTGTCAGGCGCGAAAGCACATACGAACCTGTTTGACCCAAAGCCTAATCAGCATGCATGATTTTGTATATTTGAATAACCCGCACCACTAATCCTCAAAAGAGGAATCATGAGCAAGCAACTCAATATCGATCTGCTGCGAACCTTCCATGCGGTCGCCCGCTTCCGTCGCTTCAATGAAGCAGCGAGCCATGTGCATCGGAGCGCTTCGACCGTTACGACGCAGATTCAAAAGCTGGAAGACTTAGTCGGCCAACGCCTGTTCAGCCGGAGTAACCAAGGTGTTGAGCTGACGATGTATGGCAAGAAACTACTCAGCGAAACCACTGACTTTCTCAAGAGCCACGACCGCTTACTGGCCTCCTTAACCCCCCAGCGCATGCAAGGAAGGATTCGCCTGGGGCTTCCTGATTCTTATGCGCCGGCTTTCATGCGCGATTTCCTGCCGCAGCTTATCGCTGACAATCCCTTGCTTGAGTTGGAAATAGAAGCCAGATCCAGTGGCGAACTGTTCACCATGTTCAGCCGGGAACAGATTGATTTGGCATTGATCGTCAGTGCTCAGCCCTTGGAGCAGGGAGAACAGTTGGGTTCGATACAGCCTGTATGGGTTGTTTCCGACCAATTCAAAACACCAGAACAGGCGCCGCTACCTATCGCAGTGCAATTAACCGGCTGCCCCTATCGAGCCTCGGCGATACGGGCGTTGAAAGAGCATGGCGCCTACTATCGAGTCCTGCTGGAAAGTGCCAGTTCTACTGCGGTAGAAGCCGCCGTGATCTGCGGATTGGCCGTTGGCCTGATTGAAGAAAGCCGAATAACCGCTGGGTTGACCCAAAATATCCCCGGCGTTCAACTGCCTGAATTGCCGCGCCATCACATCTACTTGTTGTCCGATAGCGCAAACCATCTGGCGCTTCATCTGCATGAGCAACTCAAGAAGGGATTCACCCTCTGAATGCCCACAAAAAAGCCCGCTGACCGTCACCGGTTCAGCGGGCTTTTTCGTAGATGTTGCTTACAGCGCCAGGTCAGAAACCGGCTTGCTTGGCTCAGCCGCAGGCTTGGCAGCCTCGGTGGCCTGTGGAGCAGCCAGCTGCGGAATCGCAGGTGGCGGGGTCAGTTGCAGGATACCGGCGGTGTAGGCCCATTCCTTGGCAACCGCTTCAGGGCTGTCGTTCAGCTTGGTGCCGTAGCTTGGCACGATCTGGTGCAGTTTTTCCTGCCAGGCCGGGCTGGCTACTTTGTCCTTGAACACCTTTTGCAACACGGTCAGCATGATCGGAGCCGCGGTGGACGCGCCTGGCGATGCACCCAGCAGGCCTGCGATGGTGTTGTCGGCAGAGCTGACCACTTCGGTACCGAGCTTCAGCACGCCGCCTTGCTCTTCATCACGCTTGATGATCTGCACGCGCTGGCCGGCTTGCCACAGGCGCCAGTCGGACTGCTTGGCGTTCGGGAAGTACTCTTGCAGTGCCTTGAAGCGGTCGTCATCGGACAGCATCAGTTGGCCGGCGAGGTACTCGACCAGTGGGTATTCACGAATACCAACTTTGGTCATTGGCCAGATGTTGTGGGTGGTGGTGCTGGTCAGCAGGTCCAGGTACGAGCCTTCCTTCAGGAACTTGGTCGAGAAGGTCGCGAATGGGCCAAACAGAATCACGCGCTTGCCATCCAGCACACGGGTGTCCAGGTGCGGAACCGACATCGGAGGCGAACCTACCGAAGCCTTACCGTAGGCCTTGGCCAGGTGCTGCTCAGCGATGGTCGGGTTCTCGGTCACCAGGAACGAACCACCAACCGGGAAGCCTGCGTATTCCTTGCCTTCAGGAATGCCCGACTTCTGCAGCAGGTGCAGGGCACCGCCGCCGGCGCCGATGAACACGAACTTGGCGTCGGTTTCAGTCTTGGTGCCGTCTTTGAGGTTTTTGTAGCTCACACGCCACGAACCGTCGGCGTTCTTGGTGATGTCCTGCACTTCGCTCGACAGCTTCAAGTCAAACTTCGGCGTGGTTTGCAGGTGAGCGACGAACTGGCGGGTGATCTCGCCGAAGTTCACGTCGGTGCCGATCGGGCTCCAGGTGGCCGCGATTTTCTGGTTGGGGTCACGCCCTTCCATCATCAGCGGAACCCACTTGGCGATCTGCGCCGGGTCTTCGGAGTACTGCATGCCAGCGAACAGCGGGCTGGCCTTCAGGGCTTCGTAGCGCTTTTTCAGGAACTTGATGTTGTCATCGCCCCACACAAAGCTCATGTGCGGAGTGGAGTTGATGAACGAACGTGGGTTCTTCAACACGCCCTGCTGAACCTGCCAGGACCAGAACTGACGGGAGATCTGGAACGCTTCGTTGATCTCGACCGCTTTCGGGATCTCAACGTTGCCGTTCTTGTCTTCCGGGGTGTAGTTCAGCTCAGCCAGGGCCGAGTGACCGGTACCGGCGTTGTTCCAGCCGTTGGAGCTTTCTTCGGCCACGCCATCGAGACGCTCGACCATTTCCATGGACCAGTCCGGTTCCAGCTCATTGAGCCAGACACCCAGGGTTGCACTCATGATGCCGCCGCCGATCAGCAGCACATCGACTTTCTTTGCCTCTTCCGCGTGAACGGACGTGATCCCCATCGACAAAGCCAGCCCCAGCAGGGCAGTGTTTACTTTTTTAAACATCAGTAGCACCTATGATAAAACGCCATCCGCCCTACCGCCCCTGGTCATGAGTAACCCTCGTTCACGCTACGTCAGGCAACGTACCGCGGGGTCTGCACAGTCACATAAAGGCTGCAGGGTGGGCACACAAGGCCGATGGATCGACCTCACTGTTATGTCCCTTCTGCGCTGACTTCTTATCATTATTGGCTTCAGCTACCTGGGCGACAGCCAACCGCTGGGACGTATACGGGTGTACGCACCAGGGAAAGACTAGCCCAAGACGGCGCGCAGAATATCACGCTAAACAGCGTTTATGCGCCGTTTGGCCAATTGACAGGCCTAAATCGCGGCTTTTAATGCGCTCCTGTCAAGCCTGGCAGCCGCGACCTGCGGTCACAGGCGTGGAACTCTGCCGAAAATGACGGCTCTAGACACCTTCGTCGCGGCTTGCGTAGCATCGGCGACCGTCCTTCGTGCACACCTTCCACACAGAGTTACCCATGACTATCCAGCAAACACCCGGGCAGGTACTGCCCGCGCGCAGCGCCGCCAAAATGGAAGCGGCCATGGCCGTGGGCGCCTTCGCGATCGGCACCGGCGAATTCGCCATCATGGGCCTGATGCCCGACATCGCCCAGAACCTGGGCCTGAGCGAACCCCAGGTGGGCCACGCCATCAGCGCCTACGCCCTGGGCGTGATGGTGGGCGCCCCGCTGCTGGCCATCCTCGGCGCCAAGCTGCTGCGCAAACACATGCTGCTGTTGCTGATGGGCCTGTACGCCCTGGGCAACTTCGCCACCGCCTTCACCCCCACCTTCGGTTCGCTGGTGGCCTTCCGCTTTATCAGCGGCCTGCCCCACGGCGCCTACTTCGGCATCGCCGCCGTGGTTGCCTCCAGCATGGTGCCCACCGACAAACGCGCCGGCGCCGTAGCCCGCGTGATGATGGGCCTGACCCTGGCCATGCTGCTCGGCAACCCCATCGCCACCTTCCTCGGCCAACACCTGGGCTGGCGCTCGGCGTTCGCCCTGGTCAGCGTGATCGCCCTGCTCAGCATCGCCCTGGTCTGGCAATTCGTGCCCCACCGCCACGACGAACAACGCAGCGACCCACGCAAAGAACTGCGCGCCTTCACCAAACCCCAGGTCTGGATGGCCCTGTCCATCGGCGCAATTGGCTTTGCCGGGATGTTCTGCGTATTCAGCTACCTGGCGCCAACCATGCTCGAAGTGACCAAGGTCTCGCCGCAGTGGATTCCGTTTGGCCTTGCCGCGTTCGGCGTGGGCGGCATCATCGGCAACATTGCCGGTGGCAAGCTGTTTGATCGCATGCAGTTTCGGGCGGTGGGTTTGATTTTGGTATGGTCGATGGCCGTGCTGCTGTTCTTCCCCTTCGCCGCCTCGTCGCTGTGGGGTGTGCTGCTGAGCATGGGGTTGGTTGGCACTATGGTTGCGCTGGCAGCACCGTTGCAGATTCGCCTGATGGACATCGCCCACGAAGCGCCGAGCCTGGCGGCAGCGTCGAACCATGCGGCGTTCAACCTGGCGAATGCGCTGGGGCCGTGGTTTGGTGGGATGGCGATTACTGCCGGCCTCGGCTGGACCAGCACCGGCTACATCGGCGCCGCGACCGCCCTGGTGGGCCTGGGTCTCTACCTGATCGCCCGGCGGATGAAAGGCGGCCACTGACGCGCTACTCAATCAAACTGTGGGAGGGGCCTCCAGCCAGTTGAGACTTCTTTGTAGGAGCGAGCTTGCTCGCTCCTACAGAAGGCGATGACACTTAACTGGCAGGCATTAGTGCTTGCCCCCACTCCATCAATCATCATGCAGCAGCCCCGAACCATACTCCCCATAACTACTGCCCAGCCCACTACCGCCAAAATTCATTTTCGCGGCTTTGTTGGGGCTATGATCACCAAACGCCTGGCATCCGCCTGAAAAGCACGGGTCACTGCTCACGGCTGGTGAAGATGAACAAGCACTCAACAGCAACGTGCCGGTGATCATCACAACTTTGACGAGGTTCGAGATCATGGTTTCAGTTCCCTGTGGGCTGGAGGCGCTGGGGTCCTCTCTTGCAGGGAATCGTAGACCTCAACGGCGCAGGAAATTATGAAACTTTGCTGGGTGACAGCATGAGTTCAGGTTGCCGCCTTGGGTAAGGCGGCAGGGTTGGTAGTCAGGCTTTGACTGGGGCGGTTCCAGGCGCAACCTGCTCCTGGGCTCGGTCAACGAGCAGCGAGCTCAACTCGATTAACTGCTGAATGCCCAAGGCGATGGCGCGTTGGGAGTCGTCGAGATCGAACGCCAAGGTGGAGGCCATTTCGTTGGCGGATGCTAGGTTTTCGGCGGCGTTGGCCAGGAGAGTTTCGGGGTCGATGGTTGGGTTGACGAGGAATAGGTTGTCGCTTGGGCGTTCGGTGGGGGCAGCGTCGTCAGATGGGGGCAAGTGATCATGGATTGCTCGCTGGGCTGCGGCTTGAAGCTTGGCATCGACGGACGATGCGGTTTGATCAGGTGAAGCACTGCGTGTGTTGTTGTGCATGGGCGAAGCTCCAAATATTTTCGGGAGTTAAATAAACGCCTTAGCAATTCGGACTTCCACCTCCGACCGCTGAGTTTGCAGCGGCCCAACGAGGTTAGCTATGGATGGTCCAGGGGGCAAGCCGAGATAGCGTCGGACATTTCCTAGAAATTTTGACCTATTCCCCCAAGATCGTTCCGGCGCTTTCTGCATTGCCCCGATGATGGATTGGAACGACTAAACCTTCAGGCCTTGTAGGAAAGGCATTTCAGCGCTGCCTCCATCTCCCCGTACCATTTTCATACCATCACCAACGAGTGCAGCAAAGCCCAACCCCTTTTTACTGGCTGTAACAAAGCCGCGCATTGCCACCAAACACATTGAACTACTGACAGATTGCGTTACTCTGGCAGAGCTCATGCATATTTTTTGCAAAACAGCCAAGGATAGTCGTGACCCCTTTAGCACGGAGCTTTGTAATATATTAGCTTCTAGCGCCCCCAGAAGCAGCCCCCCAGCCTTCCTACGTCTTTAACTAGTGAGCAAGCATGTTCGAAGATATCAATATACAAGTCAGAACAGCCGCAAGTACTTCAGAGCATCTGCAGTCTTTATTCAAGGGACAACTAGAATCTCAAGATTTGTTAAGTCTCTTTTCCGAGATAGCAAAAAACCTCTTAATGTTTGAAGAGCACTTCAACGCTGGCCACATGGAAGATGCGCTTAAGCCTGCCAAAATGATTAGCATCTACGGGCAACAGCTCGCTGCAAAAGTTCAGGGCATTCCAAATGATATAATTCGGAATACTGGGAAGCTTTTAGATATAGACTGTGAGTCCCTTCAGGAGGCTATCAAAAACAGATCCTCATCCACTGATCATGTCTATAATGACGATAGAATAAAGAAGCTTCTAAATGAAAACGCAGTTCGTATCGCAGAACTTGAAATAAGAATTCAGCGCCTAGAACATGAAGCACAGGATGAAATCAATAAGGTTTTAGCTTTATATACTGACGGTATAGAAGCCATAGAAAGCTCAAAATCGGAAATCAATGATATTCTTGGTCATGTTTCAGGCCGAGCGATTGCGGGCGATTATGAGAAAAGCGCAACCGATGAGAAGGTGATGGCGGACTGGCTACGATATGGTGCTTTAGCGTGTATGGCGCTTATTGTAGTAGTTCTGGGCAGTGCAGTGGCCGCAACCATTACGAACGAGTTTGAATGGCCAAGATTCTTGAGCCGCGTCAGTTTAGTGTTCTTACTTTCTGTGCCTGCCGCTTATTTGGCGAGAGAGTCTGCCAAACATAGGGAGCAGCAGTATCAGCACCAGCAAACCTCACTCGACATGAAAGCGGTCTCGCCGTTCCTAGCGTCCCTACCCGAGGATGAGCGGCACAAGATCAAAGCCGCCATTGCATCTAGGATATTCAGCGGGAAGGACTTCTCCAAAGCCGGTAGTGATCCGTACCCAATCAACACTCATGAAATTCTTATGGAACTTATTAAAAAGTTAGAAGTATCCACAAAACCCACAGACTCAAAAAATAGCACGTCTATTTAATTCATATACTGGCGCTGGGCTTTCTCTATTTTAGAGTACTCCGCGCCTGGTTGACATACGAACCAACGGTATATGCAGCTGACTCGCACCCGTCAGGGATTACTTTTCTTGAAGGGACAAAGGGGACAGATTTATTTATCCGCCACGATATCGGGTTTTGAGTTGGCAAAGGAAAGCAAACGACTCACTCCCAGACACACCTCGCGACGGCCTGCTGCTTCAACCCGACGCTTCACGGCGTAAGATGCCCCACAACCGTCCACCATCGAGGCCGCCATGACTGGGATATTCCTAAACCTGCCGGAAGACCTATCCAACTCTCTCGCCGACCTGGCCAAAACCAACGGCCAGACAGCGAGCTACCTGGCAATGGACGTTCTTCGCGACTACATCGAGCACGAAAAGACGCTGACCTCTCAGATTGAGCTAGCGGTAAAACAAGCCGACGAAGACAAATTCGCCACCAATGACCAGGTGGCGACCATGCGCGCTAGGCGCTGGAGCCAGAATGCGGGTTGAGTGGCTTGAAAGAGGACTCAAAAATCTGGAAGACGAAGCGAGCTATGTCACTGTCGTAAAACCAAAAGCCGCTGACGATTTCTCGGATGCCATTTCACCAGCGAGGACAGACTGGCTCAGTTTCCTTCCAGGGGACGCGAAGATCGGGTGAAACATACCGCCGATGGGCAGCTCCCAACTGATCCTATCTGACCTCCGTTTAGAGTGCGAGCTGATCGATTGTAGATCCTTGGCGTATTTCACACGCGGCAACGTCCTCGTTCGAAGTGGCAATGCGCGCAAAATTTGCCTCTCCGGCCCCCACGATCCGTTCCTGATAAACTGCGCGCCATTCGCCTCGCTGACTCAGCCCCCCCATGCCCCTACAAACCGCCCCACTCTTTCGCCGCTTCTCCGTCGCCACGATGATGGATTGGACATAGCCTTATAAATAAAGCGCTGTGCAGATTCATTGGTTCTCGCGCACCAATTTCGTCCATCATCCAGAGATCTTCCTTGCCATTATCCTAACGCCTTCTAGAATCCAGAACTCAATTGATAAAACTGGACTCCGTTTATGCGCATCGTTGTCAAACTCTTGCTTTTTGCAGCTTTCGTAGCCTGTGCAGCCTGGGCCATTATGAAGCCTGGCTTTGACTCCGTGACCGCTGTCATTGCGTCGCTTGGTAGCTTGCTAGCGGCGTTCATTACGGCAAAGAAAGCAGAGCCTACCCAATCGCAAAAGGTTGGTGCGAATTCGAAAGCCATTCAAGCTGGCCGTGACGTGAATATCAGCAAATGAGGCCCGGCATGTTTGGAGACAGCCAAGAGCAGAATGTCGGAACCGGTGCAGTCGCCGTTCAAGCGGGAAATGACGTCCACATCACCCAAAACGGTCTAAACATGGCCGATGTCAAAGAGCTAACACAAATATTTCTTGACAGACACCTCCCTGCTCTTAGAGCAGAAGCTGAGGCTACTGCGAGAAAACACGCAGGTGAGTTTTTAGATGAGTTTGTGAAAAAACTTGCAGTGGCTAATACCGTTAAACCCGAAGCTTTTGCGAGACCTGACAGTCAAGCGTGTTTCAGCTCAGCGTTACTCAGTAGCGCTGAGAAAGGCGATCAGATTGATCTGGCTATGCTAGCATCGATGGTAGTCGCGAGACTTGAGCAAGACTCTGACCCCCTATTAAAGCTCGTATATGAGGAGGCTATAGCTGCGTTGCCTCGGATCACAAAAGAACAGATAGCTTTTCTCACCTTTATTTTATTCACCAAACACATCACTCCAAAACATCCTTCAGTGCATATCCTGGAGCTTAACGCACAAAGAGTTATGCCTCTGATTGAGCCTGGCTTCCTTCTTTCTACAGCTAACAGAGAATACCTCTGCAGTAAAGGACTTTTGAATATAAACTTGGTTGCAGATGCAAACTTAATGCTTTCAAACTATAAAAGAGGCGTACCTGACTTTCCACAGACAGACGAAGAACTAATAGAAACATATCCAGCACTTAACAAAATAATCGAGGCTTATGGCGCAGATTCTTTACCCACGTGTTTTTTAACTGCATCTGGAAAGCTTATTGCTCTATCAGCCCTTGAAGTCGCTTTCGGAAAGCTCGACATGTCTATCTGGATCAATTAGCCGGAAAAATGGGACAAATTTATTTGTACCATTGCCTAGACAGAGATAATCACTAGGCAGTAAAAAGCCGCCTTATCGGCGGCTAATTGTCTTAGGCATGATCTTCGGCGACTAAGCCTTCAGCTCATCCGGCGTATGCGTTTTAAGCCAATCAGCCAAGGCGGCGTTCATTCGCGTTTGCCAGCCCGGCCCGGAAGCTCTGAATCGCTCCAGCACGTCAGCATCAAAACGAACATTAACGTGCTCTTTAGTGGCCACCGACTTTGGCCGACCACGCTTCGGTTTGAGCATTTCCTTCGCCTGAGCTTTGCCAAACAATCCCGCAAGCACCTCGCTGGCTGGCTTGGCCTTAGCAAAGTCTTCAGCCGACCACTCAGGGTTCGCTGTATCGACCTTCTCAGGGCTGGGTTTCTTGGTCATAATTTTTGACCTCCCGTTTGTTGGCTTTACGAAAGCTGATGACGTGAACCGCGCCCCACCCGTGGGGTGAACACTACGACATGCAGCCGATCCCCTATGTATCCCATCGCCCGATAACGACACTCGCCATAGCCAAATCGATCATCTTCCAAGATCAAGGCAGTAGACCATTCAAAGTCCCGCACTAATGCAAACGGGAGTCCACGTTCTTCAACGTTACAAGCGTCTTTGGCTGGGTCATAGGTAATCCGTATACGATTATCGTAGCCACAATAAATCATCAACACAAAGTGCGCGTCGAAAGCCTGACCGAGCGTGTGCTCTGGTTATCACCGAAGGCTGACTGACTAGGCTTGAGAACCCGCCAAGTACCCGACAAACATCCCTGATAAACTACGCCCCATTCGCCTCGCTGACTCAGATCCCCCATGTCCCTACAAACCGCCCCACTCTCCCGCCGCTTCTCCGTCGCCCCCATGATGGACTGGACCGACCGCCACTGCCGGTTCTTCCTGCGCCTGCTCTCCAAACACGCCCTGCTCTACACCGAGATGGTCACCACCGGCGCTATCCTCCACGGCGACCACGACCGCTTCCTGCGCCACAACGAAGCCGAGCACCCGCTGGCCCTGCAACTGGGCGGCAGTGTCCCCGCCGATCTGACCGCCTGCGCCCGCATGGCCGAGGCCGCCGGTTACGACGAAGTGAACCTGAACGTTGGCTGCCCCAGCGACCGGGTGCAGAACAATATGATCGGCGCGATCCTCATGGCGCACCCTGCCCTGGTGGCGGATTGTGTGAAGGCGATGCGCGATGCGGTGTCGATCCCTGTGACGGTGAAGCACCGTATCGGCATCAATGGTCGGGACAGTTATGCCCAGTTGTGTGATTTCGTCGGCACAGTGAAGGACGCCGGTTGCACCAGTTTTACCGTGCATGCGCGGATTGCGATTCTGGAGGGGTTGTCGCCCAAGGAGAACCGGGACATTCCGCCGTTGCGTTATGACGTGGCGGCGCAGTTGAAGCGGGACTTTCCAGAGTTAGAGATTAATCTCAACGGTGGGATCAAGACGTTGGAGCAGTGCCAGGAGCATTTGCAGACGTTTGATGGGGTGATGTTGGGGCGGGAGGCTTATCACAATCCGTATTTGCTGGCGGAGGTGGATCAGCAGCTGTTTGGCAGCACCGCGCCTGTGATCACCCGCGCTGAGGCGTTGGCGCAGTTGCGTCCGTATATAGCCGAGCACTTGGCGACAGGCGGCGCGATGCATCACATTACGCGCCATGTTCTGGGGCTGGGGACCGGTTTTCCGGGGGCGCGTAAGTTTCGGCAGTTGTTGTCGGTGGATATTCATAAGGCGAGTGATCCGTTGGCGTTGTTGGATCAGGCGGGGGCTTTGTTGGAGGGGCGGTGACGGGTTGGGTGTCAGTGGGGGTATTTGGGGCTGACAGGCTGCTTTCGCGAGCAAGCCCGCTCCCACAGTTTTGAGCGATGTGTGTCAGGTGAATATCATTGGCTGGGCTGGCGTCATCGCAGGCAAGCCAGCTCCCACAGTTTGACCGATGAGGGCTAGGTGAATCTCAGTGGCTGGGCTGGCGTCATGCAGGCAAGTTGGCTCCCACAGTTTGATCGGAGGGCATCGAGCAGTTGGGGGGAACCTGTCGGCGATTCTGGCCTCCTAGTTAGCACCACGGCCGGTAATTCAAACGGCTGTTTCCAGGTTATTGCCCTCGCAAACGACCTAACGCATTTGCGCCCTTGAGCGCCTGCCAGCGCTCGGGTAATGTCATCAGACCCACAGGACAGAGCACGCCCATGACTTCCAAGCTGGAACAACTCAAGCAATTCACCACCGTCGTAGCCGATACCGGCGATTTTTCCACGCTCGCCAAGCTCAAGCCGCAAGACGCGACCACCAACCCTTCCCTGCTGCTCAAGGCTGCGTCGATTCCTGGCTATGCCAAGCTGCTGGATGAGTGTGTGCAGGATTGCAACGGCGATGTGGGCCTGGCCAGTGACCGCTTTGCGGTGGCGGTGGGTCAAGAGATTCTCAAAGTAGTGCCGGGCCGTATTTCCACTGAGGTGGATGCGCGCCTGTCGTTCGACGAGGCCGCTATTCTCAAGCGTGCGCACCGTCTGATCGACCTGTACGACAAAGCCGGGGTCAGCCGCGACCGCGTGCTGATCAAGATCGCCTCCACCTGGGAAGGCATCCGCGCCGCCGAAAAGCTGGAAAAAGAAGGCATCCAGACCAACCTGACGCTGCTGTTCTCGTTTGCCCAGGCCGTGGCTTGTGCTGAAGCGGGTGTGTTTCTGATTTCGCCGTTTGTGGGCCGTATCTACGATTGGTACAAGAAGGCCAACGGCAACGACTACACCGGCTCTGAAGACCCGGGCGTGCAGTCGGTGACGCGCATCTACAACTACTACAAGGCTAACGGCTACAAGACCGTGGTGATGGGTGCGAGCTTCCGTAACCTCAGCCAGATCGAGGAACTGGCCGGTTGTGATCGCCTGACCATCAGCCCGGACCTGTTGGAGAAGCTGGCAGCCGATGAAGGCAAGCTGGAGCGCAAATTGGCGCCAGGCCATGCCGGTGAGGCCCGTGTGCATATGACTGAAGCGCAGTTCCGTTGGGAGTCCAACGAGGACGCGATGGCGACTGAGAAGCTGGCGGAGGGGATTCGTCAGTTTGCTCGGGACCAGGAGAAGCTGGAGGCGTTGTTGTCGGCCAAGCTGTAAGGGCAGATAGCAGCAGAAAGGGCGGCACCTGTGAGGGTGCCGCCCTTTTTTGCCTCGCTGTCACCGCCGTCCAGTGTGGGAGCTGGCTGCCTGCGATAGCGGTGGGCCAGCCAACACTTCATCGACTGACAGTGCGCAATCGCAGGCAAGCCAGCTCCCACATTGGACTGTGTGTGTTTGAGCAGGGAGGCCGTCAGTGCCGCTCTAGGGCGTTGACGAGGTCGTGGAAGGCTTCGCGGTTGGACTCGTTCAAGCCCATCAGGATCTTGTGCGCTTCCAGCACCTTGACCCGCACGACCTCCTCGGACTGGTCCTGGGACGGCAGGTCGGTAAGGCATTCCGGGCAGGGGATCGGGCGGTCAACGATGTTGAACACCTGGTCAAAGCCCATGGACTGCAACAGACGGGTGATGTCTTCGTGGGTGGTGACCACGGTCGGCAACAGGCCGACCTTCTGCCGCGACAGAATGGACAACTTGGCCAACAGGCCCAGGGTGGTGCTATCGATGCTGCGCGTTTCGGTCAGGTCGATCACGATCGCCGAGAAGTTCAGCGCTGTGAAGATCCGCTCGATCGTCGCATCCAGGGCCGAACACAAGGTCAGGCGCACTTCACCGACAAACTTCAGGACGAAGGTCCCGTCTTGCTCGGCGAATTGGATTCTTCCGGTACTCATCAAAGATTCCTGCTCAACACCAATAGGGCGATATCATCCGGCATCTCCCCTAGCGTGGCCAATCCAAAAACCTGCCGCAGGCCATCCAGGCTGCCGCCCGCCGACTTGACCTTTTGGGGCAAGGCGGCTTCTTTCTCTTTGAGTGTAGGCTCTGGAAGAAGGTCCAGGATGCCGTCGGACATCAGCGTCAGGCTGAAGGTCGGCGGCAGTTCCAGGATGTGGTCTTCGTAGGTGGCTTCGTTAAACAAGCCTACGGGCAGGCCACGCCCTTCCAGGTAACGCACACTGTCAGGAGTGTACAAAACAGGCATCGGCAGGTGACCGCCAATGCTGTAGGTCAAAAGACCGGTTTCTTCGTCGATCACGCCGCCGACCATCGTCACGTGCTTGCCCAGCTTGCAGCTGATCAGGCCCCGGTTGATGTGGCCCAGCACCTCGGAGGGGGTGAACTCCGGCAAGGTGCCATTGCGCTTGGACTCAAACAACAGCCGTGTGGTCATGAACTTCAACAACACGGTCACAAAAGCTGAAGACGCGCCATGGCCGGACACGTCGGCCAGGTAGAACGCCACGCGCCGCTCATCGACGCGGAAGTAGTCGACAAAATCACCCGACAGGTACAACGACGGGATGATCTGGTGGGCGAACTTGAATTCGTCGGTGGTCCAGGGGCTGACCGGCAGCATGTTCATCTGCACCTGGCGACCGGCGTTCTGGTCTTCCTGCAGCAGGTTCAGGCTGGCTTCGAGTTCGCGGTTGGCGGTCTCGAGCTTTTCACGGTAGCGCTGGTTTTCCAGGAGCAGGCGTGCACGGTCCAGGGCGCGGCGCACCGAGTGCTCCAGCACAGCCAGGTCTTCCAGGGGCTTGATCAGGTAATCGGCGGCGCCCAGGCGCAAGGCTTCAACGGCATCGTTCATGACACCGGCACCGGACACGACAATCACCGGCGTTTGCGGGGCAAGCTCGGTCACCTGGCGAATCAGCTCAAGGCCGCCCATCTGGGGCATGCGCAGGTCGCAGATCACAAGGTCGGGCTTGTCGCGCTCGAATACCTGGAGACCCTGTTGGCCATTACTGGCCTGCAGGACGCTGAAGCCACTGTCTTCCAAGTAGGCCGCGAGGCTCGCGCGCACTACTTCGTCGTCATCGATTATCAGCAGCGTGGCACTGGTTTTTTGCATGTGGGCAAACGGCGCCAGAATTAGGTTGGCGTAGGCGGCTCGGCAATGGCCGGGCTCACGTACTGGATTCGCTTTCTAGCCTCTCTGTCCTACAAAGCATTGGGATTTGGCCCATGCACAACGGTAAAGCAGAGGTGCCCTTCTAAGGCGCAGACGGTACTCCCATCCGTGAGGGGTTTCAAGCTCATGCCGATGGTCGCCGGGCGTCTTTACACCGCAAATCACCGGGAGTTATAAGAACCCTCACAACCACAACGCAAAGTAAGGATGGATGCTGTGAGCGAACACGAGCGCGACTACGCCGAAAAACGCGATTTCATCCGCATGCGAATAGATGCCGATGTGTCTTTGATCCATGCCGGGCAGGAGATCGCCGGTACCTGCGTGGACCTCTCCAGTTCCGGCATGCAAGTGCAGGCACCTCGCCAGTTCACGGTGGGTGACCTGCTGACCGTGCGCATTGATTCAGAACACGCTGCGCTCAGGGGTCTTGAAGCGGATACCGAGGTGGTGTGGACCAAGGCAGTAGGCGATGACCAGCATCTGGGCCTCAAGATTCTGAAAATGCGCTAACGCAACATCCAGCCCCTGCGCAAGGGTGACGCGGAGCGTCACAGGAGGCGTTCCCACGCGGAGCGTGGGGAACGATCAGTGCGCACAAAAAAGGCGACCCTATGAAGGTCGCCTTTTTCATTTCAAAACGTCACAGCTTAAAAGTCGTCAACGACCTTGCCGTCCTTGACCTTGAACTCGCGGTTCTGCAGGTAAGCGTTACGAATGAAGGTGTACTTGTCGCCACTGATCAGCTTCTCGCTGTCGAGCAGGCTGGCGCGCACGTCGACGACGTTGAGGCCGAAGGTGCTGTTACGCCAGCCGATGTCGTTCATGTAGCGGTACGGTTGGGTGTAGCTGTCGACGTATTTGGACGGCGCATCACGCAAGGTGCTTGGGCCCAGCAACGGGATCATCACGTATGGGCCGCTGCCCACGCCCCAGTAGCCGAGGGTCTGGCCGAAATCTTCATCGCTGCGCTGCAGCCCCATTTTGGTGCCGACGTCGATAAAGCCCAGTACGCCAAACGTGGTGTTGACCAACAGGCGGGCGGTGTCGACGCCTGCATTGTGCGGCTTGAGTTGCAGCACGTTGTTGGCCAGGTTGCCGACATCACCGATGTTGCGGAAGAAGTTGTGAACGCCGTCCTGCACAAATTGCGGGGTGACGAACTGATAGCCCTGGGCGAGGGGCTTGAGGGCGTAGGTGTCAACGGTGTCGTTGAAGGTGAAGATGGGGCGGTTGACGCTTTCCCATGGGTCATCTTCCGAGGCCGCTTGGGCAGCGAACGGTGCCAACAGGATGGTGGCACACACCGATAGCTGAGCGAAGTACTGGCTCCAGCGCATAGCTTTTGCTCCTTGAATGGTCTGTCATGGGCGCTATGCCCTGAATAAGGCCGTCAGTATATGACGGAAGTGCCGATTTAGGCAGCTACCTAGAATCGTCTTACGTAAAATGCACAAAATTCCTACAAATATCGACAGTGTCATCCCCTTGTCATGCCGCCCCGATAGCGTGGCAGCTATTTCAGGGACGTTCAGATGCCACACGCCGAGATTGCCGTCGCCGCAGCCCCCTCATTGACCGCCGTGTTATTTAGCCTGAGTGGCTGCCTGGTGGATTTTGGTTCCCTGGCGCGCACCGACTCACCGTGCGCGGATGCCGAGGCCACGCCGGGCGCATTGAAAATCCTGCGCAGCCTCAAAGAACAAGGCGTGCCCTGCGCCTGGCTGGACGAACTGCCTCCCGCCGTGACCACGCCACTGTGCGCCGGCCTGCCTGGCTGGCTCAAGGCCGCCTCACCCTCCTCCATTCGCTGGCCCGCGCCCCACGCCTGCTGGCAAGCCCTGATGGAGTTGAACATCGAACGCCTGGAAGGCTGCGTACTGGTCAGCGGCGAGCCGCGCCTGCTGCAATCGGGCCTGAATGCCGGTTTGTGGACCATCGGCCTGGCCTCCTGCGGTTCGCTCTGCGGCCTGTCGCCCCAGCAATGGCAGGCGCTGACCGAGCAGCAACGCGAACACAAGCGCGGCAAGGCCACGGTGGCGCTCTATGGCCTGGGTGTGCATTCGGTGATCGACCACCTCGGCGAACTCGGCACCTGCCTGGCCGACATCCGCCTGCGCCAGCTCAAGGGCGAGAAGCCCTGATCGAGATCATGCACAGTTGGCCGCAGTGGATTAATCTACAGGTCAGCCCGTAGACCTTTCACGGCGTGCCGCGGTCTATGCCAGTGCCTATCGATAAAAGGAAAGAACGTCATGCCTGATCGCAAAAAACTGGAAGAACAGGTCGAGATCCTGCGCGGGCAGTTGGAACAGGACCCACCGCTGCCAGTAGAGAAACGTGAAGCGCTGGAGGCGCTGATTGCCAAGTTCGAAATGCAACTTGAATTGGAACCGGCGACACAGACACCCAGTATTTCCGACGATGTGAATCAAGCGGCCATAGAGTTTGATGCTGAACATCCAGTCATTTCTGGGACCTTGCGCAATATTATGATCACCCTGGGCAATATCGGCATCTAACCCAATCCCAAGCCAAACACACAACCAAATGTGGGAGCTGGCTTGCCTGCGATAGCGGTGTATCAGTCACTTGATGAATGACTGAAAGATCGCAATCGCAGGCAAGCCAGCTCCCACAGTTTTTTGTATGAAGGTTTACTGGCGCGCCAGCCGCACGTTCAGGAACTGGGTGTTCTCAGTGCTGCGGTACGGGTTGATATCCAACCCACCCCGGCGCACATACCGCGCATACACCGTCAACTTCTCCGGCTTGAGCAAGCGCTGCAAGTCCAGGAAGATCCGCTCCACACACTGCTCATGAAAATCCGAGTGCTGGCGAAAGCTGACGATATATTCCAGCAGGCTGGCATGATCCAGCGCCGCACCGCGATATTCCACCACCACACTGCCCCAGTCAGGCTGGCTGGTCACCGGGCAGTTGGATTTGAGCAGGTGGCTGTGCACGCTCTCCTCCACCACGCGCGAATCATCGCAACGCAGCAGTTCCGGGCGCGGGTGTTCGTAGCTGCTGACGTTGATATCCAGGTCGTCAATGCACACGCCCGGGAGCGCCATCACGCCTTCGGCCTCAATATCGGCCAGGCTGCGAATGCGCACGCTCACGGGCTTGCCGGCAGCAGCGCTGAGGTCGGTGCGCAGGGTGGCTTCAAGGCTTTGCGTGTCGGCAAACGCGGTCTGGTTCAACGAGTTGAGGTACAGCTTGAACGACTTGGACTCGATGATGTTTGGCGAGTCGGCCGGAATGCTGAATTCACCGATGGCTACCACCGGCTTGCCCGAGGGCAACAGCCAGGACAGTTCGAAGCAGTTCCAGAAATCCACGCCCTTGTACGGCAGGGTCTCGGCGCTCAGGCCCAGCTCGGCCCACTTGGCGGCGCGTGGAATCGGGAACAACAACGAAGGCGTGTAAGTGCTGATGTATTCACTGGACTTGCCCAGCGGCGAATGTTCGGCTGCGGGATGCATGGCGGAAACCTGGCTAAATAAACCGCGCCAGTCTACCAGCCTTTGCCCCCGCCCTTAACAAACGCCTCACTCAACGGTCAGTTTGCCGACCATGCCTGCCTGGTAATGCCCAGGCAGGTTGCAGGCGAACTCAAGGCCCGTGGCCTGCTTGAACGTCCAGGTCAGCTCGGCCGTCTTGCCCGGCTCCACCAGCACACTGTTGGGATCGTCGTGCTTCATGCCGCCCATGTCGCCGTGGCCCATGGCGCTGTGATCCATCTTGCCCATGCCGGTGGCGGTGAGCATGCCACTGGCTTGCATCTGCAACATCTCTTTCTGGTGGGCGGCATGCATGGCCGCGTCACCCAGGTTGAACTCATGCAGCAACTGGCCTTTGTTGACTAGCACGAAGCGCACGGTTTCACCGGCCTTGACGTCCAGGGACTTGGGCTCAAAGGCAATGTCCCGCAGCGTGACTTCAACGGTGCGCGTGGCTTTATCCGCCGGGGCCGGCTGTCCGAACGCGTAGGTGTGAGTCGCATCCGCCAGTGCATTGAAACTCAACGCCAACAGGCAGCCCGCCAATAACTGGGGTGTACGCAACGCCATCTTTCACTCTCCAAAATAGGTATCCAGCTTGGGCAACACTTTAAGATGGCCTCGCTGCCAGTCAGCTGACTGCTAGATTACAACTTTGTCAGCTTGCGCCCATACCCCGGAGCCCAGGGTATAAAGGCCGGCGTCCACCTTGACCAAGAGCCCTACATGAAACTGCTGATCGTCGAAGACCAACCCAAAACCGGTCATTACCTGCGTCAGGGCCTGGCCGAAGCGGGCTTTACCACCGAACTGGTGGCCGACGGCACCAGTGGCCAGCACCTGGCGCTGACGGGCGACTATGACTTGTTGATCCTCGATGTGATGCTGCCCGGCCGCGATGGCTGGCAAATCCTGCAGGCGGTGCGCAGTGCCGGCCTGGACATGCCGGTGCTGTTCCTTACCGCCCGCGATGCCGTCGAAGACCGGGTACACGGCCTGGAGTTGGGCGCCGACGATTACCTGGTCAAACCCTTTGCCTTTTCCGAACTGCTGGCGCGGGTGCGCACCTTGTTGCGCCGTGGCAGCAGCACGCCGCAGGAGACCACGCTGCAACTGGCCGACCTGAGCCTGGACTTGATCCGCCGCCGCGTCGAGCGCAGCGGCCAGCGCATCGACCTCACCGCCAAGGAGTTCGCCCTGCTGGAGCTGCTGCTACGCCGCCAGGGCGAAGTGCTGCCCAAGACGCTGATCGCCTCCCAGGTGTGGGACATGAATTTCGACAGCGACACCAACATCATCGAAGTCGCCATTCGCCGCCTGCGCCTGAAAGTCGATGACAATTTCCCCAACAAACTGATCCACACCGTACGCGGCATGGGTTACGTGCTGGAGGAACGGTTCACGTGATCAAGCGCCTGTCCCTGACCAGCCGCCTGGCGCTGCTGTTTGCCGCCTGCACGGCGGTGGTCTCGTTGATCGCCGGGGTGTTGTTCAACCGGGCCAGCGAGGCGCACTTCATGGAGCTGGACCAGCAACAGCTCGAAAGCAAACTGGTGGCCCTGCGCAGCACCTTGCAGGGTGTCACCTCACGGGAAGACCTCGCCCAGCGCACCCCTCAACTGCGTGCCGAACTCGATCACCAGCCCGACCTCACCTTGCGCATCACCGGGGCGGGTCAACGTTGGCTGGACGGCGCGCCACACCTTCCCTTGCCCCAAGCACCCGGCCTGCACAGCCTGCAATACGCAGGCACCGACTACCGCGTCTTCATCGCGCCCTTGACGCCCAGCCAACTGGATTCGCCACAGCTGACCCTGATCCTCGACATCACTCACCACCAGCACTTTCTACAACGCATGCAACGCTTGATCTGGCTGACCGTGAGCCTCTCGGCCCTGGCCACCGCCCTGCTCGGCGCCTGGGCTGCACGCAGCGGGTTGCGGCCACTGCGGCGCATGGGTGAAGTGGCCGCCAGCGTCTCCGCCCACTCCCTCACACAACGCTTACCACAAGAGCAAATGCCGGTGGAACTCGCGGAACTGGCCCAGGCCGTCAACGCCATGCTGGCGCGCCTGGACGACGCCTTTCAGCGCCTGTCCGCCTTCAGCGCGGATATCGCCCACGAACTGCGCACACCGCTGTCCAACCTGCTGACCCAGACCCAAGTCATCCTCACCCAACCGCGCCCGCTGGAGGATTACCGCGAGGCGCTGCACAGCAACCTCGAAGAGCTGCAATGGATGGCGCAACTGGTCAACGACATGCTGTACCTGGCCAAAGCTGACCACGGCTTGCTGATGCCCAGCCGTGAAGCGCTGGATTTGGGCGATGAGGTCGACGCACTGTTGGAGTTCTTTACCCTGCTGGCGGAGGACGCACAGGTGAGGCTGGTGCGCGAAGGCAGCGCCCAGACGATGGGCGATCGCGGTATGTTGCGCCGGGCCTTGTCGAATCTGCTGGATAACGCGCTGCGGTTTACCCCACCAGGCGGTGAAGTGCGGGTGCGGCTCGAGAGTGGCGTGACACTGACGGTTGAGAACAGCGGGGAAGGTATTCCTGCGCCGTTATTGCCGCGGCTGTTTGACCGGTTCTACCGAGCCGACCCGTCGAGGCGTGCAGGTAGCAGTGAACATGCGGGCCTGGGGTTGGCGATTACCCAGTCGATTGTGCGAGCGCATGGCGGGAAGATTTATTGTGAGTCGCAGGCGGGCTGGACAAGGTTTGTGATCGAGTTGCCCAAGGGCGACTGCTGATCGTTCCCACGCTCCGCGTGGGAATGCAGTCCAGGACGCTCTGCGTCCTAACAGCGGACGCGGAGCGTCCGGTGAGGCATTCCCACGCAGAGCGTGGGAACGATCAGGTTACGAATACCTGAGCGCATGCGCCGGCTCAATCTTCGCCGCCCGATACGCCGGGTAAATCGTCGCCAAGAAGCTCAACACAAACCCCGCCGAGCAAATCAGCAACACATCCCCACCTTGCAGCTCCGACGGCAGGTTGCTGACAAAGTACACATCCGAACTGAAGATATGCTGCCCGCTCACCCGCTCCAGCCAGCCCACCAGTTCACTCACGTTCAGCGCCGCAATCACCCCCAGCACGCCGCCGATCAAGGTGCCGACCACGCCAATCACAGTACCCTGCACCATGAAGATCGCCATGATCTGCCGAGGCGTGGCGCCGATGGTGCGCAGGATGGCGATGTCCGCGCCCTTGTCGTTCACCACCATGATCAAGGTAGCGATGATGTTGAACGCGGCCACGGCGACGATCATCAGCAACAGCAGGCCGATCATGGTCTTTTCCATTTTCATCGCGCTGAACAGGCTGCCCTGGGTGTGGGTCCAGTCATCCGGCTTGTAAGCCGCGCCCAGACTGGCGGCGATATCTGCCGAGACTTTGGGCGCTGCGTACAGGTCCTTCACCGCCAGGCGCACGCTTTGCACCTGATTGGGCTGCCAATGCTGGATTTCAGCGGCGTCGGCCATGTGGATCAGGGCCATGGAGCCATCCAACTCGGCGCCGACTTTGAAGATACCCACCACATTCAGGCGCTGCATGCGCGGGGTGATGCCGCCCGGCGCGCTGCTGAGTTCCGGCACGATCAGGGTCAGCTTGTCGCCCACGCTCAGGCGAAAGCGGCGTGCGGTGATATCACCGACCACCACCCCGAACTCGCCGGGTTTGAGGTCGTCGAGTTTGCCGCGCACGATGTGCTGGGCCACGATCGACACCTTGCCTTCCTGGGCCGGGTCGACGCCGCTGATTTCGATCGGCTGCATCGCGCCCTTATAGGAAAACATGCCGTCCATCTGGGTGAAGGGCACGGCGGCGGTGACTTGCGGATTCTTCATCGCGGCGGCGGCCACTGGCTGCCAATCATCAATCGGCTTTACGCCGACGATGGTCGCGTGAGGCACCATGCCGAGGATGCGCGAGCTCATTTCACGCTGAAAGCCGTTCATCACCGAAAGCACTACGATCATCGCCAGTACGCCCAGGGCGAGGCCGATCATCGAGGTCATCGAGATAAACGAGACAAAACGGTTGCGGCGCTTGGCGCGGGTATAGCGCGTGCCGATAAAAATCGATAACGGTCTGAACATTCGCGGGCACCGTTGGAAAAATGAAAAAGCCCGGCCTCAAAAAACCGGGCTTGCAACAGGTCAGATAGCGACCAGATGACCTTCCTGCAAATGCAGTACGCGGTCCATCTGCCGGGCCATGCTCATGTCATGAGTGACCACCAGGAACGCGGTGCGCATCTGGGTGCTCAACTCCAGCATCAAGTCCTTGATGCCCTGGGCGGTGTGGGAGTCGAGGTTACCGGTCGGCTCGTCGAGCATCACCAGGCCGGGGTTGTTCACCAGGGCACGGGCAATCGCCACGCGCTGGCGCTCACCACCGGACAACTCTGCTGGCTTGTGCTCCAGGCGGTGGCCCAGGCCGACGCGTTCGAGCAAGGCCGTGGCACGCTGGCGCGCTTCAGGAATCGCAGTCTTGCCGATCAACAGCGGCATGCACACGTTTTCCAGGGCGGTGAATTCCGGCAGCAAGTGGTGGAACTGGTACACAAAGCCCAACGAGCGGTTGCGCAGTTGGCCACGGGCCTTTTCATTCAAGGCCGACAGTTCTTCACCGGCCAGCCAGACGCTGCCCTGGGAAGGCGTATCGAGGCCGCCCAACAGGTTGAGCAAGGTACTTTTGCCGGAGCCGGAACTGCCGACGATCGCCACGCGCTCGCCAGGGTGCAGCTCAAGCTGCAGGTTGGACAGCACCACTACCGATTCCGGGCCTTCCTCGTAGGATTTGCCCAGGTTGCGGCAGCTCAGAATTGCTTTTTCACTCATGCCCGATTCACTCATAACGTAATGCCTGTGCTGGCTGGGTACGTGCCGCGCGCCAGGCTGGATACAGGGTGGCAAGGAAGCTCAGGACCAACGCGGCGCCGCCCACCATCAGCACGTCCTGGGTTTGCACCTGGGACGGCAAGTAATCGATGAAGTAGACGTCGGCGTTGAGAAACTTGTGGCCGATCACTTTTTCAAGCAGGGCGATGGCGGCGCTGACGTTCAGCGCGGCCAGAATGCCCACCGCCGTGCCGATCAGGGTGCCGACCACGCCGATCACGGTGCCCTGCACCATGAAGATCGCCATGATCTGCCCCGGCGTAGCGCCCAGGGTGCGCAGGATGGCGATGTCGCCCTTCTTGTCGTTCACCACCATCACCAGCGTGGAGATGATGTTGAAGGCCGCCACGGCGACGATCAGCAGCAACAACAGGCCGATCATGGCTTTTTCCATGCGGATGGCCTGGTACAGGTTGCCGTGGGTGCGGGTCCAGTCGCGGGCGTAATACTCGGTCTCACCCAGGTGCTGGGCAATTTCCCAGGCGCCGCGCGGGGCGTCGAACAGGTCGTTGAATTTCAGGCGCAGGCCCTGCACCTGGTCGGGCTGCCAGCGGTGCAGGCGGGCCAGGTCGGTGAGGTTGGTCAGGCCGATGTAACCGTCGATCTCGCCAGCGCCGACGTGGAAGGTGCCCACCACGGTAAAGCGCTTCATGCGCGGGAACATACCGGCCGGGGTCACGGTGACTTCCGGGGCGACGAAGGTCAGCTTGTCGCCAACCCCCACGCCCAGCTTGGCCGCGGCCTTGTCACCGATGACGATGCCGAAGCTGCCCGGCGCCAGTGCGTCGAGCTTACCTTGCAGCATGAACTTGTCGATGATCGAGACGTTGTGCTCCTGGGCCGGGTCGATGCCATTGAGCAGGATCTTCTGCACTTTGCCGTCGTTGGTCAGCAACCCCTGCATCTGGGTAAACGGCGCGACCGCCACCACCTTGGGGTTCTGCTGGACCTTGGCGGCCAGGCTTTGCCAGTCATTGATCGGCGCATCGCCTTCAATGGTCGCGTGGGGCACCATGCCCAGCACGCGGGTGCGCATCTCATGATCGAAGCCGTTCATCACCGACAGCACCACGATCATCACGACCACGCCCAGGGCGAGACCGATCATCGAGGTCAAGGAAATGAACGACACAAAATGATTGCGACGCTTTGCACGGGTATAACGCGTGCCGATAAATACGAAGAGAGGTCTGAACATGTCGGGGCTTGTTCGGAGGAAAAGAAGACGTCCCGGTGGCGGGGTCTGGTCAGCAGCTTTACACTCAGACCATTACCGTTACCTGGGGTTCGCCATGTCGACATTAGATGAAGAAGAGCGCCGCGAATACTACCGTATCGACGACATGATCGCACTTCAAATCAAACCCCTGTCTGGCCCCGACGCGGCGAGCAAGGAAGTGTTGCTGGATGATTCGCCGCTGTTCAATCTGCTCAGCGAGCTGCACTTGAGCGAATTCGAAGCCCAGCACCTGCTGCGCCAGATCAACGAGAAAGACCGCAGCCTGGCGGCCTTCCTCAAAGTGCAGAACAAACGCCTGGACCTGCTCAGCCAGGTCATGGCTCGCGGTTTGCTGAACGAGGTAGGTGCGCCGCAACCGGTGATCCTCTCCGAAGGCGGCATCGACTTCCAGCACCCCACGCCGCTGGCCGCCGACACTCACCTAGCGGTCAAGCTGGTGCTGATGCCCCAGGCGCTCGGCCTGTTGCTACGCGCGCGGGTGACCCATTGCGACCCCAAGGGCGACGGCTTTGATGTGGGCACGGAATTCGAGTCCATGACCGATGCCCAACGCCAACTGCTGGCGCGCTATATCCTGCAGAAACAGGCCCAGGAACGCCGCCTGGCGCGAGAACAAAGCGAAGACCTCTGAATACGTATTCACGACGCCAGCCATCCTGGCGCAAAGGAGCAACTGTGACCCTGATTTACGGCCACCGCGGTGCCAAAGGCGAAGCACCGGAAAACACCCTGACCAGCTTTCAGGAATGCCTCAAGCACGGCGTACGCCGCTGCGAGCTGGACTTGCACCTGTCCATGGACGGCGAGTTGATGGTCATCCACGACCCGACCCTCAAGCGCACCACCGACCGGCGCGGCAAAGTCGTCGAGTATTCGGCGGCCGACCTGGTGAAAATGGACGCGCGCAAAGGCGGCCCAGGCTGGGTCAGCCCCTGCCCGATCCCGCGCCTGGAGGCGTTGTTCGAACAGTGCGACTTCGATCACTGGCAACTGGAAGTCAAAAGCGCCTCGCGTACCCGCGCCGCGACCACCGTGCTGGCGATTCGCGAAATGGCCGTGCGCTTTGGCTTGATGGACAAGGTCACGGTGACGTCAAGCTCGCGGGAAGTGCTCAAGGCCGCCGTGGAACTCACCCCAGACCTGTCACGCGGCCTGGTCGCCGAATACGCCTGGCTCGACCCGCTGAAGGTCGCGCAGAACTACGGCTGTGAGTACTTGGCATTGAACTGGACGCTGTGCACCCCCGAGCGGCTGGAAAAAGCCCAGCGCCAGGGCTTGCATGTGTCCGTGTGGACAGTCAACGAACCTGCGCTGAT
Source organism: Pseudomonas sp. AL10 (assembly GCF_029960685.1). Classification (NCBI taxonomy): domain Bacteria; kingdom Pseudomonadati; phylum Pseudomonadota; class Gammaproteobacteria; order Pseudomonadales; family Pseudomonadaceae; genus Pseudomonas; species Pseudomonas sp. AL10. The sequence goes on from NZ_JASBQZ010000006.1 coordinate 183,734, forward strand.
GCGCAGGCTCGCCGACTTCGGCGTAGATAGCCTGATTACAGACTTTCCCGGTTTGGCCACTGCCACCCTCGAGAATTACTGAAATCGGTCTCCCCGGCCGGCTCAGGCCACCGGCCGGAGCCGCTCAAAAAAGCCGGTTGAGGCCGTCGTAGGCCGCTACCCGATAGGCCTCGGCCATGGTCGGGTAGTTGAAGGTGGTGTTGACGAAATACTTGAGGGTATTTTGCTCACCCGGCTGATTCATGATCGCCTGGCCAATGTGCACGATCTCCGAGGCCTGGTAGCCGAAGCAATGCACGCCGAGCACTTCCAGGGTTTCGCGGTGGAACAGGATTTTCAGCATGCCTTGCGGCTCACCGGCGATCTGCGCACGCGCCATGCTCTTGAAGAACGCCTTGCCGACTTCGTAAGGCACCTTGGCCTTGGTCAGTTCGTGCTCGTTCTTGCCGATCGAGCTGATCTCGGGAATCGTGTAGATCCCGGTCGGCACGTCGTTTACGTAGCGCCAGCTGCCATTGTCGACAATGCTGCCAGCGGCCGAGCGGCCCTGGTCATGGGCGGCACTGGCCAGGCTTGGCCAGCCGATCACGTCACCGGCGCCGTAGATGTTCGGCACGCAGGTGCGGTAGTTCTCATCCACTTCGATCTGGCCACGGCTGTTGACCTTGACCCCGATGTTTTCCATGCCCAGCTTGTCGGTGTTGCCGGTACGGCCGTTGCACCACAGCAAGGCGTCGGCCTTGATCTTCTTGCCGGACTTGAGGTGCAGGATCACCCCGTTGTCCAGGCCTTCGACCCGCTCGTACTCTTCGTTATGGCGCACGGTGATGTTGTTGTTGCTGAAGTGGTAGCTCAACGCCTGGGAGATTTCCGAGTCGAGGAAGCTGAGCAACTGGTCACGGTTGTCCACCAGCTCCACCAGTACACCCAGGCCGCTGAAGATCGAGGCGTATTCACAACCGATCACGCCGGCGCCGTAGATGATCAGTTTGCGCGGGGTGTGGCCCAGGCTCAGGATGGTGTCGCTATCGTAGATACGCGGGTGGTGGAAATCGATGTCCGCCGGGCGATACGGGCGCGAACCGGTGGCGATGATGATGTGCTTGGCCACCAGCTTCTCGACCACGCCATTGGCGCAGACCACTTCGACGGTTTGCTCGTCGGCGAAACTGCCGGTGCCGAAGAACAGGTCGACGCGGTTACGGGCGTAGTAGCCGGTGCGCGAGGCGACTTGCTTGGAGATGACTTTTTCAGCGCTTTTCAATACGTCCGGGAACGAGAACCAGCGCGGCTCACCAATGGCCCGGAACATCGGGTTGGTGTTGAACTGCATGATCTGCCGTACCGAGTGACGCAACGCCTTGGACGGGATGGTACCCAGGTGGGTGCAGTTACCGCCGACCTGGCGACGGCTATCGACCATCGCCACCTTGCGCCCTGCTTTGGCAGCGTTCATCGCCGCACCTTCTCCAGCTGGGCCGGAACCCAGTACCACCACGTCGTAGTTGTAGACAGCCATGCGTACTCCTCAGAACAGGCCAGGCGTACGGTTGGACGCCGGGCTAAATCATGCCGCGGCCAGCGTGCATGAAGGACAATTTGGCTCAAGTGTGTGTGAACCGGGGCACAGTCTATAGAAGCCCGAGCGCCGCGAACATTAACCCTTGGTCGCGTCGTAGGCCAGTGTTGCCATACTACAGGACGCAAACCAGCGCCGAATTCAGGATGAGCCATTATGCGACAACTATTTTTCTGTTTGATGCTGATGGTGTCGCTCACGGCGCACGCCAACGATGCGCAGCGGCTCAAGCAGGCAAGCTTCCCCGCACAGGTCGAGGGGCTGGCCCTGAAAAACCAGGCGGTATTCAACTATCTGTGGGCGGATGTATATGCGGCGGCGCTGTATGCCCCGGCTGAACTGCCGGCAAAGCAGGCCTGGGACCAGCAGGAGGCTGTGCGCCTGGCGCTGTATTACTTTCGCGACATCGACCGCAATGATGTGATCAAGGCGGCCACCGTCACCCTGGAACGCCAGCAGGCCAATGCCGGGTTGAACTCGGAGATAGCCAAGCTGCACGCGCGCTTTCGGGATATTCGCAGCGGCGATCGCTATGCGCTGGATTTTTGTCCGGGGCGCGGGTTGAATCTGGAGATTAATGGGCAGGTGGTGTACAGCAGCCCGGACGCTGAATTAGCGAAGGCCTACCTGGGTATCTGGCTGGCGCCCAAAGGGCTGTCGGACAGTTTGCGCAACACGCTACTCAAGTGATGGAGGTGTTGACCCTTCCATCGTCATCGCGGGCAAGCCCGCTCCCACAGGTAAATGCATTTCAATTGTGGGAGCTGGCTTGCCTGCGATAAGGCCCTCCCAGACACCACAAAACCCACAGGCATAAAAAAGCCCCGAACCAGTCGGGGCTTTTTCATTCAGCGCAAAGGCTTAGCGCGGAAACGCAGGCGGGTTGACCCCAGCCATGTCTTCCATCACGCGAACCACCTGGCAGCTGTAGCCGAACTCGTTGTCGTACCACACGTACAGCACAACACGGTTGTCCTGGGTGATGGTCGCTTCGGCGTCCACCACACCAGCATGGCGCGAGCCCACGAAGTCGGTGGAGACCACTTCCTGGGAATTGACGAAGTCGATCTGCTTGTGCAGGTCGGAGTGCAGCGCCATGTAGCGCAGGTACTCGTTCATCTCTTCACGGGTGGCGGCTTTCTCAAGGTTCAGGTTGAGAATGGCCATCGACACGTTCGGCGTCGGTACACGGATGGCGTTACCGGTCAGCTTGCCAGCCAGCTCAGGCAGGGCCTTGGCAGCAGCGGTAGCAGCACCGGTCTCGGTGATCACCATGTTCAACGCGGCGCTACGGCCACGGCGATCGCCTTTGTGGAAGTTGTCGATCAGGTTCTGGTCGTTGGTGTACGAGTGAACGGTTTCAACGTGGCCGTTGATGATGCCGAACTTGTCGTTCACGGCCTTGAGCACCGGCACGATGGCGTTGGTGGTGCAGGACGCGGCGGACACAATCTTGTCGTCAGCGGTGATTTCAGCATGGTTGATGCCGTGCACGATGTTCTTGAGCTTGCCCTTGCCAGGCGCGGTCAGCACAACGCGGTCAACACCCGGGCACGCCAGGTGCTGGCCCAGGCCCTCGGCATCACGCCATACGCCGGTGTTGTCCACCAGCAGCGCGTCTTTGATGCCGTACTGGGTGTAATCCACCTCGGTCGGGCTCTTCGCGTAGATCACCTGGATCAGGTTACCGTTGGCGGTGATGGTGTTGTTTTCTTCGTCAATGGTGATGGTGCCATTGAACGAGCCGTGTACCGAGTCGCGACGCAGCAGGCTGGCGCGCTTGGTCAGGTCGTTCTCGGCGCCTTTGCGCACCACGATGGCACGCAGGCGCAGACCGTCGCCGCCACCGGTTTTCTCGATCAGGATGCGCGCCAGCAGGCGGCCGATACGGCCAAAGCCGTACAACACCACGTCGGTGCCTTTGCGGGCGGCAGCGTTTTGCTGGCCAACCACATCGGCCATTTCTTCACGCACGAACTGCTCGGCGGTGCGGCCAGCGCCTTCTTTGCGGAATTTGTACGCCAACTTGCCCAGGTCTACCGAAGCCGCGCCGAGCTTGAGCTCGCTCATGGCTTTGAGCAGTGGGAATGTTTCGTGGACGGAGAGTTCGCTGTCGTCGGCGGAGCGATGGCGCGCAAAGCGGTGGGCTTTGAGAATCGCGATGACAGACTGGTTGATCAGGCTGCGGCCATAGATCGAGCTCACCACATTGTTATTGCGGTACAGCTGACCGATAAGCGGAATCATCGCTTCAGCGAGTGCTTCACGGTCGATCCATTCACCAAGACACTGGTCGGGCTTCTGAGTCACGGGAACCTTCCACATGTAGGGGCAGAAAAAAGGGGCTACATTATGTCGCCCGACTGAGCGTTGAGCAATGCGCCAAGGGCAACAAAAAGCCCTTGCAAAAAAATACCACCGCGCTACAGCCCAGGAAACACGCGGGTTCCAGAAGGCCACTAGTTTGGCGAGCAGGCCGACTTGTCCGTAACCCTCCTAAACATTCGCGCATTTTGGCACTACATATTGAGTCAAAACCCGCCATTGTTTGTCTTAGCCACTACATTTCCTACAAACCGTAATAGGCACAGTCAGCAACTGACAGGCGGCACCTGGGGCCGTTACAATTACCGACTTTGTCGCAACGCTTGGAGCTCAACCTTCCGTGCCCGTTCTGCGTCTACCGCTACTCCCTGCCGCGGCAGGTAAACAGCACTGGGGCAACCTGCCCGGTGCCGCCCTGAGCCTGGCCATTGCCGAGGCTGCCAGCGCAGCCAAGCGCTTTACCCTGCTGCTCACCGCCGACAGCCAAAGTGCCGAACGGTTGGAGCAGGAGCTGAGCTTCTTCGCCCCGGATTTGCCGGTGCTGCATTTTCCCGACTGGGAAACCCTGCCTTACGATCTGTTCTCGCCGCACCAGGACATCATCTCCCAGCGTATCGCCAGCCTGTACCGCTTGCCGGAACTGGCCCATGGCGTGCTGGTGGTGCCGATCACCACTGCCCTGCATCGCCTGGCGCCGACCAAGTTCCTGCTCGGCAGCAGCCTGGTGCTGGACGTCGGCCAGAAGCTCGATGTGGAGCAGATGCGCACGCGCCTGGAAGCCAGCGGCTACCGCTGCGTCGACACCGTGTACGAACACGGTGAGTTCGCGGTGCGCGGCTCCTTGATCGACCTGTTCCCGATGGGCAGCAAGTTGCCGTACCGCATCGACCTGTTCGATGACGAGATCGAGACGCTGCGCACCTTCGATCCAGAGAACCAGCGCTCCATCGACAAGGTCGACTCGATCAAGCTGCTGCCGGCGCGGGAGTTCCCGCTGCAAAAAGACGCGGTCACGCGCTTCAAGGCGCGCTTTCGCGAACGCTTCGACGTGGATTTCCGTCGCTGCCCGATCTTCCAGGACTTGAGCAGCGGCATCACGCCTGCCGGTATCGAGTACTACCTGCCGTTGTTCTTCGACGAAACTTCCACCCTCTTCGACTACCTGCCCCAGGACACCCAGGTGTTCTCGCTGCCGGGTATCGAACAGGCGGCGGAAAACTTCTGGAACGACGTGCGCAACCGCTATGAAGAACGCCGCGTCGATCCGTCCCGGCCTTTATTGCCGCCCGCTGAACTTTTTCTGCCGGTGGAAGACTGCTTCGCGCGCCTGAAAAACTGGCCACGTGTGGTCGCCAGCCAGCAGGACGTGGACGCCGGTAGTGGCCGCGAGCGTTTCCCGGCGAGCGCGCTGCCCGATTTGGCGATCCAGGCCAAGGCCACGCAACCGCTGGAAGCGTTGTCCAACTTCCTCGGCGACTTCCCCGGCCGCGTACTGTTCACCGCCGAATCCGCCGGGCGCCGCGAAGTGCTGCTGGAGCTGTTGGAACGCCTGAAGCTGCGGCCAAAAACCGTCGACAGCTGGCCGGATTTTGTCGCCAGCAAAGAGCGCCTGGCGATCACCATCGCGCCGCTGGACGAAGGGCTGCGGCTGGATGACCCGGCGCTGGCCTTGATCGCCGAAAGCCCGCTGTTCGGCCAGCGCGTGATGCAGCGCCGACGCCGGGAAAAACGCGCCGACGCCAACAACGACGCAGTGATCAAAAACCTCACCGAGCTGCGCGAAGGCGCGCCGGTGGTGCATATCGACCATGGCGTGGGCCGCTACCTGGGCCTGCAGACCCTGGAGATCGACAACCAGGCCGCCGAATTCCTCACCCTGGAATACGCCGAGGGCGCCAAGCTCTACGTGCCGGTGGCCAACCTGCACCTGATCGCCCGCTACACCGGCAGCGACGACGCCTTGGCGCCGTTGCATCGCCTGGGCTCCGAGACCTGGCAGAAAGCCAAGCGCAAGGCCGCCGAACAGGTGCGCGACGTGGCCGCCGAACTGCTCGACATCTATGCCCGTCGCGCCGCCCGCGAAGGCTATGCGTTCGCCGACCCGAAAGCCGACTACGCCACTTTCAGCGCCGGTTTTGCCTTCGAAGAAACCCCCGACCAGCAAACCACCATCGAAGCGGTGCGCGCCGACATGCTCGCGCCCAAGCCGATGGACCGCCTGGTGTGTGGCGACGTGGGCTTTGGCAAGACTGAAGTGGCCATGCGTGCAGCCTTTATTGCAGTACACGGCGGTCGCCAGGTGGCGATCCTGGTCCCCACCACCCTGCTCGCCCAGCAGCACTACAACAGCTTCCGCGACCGCTTTGCCGACTGGCCGGTGACCGTGGAGGTAATGAGCCGCTTCAAGTCCGCCAAGGAAGTGAATGCCGCCGTCGCCGACTTGGCCGAGGGCAAGATCGACATCGTCATCGGTACTCACAAGCTGCTGTCGGACGATGTGAAGATCAAGAACCTGGGCCTGGTGATCATCGACGAAGAACACCGCTTTGGCGTGCGCCAGAAAGAACAGCTCAAGGCCCTGCGCAGTGAAGTCGACATCCTCACCCTCACCGCCACGCCAATTCCGCGCACGCTGAACATGGCGGTGTCGGGCATGCGCGACCTGTCGATCATCGCCACGCCACCGGCGCGTCGTTTGTCGGTGCGCACCTTCGTGATGGAGCAGAACAAGAGCACGGTCAAGGAAGCCCTGCTGCGCGAACTGCTGCGCGGCGGCCAGGTGTATTACCTGCACAACGATGTGAAAACCATCGAGAAATGCGCCGCCGACCTCGCCGAACTGGTGCCGGAGGCCCGCATCGCCATCGGCCATGGGCAAATGCGCGAGCGCGAACTCGAACAGGTAATGAGCGACTTCTATCACAAGCGTTTCAACGTGCTGATCGCCTCGACCATCATCGAGACCGGCATCGACGTGCCGAGTGCCAACACCATCATCATCGAGCGTGCCGACAAGTTCGGCCTGGCGCAGTTGCACCAACTGCGCGGCCGCGTCGGGCGTAGTCACCACCAGGCTTATGCGTACCTGCTGACACCACCGCGCCAGCAGATCACTTCCGATGCGGAAAAACGCCTGGAAGCGATCGCCAATACCCAGGACCTCGGCGCGGGCTTTGTACTGGCCACCAACGACCTGGAAATCCGGGGTGCCGGCGAGTTGCTCGGCGATGGCCAGAGTGGGCAGATCCAGGCGGTGGGTTTCACGCTGTATATGGAGATGCTCGAACGCGCGGTGAAAGCCATCCGCAAAGGCGAGCAACCGAACCTCGACCAACCCTTGGGCGGCGGCCCGGAGATCAACCTGCGCTTGCCGGCATTGATTCCCGAAGACTACCTGCCGGATGTGCATGCACGGTTGATCCTGTACAAGCGCATTGCCTCGGCGGCCGACGAAGAAGGCCTCAAGGACTTGCAGGTAGAGATGATCGACCGCTTCGGCCTGCTGCCGGAGCCGACCAAGAACCTGGTGCGCCTCACCCTGCTCAAGTTGCAGGCCGAGCAGTTGGGCATCAAGAAAGTCGACGCCGGGCCGCAAGGCGGGCGTATCGAGTTCGAAGCGCAGACGCCGGTCGACCCGTTGGTGCTGATCAAGCTGATCCAGGGCCAGCCCAACCGCTACAAGTTCGAAGGGGCTACGCTGTTCAAGTTCATGGTGCCGATGGAACGTGCCGAAGAACGCTTCAACACCTTGGAGGCGCTGTTTGAACGCCTCATTCCGAAATCCGTTTAAGGACGCCCCCATGCGCGTGTTCCGCATTTTGAGCCTGTTGTTGGTGGTACTCGCACCTTCGGCCTTTGCCGACAGCCTGTATCAGGTGGAAATGATCCTGGTGCGCCAGAATGCGGAACCGGTGATCAACAGCCGCGCCGCCCCGGAAAACTGGGATGCGGGCGCGCCGCGCCTGGGTGAGCGAATGAGCCCGCCGCGCCTGGGTAATATCGTCGACAAGCTGCGCGCCGACGCCAACTACACGGTGCTCGCCCACAAAGCCTGGGAACAGAACCTGGGCGAGCAACCGGTGAAGGTGGCGATCACCGATGGCCAGGAGCAATTCGGCCAGTTCCCTATCGAAGGCGTGTTGAGCCTGCAACTGGGGCGCTTTACCGATATCGACGCGGATTTCTGGATCAACCAGTTCGACGGCAACGGCAGCGTGATTAACAGCGAACACTTGAGCCAGAAAGACGTGCGCACCAAGAACAACCAGCTCAACTACCTGGACGGCGGCCACCTGGCGCTGCTGATCAAGATCACCTCGCTGACCGCCAAGCCACCCAGCGCACCACCGCCCGACCTTCAGGACTGATTGCGCGCCATGCCCCTGACGTCGTCGTTGACCAAACCCCTGGCCCCTTCGTGGGCCAACCGCTTCAAAGAGCAAAGCCTTGAGCGCGGGCGGCGCTACGCCCTGGAAAACCGCGTGCGCATCGTCGAGTGCGGCGACAGCACCATCACCGCCAGTTGCGAAGGCTCGGGCGGCAACGTTTACCGCCAGACCATCTCACTGCGCGAATCGGCCAAGGGCCTGCTGATCCTGGTGGACAGCCGCTGCACGTGCCCGGTGCATACCAACTGCAAACACATTGCGGCGGTGCTGCTCAAGGTCCAGGAAACCCTGGCCTACCCGGCAGCAGCCCAGGATGCGCAGCTGCTGGAAAAACTCCAGGCGGTGCTGGATAACCGCGTAGTCCTGCCCCAGGTGGTGATGGACGACGTGCAACCGGTGCCACGCCTGTGGCTGGCCAGCGTGGAGTTCAGCGCGTTCGAGCCGCGCAACGGCAAGATGCAGCGCTATATCCAGCACCGTGCGGCGTTGTCGTTCAACTACCTGGGCAACTATGTCAGCGGGCAAAAGAATGCCGACATCATTGTGCGCCAGGAGACCCAGAGCCTGCGGATCAAGCGCCATCCCGAGCAAGAACAAGCCTATCGCGAACACCTGCGCCTGCTTGGTTTCAAGATCGCCACGCGCCAGAGCAAGGCCCTGCCGGAAAGTGCCGGCGAGCTGTTCGAGATGGTCAATGACAGCGCCTGGCTGAACTTCACCCTCAATGTGTCGCCCACCTTACGCGCCGAAGGCTGGGAGCTGCAGATCGATGAAGACTTCGGCTTTGACCTCAGCCCCGTCGATGACTGGTATGCCACCGTCGATGAAGGGCCGGAACGCGATTGGTTCGACCTGGAGCTGGGCATCATCGTCAACGGCGAACGTTTGAGCCTGCTGCCGATCCTGCTGAACCTGATGCGCTCCCACACCGAGATTCTCAACCCCGAGAAACTCGCGCGGCGCCGCGATGAAGAGCTGATCCTGGTGAACATCCCTGGCCTGCCCAACGGCCACGGCCCGCTGCAAGTGGCGCTGCCCTACGGCCGCTTGAAGCCGGTGCTGGCGACCCTCGGCGAGTTTTACCTGCAAGAAGCCGGCACCACCGCGCTGCGCCTGGCCAAGGCCGACGCCATACGCCTCAACCCGCTGGAAGATCTGCCACTGCAATGGGAAGGCGGCGAGAAGATCCGCAACTTCGCCCAGCGCCTGCGCGATATCAAGGATTTCACCTGCGCGGCGCCTGAAGGCTTGAATGCGACCTTGCGCCCCTATCAGCTGGAAGGCTTGAGCTGGATGCAGTCACTGCGCCAACTGGAGGTGGGTGGGATACTCGCGGATGACATGGGCCTGGGTAAAACCCTGCAAACCCTGGCGCATATTCTTACCGAGAAAATCGCCGGGCGCCTTGATCGGCCGTGCATGGTCGTGATGCCTACCAGCCTGATCCCGAATTGGCTCGATGAGGCTGCGCACTTCACCCCGCAGCTGAGAGTGCAGGCACTTTATGGCGCGGGGCGTAAGAAACATTTCGCCAACCTGAATGACTACGACCTGCTGCTGACCACCTACGCCCTGCTGCCCAAGGACATCGAACAGCTCGCCGCCCTGCCCTTGCACGTCTTGATCCTGGATGAAGCGCAGTACATCAAGAACCCGTCCAGCAAGGCGGCCCAGGCCGCGCGCGAGCTGAATGCCCGCCAGCGCCTGTGCCTGAGCGGCACGCCCTTGGAAAACCACTTGGGCGAGCTGTGGTCGCTGTTCCACTTCCTGCTGCCGGGTTGGCTGGGCGACGTGAAGAGTTTCAACCGTGATTACCGCGTGCCGATTGAAAAACGCGCCAGCGAGGTGCGATTGCAGCACCTCAACGGCAGGATCAAACCCTTCCTGCTGCGCCGTACCAAGGAGCAAGTGGCAACCGAACTGCCGCCCAAGACCGAGATTATCCACTGGGTCGACCTCAACGAGGCCCAGCGCGACGTGTACGAAACCATGCGCCTGGCCATGGATAAAAAGGTCCGCGACGAAATCACCCGCAAAGGCGTGGCCCGCAGCCAGATCATCATCCTTGAAGCGCTGCTGAAACTGCGCCAGGTGTGCTGCGACCTGCGGCTGGTCAACGACGCTACCCTGCCCGCCCGTGGCAGCAGCTCGGGCAAGCTCGACAGCCTGATGGACATGCTCGACGAGCTGTTTGCCGAGGGCCGCCGGATCCTGCTGTTCTCACAGTTCACCTCGATGCTGAGCCTGATCGAGGCTGAGCTGAAAAAACGCGGGATTGCTTACGCTCTGTTGACCGGCCAGACCCGGGATCGACGTACACCGGTGAAAGACTTCCAGAGCGGCAAGCTGCAGATCTTTTTGATCAGCCTGAAAGCCGGTGGCGTAGGTTTGAACCTGACCGAAGCCGACACGGTTATCCACTATGACCCCTGGTGGAACCCGGCCACGGAAAACCAGGCCACCGACCGTGCGTACCGCATCGGGCAGGAAAAGCCGGTGTTTGTGTACAAGATGATTGCCCGAGGCACGGTGGAGGAGAAAATTCAGCACTTGCAGAAGGAGAAGTCCGATCTGGCGGCGGGCGTGCTGGATGGGCGGACGACTGGGGACTGGCAGTTGGGCAATGATGAGATTGAGGCGTTGTTTGCGCCGTTGCCCAACAAGCAAGAGAAGCGCTGACTGTTAGGCCGCCTTCGCGAGCAAGCCCGCTCCCACACTTGAATGTATTCACAAATCAAAATGTGGGAGCTGGCTTGCCTGCGATGGCCGCGCCGCGGTCTTCAGCCGATCAACTGCGCATCCCGCAACGCAGTAAGCGCTGTCAGCCAACGCGGGTCCTGCTTATAGTCCGTCGAGGCAACCGCCTGCCCACGCATACGTGCAATCCGCGCCGAGGGCGTGACCTTCATCCGCTGCGCTGCACTGAGCGCCAGCTCGGCTGCCGCACGGTCATTGCACACCAAGCCCATGTCACAACCGGCGGTCAGCGCTGCTTCGATACGACTGGCCGCATCGCCGACCACATGGGCGCCGGCCATGGACAGGTCATCGCTGAAGATCACCCCGTCGAACTGCAACTCACCGCGCAGGATGTCCTGCAACCAGCGACGCGAAAAACCAGCAGGCTGGGCATCGACCTGCGGGTAGATGACGTGCGCCGGCATCACGGCGGCCAATTGCTTGCTCAGACGTGCGAAAGGCACCAGATCGTTGGCGCGAATCTGTTCCAGGCTGCGCTCGTCGTTGGGAATGGCGACGTGGGAATCGGCCTCGGCCCAACCGTGGCCAGGGAAGTGCTTGCCGGTGGCGGCCATGCCGGCGCTGTTCATACCGCGGATAAAGGCACCGGCGAGCACGGCAGCGCGCTCGGGGTCGCCTTCAAAGGAGCGGGTGCCGACCACGGCGCTGCGTTGGTAGTCGAGGTCCAGCACTGGGGCAAAACTCAGGTCCAGGCCCACCGCAAGCACTTCGGTGGCCATGATCCAACCGCATTGTTCGGCCAGGTATTCGGCGTTGGGGTTATCCGCCAGCGCACGCATGGCCGGAAGACGCACGAAGCCTTGGCGCAGACGCTGCACGCGGCCGCCCTCCTGGTCCACGGCCAGCAGCAAATCCGGACGCACTGCGCGAATGGCTGCGCTCAACTCGCGAACCTGGCGCGGGTGCTCGATATTGCGCGCAAAAATGATCAGGCCGCCCACTTCCGGTTGGCGCAACAGGTGACGATCCTCGGCCGTGAGCCAGGTACCGGCGACGTCGACCATCAAAGAACCTTGCAGGGCAGCAGTCATAAACCTTCCTTAAATAACGCACACAACCCGTCGTCCTTGCCAGGCACGGCAAGGACGACAGGTTGCGAATAAATAGCTGAAATCGGCATGGCGGCTAGCTTAGCGGATGCAAGCGGCCACGCCCACCCGCAGCGATCAAACCTTGGCGGCGACCGGTACGGTTTTGCTGCGTGGGCGTAACTGGGCGGCGGCCATGGCCGGATCGCTGACGCCGGTTTCGGCGCGCATGCCAGCGGCGAGGAACGGCACCATCAAGCGCATGACTTGCTCGATGGAAGTGTTTACGCCGAAATCGGTCTCGGCAATTGCCCGCAACGCTTTGATACCAGACATGCTGAAGGCTGCGGCGCCGAGCATGAAATGCACGCGCCAGAACAGTTCGATAGGCGGAATACGCGGGGCCGCTTCGTTGACCAGCAGCATATAGCGGCGGAACACCTTGCCGTACATGTCTTCCAGGTAACGGCGCAAGTGGCCCTGGCTCTGGCTGAACGCCAGGCCCAACAGGCGCATGAAGATCGACAGGTCGTTGCCACTGCGAGGCTGCACAACCAACGCTTGCTCCACCAGGATTTCCAGCAGCTCTTCCAGGCTGGGCTTGTGATCGGCCTTGGCCTGGCGGCGTTCCAGCTCACGGTCGAGGCTTGCGCAGAACGGGCCCAGAAAGCGTGAGAATACCGCCTGGATCAGGGCCTTTTTCGAGCCGAAATGATAGTTCACAGCAGCCAGGTTGACCCCAGCCTTGCTGGTGATCAGCCGCAATGAAGTTTCAGCAAATCCTTTTTCCGCGAACAATTGCTCGGCAGCATCGAGAATGCGTTCAACGGTTTCCGACTGGGCCATGGCTACTCCGCCTGACAAACACTTGTTTGAAACATACGTTTCAGAGTGTGTCTTGTCAAGCCTGCAGGTCCGCTTTGCGGCTGGTCGGTCATCTGTTTCATCGCTATTTAATCACATCCTCGCAGCTCTGTAGGCAGCGCCGCATCTGCTGTGTAGGACGGCTGACGGATGACCGTCCAGCGGAGCCGCTAAAAAGGATGATTGCCAAGCGCAGTTCACTGTATATAATCCCAGTCACTGTATAAAAAGACAGAGCGATCAACATGCTAAAACTGACGCCACGCCAAGCTGAGATTCTGGCTTTTATCAAGCGCTGCCTTGATGACAATGGTTACCCGCCTACCCGTGCGGAGATTGCCCTGGAGCTGGGGTTCAAATCCCCGAACGCCGCCGAGGAACACCTCAAGGCCCTCGCTCGCAAAGGTGCGATCGAGATGACCCCAGGTGCTTCGCGGGGTATTCGTATCCCTGGCTTCGAAGCCAAGGCCGACGAGTCGACATTGCCGATCATCGGTCGCGTCGCCGCAGGTGCGCCGATCCTGGCGCAGCAGCACGTCGAGGAATCCTGCAACATCAACCCGACCTTCTTCCATCCCCGCGCCGACTACCTGTTGCGCGTTCACGGCATGAGCATGAAGGACGTGGGCATCTTTGACGGTGACCTGCTGGCGGTCCATACCACCCGCGAAGCTCGCAATGGCCAGATCGTCGTGGCCCGTATCGGCGACGAGGTCACGGTCAAACGCTTCAAACGCGAAGGCAGCAAGGTCTGGCTCCTGGCCGAAAACCCTGAGTTTGCCCCGATCGAAGTCAACCTGAAAGACCAGGACCTGGTGATCGAAGGCTTGAGTGTCGGCGTCATTCGCCGCTAAAGGAGGCATCATGCAGCTCGTGCACACCCCACAACACACACAACTGTCGCTGTTCGAGGCCTTCATGGCCCAACCCCTTGCGCCAATCCTCAAGGAAACGGTCGAAGCCCCCTGGGGCGGCGAACCTGAGGCGTTCAGTGAATTGTCGTTGCGCGGTGCGGCTGAGAGCTGCCTGAACCTGCTGGCACCTATCCTGCGCGAATTAAGCGAAGATCAGGACGCCCGCTGGCTGACACTGATCGCCCCGCCCGCCAGCCTCACCCAGGCCTGGCTGCGGGACGCCGGGCTCAACCGCGAGCGCATCCTGTTGCTGCAACCACGCGGCGCGCAAAGCGCCCAGCAGCTTACGTGCGAAGCCTTGCGTCTGGGCCGTAGCCATACGGTGGTGAGCTGGTTGAACCCTTTGAATGCAAGCGCCAAGCAGCAACTGATCAGCGCTGCGCGCATGGGTGATGCGCAGAGTTTAAATATTCGATTGGGGTAATGACGGGCGCGCCACAAACGCAGCCTTCACCAAGGACTCAGTGAAGAACGCGCGGCCCTTCTTCTTTCTCCGGCTCGCCTTCGGCAAGGCGACCTGCCATCTGTACGCCCACGCTCAACATGGCTTTAGCCACTTCGACGTGCTGGCCTTGCAGGAAGACTTTGGCGTCTTCGGAGAAATCCAGAATAACCAGAGAACCCTCGTCCTCCGCCCGGCGCAGTTCGATTCGGCCGTCAGGCAGTTCAACAATTTCCAGAAAGGACGTTGGCATAAAAGTCTGTTCTCCACGAAAGGCCTGGGATTATATCAGTCATCCACCCAGCCTCGCAGAGGATATGGACAGGTTTGTTGACGGCTTGATGAATGGTGCCCTGGGCAACACGCTAATCAATGTGGGAGCTGGCTTGCCTGGGATGGCGGAGTATCAGCAAATAATCAGCAAACGGACCCACCGCTATCGCAGCATAAGTATCTATACAACTTTGTAAGCCGTAGCAGCCAACGGTAACCACGATGCGAAGCGAGCAGCTCTTGATCTGCTCTTGATCTTGATCTCAGGCGCCCCGTTAAACCACGCTGGCCGAACGCAGGCTTGAATTCGTGGGTAACCCGGCAGGACGCCGGGTTAGCCGCCCCGCGCCATGGATGGCGCGTGGCGGCGGCCCACGGATTCAAGCCTGTGTTCGGGCACACCGAGCCTAGGCGAGGGGCCGAGTGGAGGGGCAAGAGCGCTTTGGTTACTTTCGCGCTTTTCGAAAGTGACCCGCCGTCAGGCGGAACCCTAAGTGGCCGTAACCGCAGGAATGGATATGTACTCGGTATAACAGGGTCGCCTGCCAGACCGCCTTCGCGAGCAAGCCCACACAGGTTGAACGCGGGGCATCAGGTCGATAGGTGTCGGCTGGCAGGCCGTCATCGCAGGCAAGCCAGCTCCCACAGTTTGATCGCGGGGCGTCAGGTCGATAGGTATCGGCTTTCAGACAAGCCCCCACATATGGATCCTAGAGCGTCAGGTACATAAGCGTCGGCTGTCCGGTCGTCACGGGAGCAAGCTCCCTCGCCACAGGTTCAGCGTCGCTCCGAAGCCAGCCCCCACATTTGCTTAGTGCAAACCCTTCAGCACTCGTTCAACCCTTCACGAAAACGCAGCGCCATCTTCTTCAGTTCCTGGCGCCAGCCTTCCAATTCCTCACGGCTCAAAGGCTTGGGCTCATCCTGCTCCAATGCCACGGCGACGATCAGCGGCTGGGTAACATCCCCCTTGGGCACATGGGGAATACGCGGCGGCTGAAACATATCCGCATGGGCCTTGAGCAGCCGCGCCACCCAACTGTCAGGGCTTTGGGCCATTTCCACCAACTCGGCCAACTCGGGGATCGCCATGGAATCCAACACTTCACGATTCATGATCATTTCCGCCCGAGGCGCGCCCGCTTGGGGCAAGCGGTAGAACCCGGCGATTTCATGGCACAGTCCCAGCAAGGCACCGTACAGGTGGAACAACGCCGCTTCGCGCCCCGCCTGTACCAGCGCGATGGCATTCATCTCTTTCCCTTCCTCGGCACGGCCAAGGGCCTCCAGGGATAAACCCGCGAAGTAAATTTTCTGATTGGTACGGGTATAGAGTTCGTTGGCCATGACGGCAATCTCCACAACGAATAGGCGTGATGCTGGCTGTGTAGGAGCGAGCTTGCTCGCGAAAAACCTCCAGGCACCGTAGGGTGCCAGGTTTCCGGCGTTTTCGTTAACGATCTTCGCGAGCAAGCTCGCTCCTACAGTAAGCAAAAGCCGTCTATACAGACGGCTTTTGGCGTTAACAGACTAGCGGATCAAGCGCCTTGGCGCTTGTCCTCGACCTTCCACTTGCCGCCGTCGTAGAACGCTTTCCAGCCAGTCGGCTTGCCGTCCACTTCGGTCTGCACGTACTGCTCCTTGGTCTTGCGGCTGTAGCGGATCACGGCTGGGCGACCATCCGGGTCCTTCTTCGGCGCTTCACACAGGAAGTGGTACTTCGGATCGATCTCGTCCTTGTGCGGCACGATCTCCATCACCAGCGGCGCACGGGTCTCGCGGTTTTTCGGGAACTGGCTCGCAGCCAGGAACAGCCCCGAAGCGCCGTCACGCAGGATGTAGGTGTCGTTGACCTTCTCGCACTTGAGCTCAGGCATCTTCACCGGGTCCATTTTCGGCGGCGCCGCATCCCCGCTTTTCAGCAGTTTGCGGGTGTTCTTGCAGGTCGGATTGGTGCAACCGAAGAACTTGCCGAAACGGCCAGTCTTGAGCTGCATCTCGCTGCCGCACTTGTCGCATTCCAGGCTCGGGCCTTCATAGCCCTTGATGCGGTAGGTGCCCTTTTCGATCTCGTAGCCGTTGCAATCGGGGTTGTTACCGCAGATGTGCAGCTTGTGCTTCTCGTCCAGCAGGTAAGCGTCCATCGCCGTGCTGCAGATCGGGCAGCGGTGCTTGCCGCGCAACACCAGCGACTCGGACTCACCCTCATCATCAGCCGCAATTTCATCGCCCGGCACCAGGTTGACGGTCGCCTTGCAGCGCTCTTTCGGCGGCAGGCTGTAGCCTGAGCAAC
The DNA here is from genome assembly GCF_029960685.1 of Pseudomonas sp. AL10. Taxonomy (NCBI): domain Bacteria; kingdom Pseudomonadati; phylum Pseudomonadota; class Gammaproteobacteria; order Pseudomonadales; family Pseudomonadaceae; genus Pseudomonas; species Pseudomonas sp. AL10. The sequence goes on from NZ_JASBQZ010000006.1 coordinate 200,600, forward strand.
CGAGGAACACGCCGGTGGAGGCGGTACGAATCTGCATCGGCCGACCGCAGGTGGTGCACGGGATATCCGTCATCACCGGCTGGTTGGCGCGCATCCCGTTCTCAGGGTTCTCGGCCACTTCGAGCTTTTTCTTGAAGTCGCCATAGAACTCGTCGAGCACGTTTTTCCAGTCGCGTTCGCCCTGGGCCACGTCATCGAGGTTCTCTTCCATGCCCGCGGTGAAACCGTAGTCCATCAGGTTGGAGAAGCTCTCCGACAGACGCTCGGTCACGATGTCACCCATCTTTTCCGAATAGAAACGACGGTTGTGCAACGCAACGTAGCCACGGTCCTGGATGGTGGAGATGATCGCCGCGTAGGTCGATGGACGACCTATACCGCGCTTCTCCATCTCTTTGACCAGGCTGGCTTCGGAATAACGCGCCGGCGGCTTGGTGAAGTGCTGGGACGGGTCGAGCTTGATCAGCTTCAACGTGTCGCCCTGGGCCATGTCCGGCAGCACGTCATCATCGCCAGGCTTGGCAATCTGCGGCATCACACGGGTATAGCCGTCGAACTTGAGGATACGGCCCTTGGCACGCAGCTCGAAATCGCCCGCGCCCACGCTGACGGTAGTAGACAGGTATTGCGCCGGCAGCATCTGGCACGCCAGGAATTGGCGCCAGATCAGCTCGTAGAGGCGCTCAGCGTCGCGCTCCATGCCGCTCAGCTTGGCAGGCGTGGTGTTGGCGTCAGAAGGACGAATCGCTTCGTGAGCCTCTTGTGCGCCTTCCTTGCTGCTGTAGACGTTCGGCTTCTCCGGCAGGTAGGTCTTGCCGAATTCGCTTTCAATATAGGTACGCGCCATCGCCACCGCGTCTTGCGACAGGTTGGTGGAGTCCGTACGCATATACGTGATATAGCCAGCCTCATACAGGCGCTGGGCCATCATCATGGTCTTCTTCACCCCGAAGCCCAGGCGGTTGCTCGCGGCTTGTTGCAGGGTGGAGGTGATGAACGGCGCCGACGGCTTGCTGCTGGTCGGTTTGTCCTCACGCTTGACGATGCTGTAGCTGGAGGCTTTGAGCTTCTCCAGCGCGGCCATGGCCTGGGCTTCGTTCAGCGGTTTGAAGGCCTCGCCTTTCTCACGGGCCACTTCAAAGCGCACATTGGCGCCCTTGGCAGTGCCGAGGTCGGCGTGGACTTCCCAGTACTCTTCAGGGATGAACGCACGGATCTCGCGCTCACGTTCCACCACCAGCTTGACCGCTACCGATTGCACACGGCCGGCGGACAGGCCACGGGCGATCTTCGCCCACAGCAATGGCGAGACCATGTAGCCGACGACGCGGTCGAGGAAGCGACGGGCCTGCTGGGCGTTGACACGGTCGATATCCAGCTCGCCCGGCTTGGAGAACGCTTCCTGGATGGCTTTCTTGGTGATTTCGTTGAACACCACGCGCTTGTAGCGGCTGTCATCACCGCCGATGGCTTCGCGCAGGTGCCAGGCAATGGCTTCCCCTTCGCGGTCCAAGTCCGTCGCGAGATAGATGGTGTCAGCATCTTTGGCGAGCCGGCGCAGCTCTTCGATGACCTTTTCCTTGCCCGGAAGGATTTCGTACTTGGCCTTCCAGCCATGGTCCGGGTCCACACCCATGCGCGAAACCAGTTGCTTGCGCGCTTTTTCTTTAGGCGTGAGTACCGGACCTTCGCCCGCGGCGGCCTTGCCGCGCTTGGCGGCAGGCTCCTTGCTGGCGCTAGCCGAACCGCTGGTGGGCAGGTCTCGGATATGGCCGATACTCGACTTCACCACGTACTCGTTGCCCAAGTACTTGTTGATGGTCTTGGCCTTAGCCGGGGATTCCACAATGACCAGCGATTTGCCCATGGATCGGAAAATTCCTGAATTCGAGAAGTGAAAGGCAGTTGGCGCCTGACGCGGCAACGCTATATATAGTGGCAACCGGATGAGGTCAAGCGCAGCATTCTGCGCGACCTGCCGTTATTGCCCTGTAAAAAGACTGGGTTCGGCCGTGACCAAAGCAAAGCGCGGGACCTGCTCGCCGTCAACTTCGACGGTCTCCAGGAACATGCTCAAAGGGCGCACCCAAAAGCCGTATTCGCCATACAGCGCTTGGTAAAACACCACTTCTTCTTCGGTTTCAGAGTGGCGCGCCACGCTGAAAACACGGTACTGCGGCCCCTTGTAATGCTGGTAGAGCCCTGGTTCGACTTTCATGCTCTGGCCCTCGTACAAAATTTGTTGAAAAAAAATATTTAAAAGTTCCAAAAAACAAAAACCGGGGCACTGGGCCCCGGCTTCCGTCAACCGAACGCTTAGACGCGTTCGAAGACGGTAGAGATGCCTTGGCCGAGACCAATGCACATGGTTGCAACCCCAAGGTTGCCGCCATTTTGCTTCATCACATTAAGCAAAGTGCCGGAGATACGCGCACCGGAGCAACCGAATGGGTGGCCCAGGGCAATCGCACCGCCGTGCAGGTTAACCTTCTCGTTCATCTTGTCGAGTACTTTCAAATCTTTCAGCACTGGCAGGGCCTGTGCGGCGAAAGCTTCGTTGAGCTCGAAGAAGTCGATATCGGAGATGGAAAGGCCTGCGCGCTTCAAGGCTTTTTGTGTGGCCGGTACTGGACCATAGCCCATGATCGCCGGATCCACACCCGCCACCGCCATCGAACGAATCACGGCCAGCGGCTGGATACCCAGGTCCTGGGCACGCTGCGCCGACATCACGATCATGCACGAAGCACCGTCAGTGATTTGCGAGGAAGTACCGGCTGTCACGGTGCCGCCCTTTGGATTGAAGGCTGGCTTGAGGGCCGCCAGGCTTTCCAGGGTGGTGTCCGGACGAATGGTTTCGTCGTAGTCGAACAGTTTCAGAAAACCGTTTTCGTCGTAGCCGTTCATCGGGATGATTTCATCCTTGAACTTGCCTTCCACAGTCGCCTTGTGAGCGAGCTGGTGGGAACGCAGGCCGAAGGCGTCCTGGGCTTCACGGGTGATGCCGTGCATCTTGCCGAGCATTTCCGCGGTCAGGCCCATCATGCCCGAGGCTTTCGCCGCGTAGAGGGACATGTGCGGGTTAGGATCGACGCCGTGCATCATGCTGACGTGGCCCATGTGCTCCACGCCGCCGACCACGAACACATCGCCGTTGCCAGTCATGATCGCTTGCGCAGCGGTGTGCAGCGCGCTCATCGAGGAGCCACACAGTCGGCTGACGGTCTGGCCAGCGGCAGTGTGCGGGATCTGGGTCATCAACGACGCCATGCGCGCGATGTTCCAGCCCTGCTCCAGGGTCTGGTTGACGCAGCCCCAGATCACGTCCTCGACCTCGTTCGGGTCGACCTTGGTGTTGCGCTCCAGCACTTTGCTGATCAGGTGCGCCGACATGTCTTCGGCGCGGGTGTTGCGGTGCATGCCGCCCTTGGAGCGGCCCATCGGCGTACGACCGAAGTCGACGATCACGACGTCTCTTGGATTCAAGCTCATAAATATTCTCGCTCTAGTCGTCTGGGCACTTAACCGAAGAAGCTCTGGCCATTCTTGGCCATTTCACGCAGCTTCGCGGTCGGGTGGTACAGCGGGCCCAGATCAGCGTACTGATCAGCCAGGGCAACGAACTGGGCCACACCGATGGAGTCGATGTAACGCAGCGCACCACCACGGAATGGAGGGAAACCAATACCGTACACCAGGCCCATATCGGCTTCGGCGGCGGTTTCAACGATGCCGTCTTCCAGGCAACGCACGGTTTCCAGGCACAGGGCAATCATCATCCAGTTGATGATGTCCTCGTCAGACACCTCACGCTGTTCGTAGATGACCGGAGCGAGTACTTCGTGCACCGATGGGTCGGCCACTTTCTTCTGCTTGCCCTTCTTGTCGGTCTCGTAGGCGTAGAAACCCTTGCCGTTCTTCTGGCCCAGGCGCTTGGCTTCGTAGAGTGCGTCGACAGCCGAACGACGGTCGTCTTTCATGCGGTCCGGGAAGCCTTCAGCCATGACGTCGCGACCGTGGTGGCCGGTGTCGATGCCGACCACGTCCATCAGGTACGCCGGGCCCATTGGCCAGCCGAATTTTTCCATGACCTTGTCGATACGCACAAAATCCACACCGGCGCTGACCAACTTGGCGAAACCGCCGAAGTACGGGAACAGCACGCGGTTGACCAAGAAGCCCGGGCAGTCATTGACCACGATCGGGTTCTTGCCCATTTTCTTGGCGTAGGCAACGGTGGTGGCCACGGCCAGCTCGCTGGACTTCTCGCCACGGATCACTTCTACCAGCGGCATCATGTGCACCGGGTTGAAGAAGTGCATGCCGACGAAGTTTTCCGGACGCTTGAGGGCCTTGGCCAGCAGCGAGATGGAAATGGTCGAAGTGTTGGAGGCCAGGATGGTGTCATCTTTGACCTGGGCTTCCACTTCAGCCAGCACGGCTTGCTTGACCTTCGGGTTTTCGACAACCGCTTCGACCACCAGGTCGACGTGGCCGAAATCGCCGTAGGACAGCGTAGGACGAATGCCGTTAAGCACTTCAGCCATTTTTGCAGCGGTCATGCGGCCTTTATCAACGCGGCCCACCAGCAGCTTGGCGGCTTCGGCCAGGCCCTGCTCGATCCCGTGTTCGTTGATGTCTTTCATCAGGATCGGCGTGCCTTTGGACGCCGACTGATAGGCGATACCGCCACCCATGATACCGGCGCCGAGTACGGCAGCCTGTTTCACGTCCTTGGCAATTTCGTCGTAGGCCTTGGCCTTTTTCTTCAGTTCCTGATCGTTCAGGAACAGGCCGATCAGGCTCTGGGCCGCCGAGGTTTTCGCCAGTTTGACGAAGCCTGCCGCTTCCACTTCCAGGGCTTTGTCGCGACCGAAGTTCGCGGCCTTCTGGATGGTCTTGATCGCTTCAACCGGCGCCGGGTAGTTCGGGCCGGCCTGGCCTGCCACGAAACCTTTGGCGGTTTCGAACGACATCATCTGTTCGATGGCGTTGAGCTTGAGTTTTTCCAGCTTCGGTTGACGCTTGGCTTTGTAGTCAAATTCGCCGCTGATGGCGCCCTTGATCAGGTTCAGCGCGGCTTCGGCCAGCTTGTCCGGAGCTACTACAGCGTCGACGGCACCGACTTTCAGTGCGTCTTCAGCCTTGTTTTCCTTGCCGGCGGCGATCCATTCGATCGCGTTGTCAGCACCGATCAGGCGCGGCAGGCGCACGGTACCGCCAAAGCCTGGGTAGATGCCCAGCTTGACTTCCGGCAGGCCGATCTTGGCCGTCGCGGACATGACGCGGAAATCTGCCGCCAGGCACATTTCCAGGCCGCCGCCCAACGCGATGCCATTGATGGCAGCAACAGTCGGCACGTTGAGGTCTTCGAAATCGCTGAAGATCTTGTTGGCTTCGAGGTTGCCAGCCACCAGCTCGGCATCGGGCAGCTTGAAGTTGTCGACGAATTCGGTGATGTCAGCGCCGACGATAAACACGTCCTTGCCGCTGGAGACGATCACGCCCTTGACCGAAGCATCTGCTTTGATGGTGTCTACGGCCTGACGCAGTTCGTTCAGGGTTAGACGGTTGAACTTGTTGACGGACTCACCCTTGAGGTCGAACTTGAGTTCGACGATGCCACTTTCAAGAGCCTTAACCGTGATGGCTTTACCTTCGTAAATCATCAACTGATCTCCACGATATGGAAGCTGAACAGTACACACTGGACGCTGGTCTCTGGTTTGACATTGACAGTTGAATCAATGCTCATGCCAATCCGCCAGGCACACCCGCCAGTGCGATAGTCGGGTTTTGTATGAGTCGTCTGACAGGCAAACGCTCAATTCATACGCCCGTTTGATTTGGGTACGCCACCTTCATCCAATTCCGAGCAATTGTCAATCGCTCCAAAGGCTAGTAAAAACGCGACTTTCCAGTCATTTCAGAACCCGGCCCACAGGCGGGCCACCCGTCAATATTCAAATATTCACAGGATCAATAATAGAAAAGATGTGGGAAAAGGCTGTACAGAAAGGAATACCCGGCTAGGCTAGCGGCAACCTACAGATTTACCGGCCTGCCTGGCCACCTCCAGCCCGATGATGATGTCGGGCTTTTTATTGCCCGGCTTTTCTGGCTTTTTATTGCTCGGCTTTTTTGTAGGAGCGAGCTTCCGCGCGAAAACCTGGAGAGCGCCGCGTATAGCCTGATTATCCGCGTTATCGTTGGCGATTTTCGCGAGCAAGCTCGCGCCTACAAGGTTTGGGTCAGGCCAGGGCCTTGAGCAGCGTATCGATGTCTTTGAGTACGCTTGCGTCGCCCTTCTCGCCCCAATACAAAGCAATCATCTGTTTGTCGGCCTCGACCTTGTAGACGTTCGCCGGCAGCGTTGCAAAATGCGGCAACAACTTCTCATCCACACAAGGCTCACGCCACTGATTGACCCACAGCCCCGGCTCCAGCTGCCAGTAACTCCAGGTCGCGGGCATGCTGCCACGCCGTGGTCGGCAGTACTGCGCGCAAGGGCTCGGCGGCTCCTGTTTGAGCCAGTGCGGCCACTCCTGAGGCGCCAACTGCATGGCCAACCCGATGCGGCGTGCCTCCATGCGCAGGGCCATGCGCCCGCTCTGCTGGCGCGAAGGACGCAGCCATACCAGGGGGCTCAAAACCACCGCAAGGATTGACACCACTATCCAGACCGTCATATGTGTACTCCCGAATTTCTAGATGAGCGGATTTGATCTGCGGCAACCCCATCCGCTTGAAAGCAGCCATACTGAATTTATTGCAGTCCCCTGGAGGAACGCCTCATGCCCTACAAACATATTCTGGTCGCTGTCGACCTGACCGAAGAGTGCGATCCAGTGATCAAGCGCGCACAGGAATCCGCGATTGCCAATGGCGCCAAACTGTCGCTGGTGCACATCGTCGAGCCCATGGCGATGGCCTTTGGTGGTGACGTGCCGATGGACCTTTCCCAGCTGCAGCAGCAACAATTCGACCAGGCCAAGGAGCGCCTGGACCGTTTGATTCTCAAATACCCGCACCTGAAAAAGGAAGACTGCCACCTGACATACGGCCAACCGCGCCAGGAAATTCACCACTTGGCCAAGGAACAGGGTTGTGACCTGATCGTAGTGGGTAGCCATGGGCGCCACGGCTTGGCCTTGCTGCTGGGCTCGACCGCCAATGATGTATTGCACGGCGCGCCGTGCGATGTACTGGCCGTCAAACTGGTAAAGAGTTCGTAAGACCGATGAAGGTCTAATGTGGGAGCTGGCTTGCCTGCGATAGCAGCCTGTCAGTTGATGCATCAGGTGGCTGATACACCGCTATCGCAGGCAAGCCAGCTCCCACAGTTGGATCGCATTTCATATTAAAAAGCCTGGCGCTCATAGGAATGAACGCCAGGCTTTTCAGTGCTGCAAGATCACTCAGGCATCCAACTCGGCCCAACGCTCAACCAACGCTTCCAGCTCCTGGTTCAACGTCTCCAAAGAGGCGATGACCTTGGCGGTCTCTGCCGCAGGGCGCAGGTAGAAACCAGCGTCAGCCATTTCCGCTTCGACCGCAGCAATCTGCTGTTCCTTGGCGTCGATATCACCCGGCAAGGCTTCCAGCTCGCGCTGCAACTTATAGCTCAGCTTTTTCTTGGCCGGCGCAGCGTCAGCCGCCGGTGCAGGCGCTTCGGCAGCGACCGGAGCCACCACCGCCGTGTTCAAGTCTGCTTTGCCCGACTTGCTCTCGGTTACGCCCAGCAGGCGCGGCGAGCCGCCCTGACGCAGCCAGTCCTGATAACCGCCCACGTATTCACGCACCTTGCCTTCACCTTCGAAGACCAGGGTGCTGGTGACCACGTTGTCGAGGAATTCCCGGTCGTGGCTGACCATCAGCACAGTGCCGTTAAAGGTCAGCAAGACCTCTTCCAGCAGTTCCAGGGTTTCCACGTCGAGGTCGTTGGTCGGTTCGTCGAGTACCAGCAAGTTGGCCGGCTTGCTGAACAGCTTAGCCAGCAGCAGGCGCGCGCGCTCACCACCCGACAGCGCCTTGACCGGCGTACGTGCACGCTGCGGGCTGAACAGGAAGTCGCCCAGGTAGCTGAGTACGTGGCGGCTCTGGCCGTCGATGTCGATAAAGTCGCGGCCTTCGGCGACGTTGTCGATCACGGTCTTTTCCAGGTCCAACTGGTGGCGCAACTGGTCAAAGTAGGCCACGTCGATGCGAGTGCCCTCTTCGACCTTGCCGCTGGTCGGTTGCAGGCCGCTGAGCATCAGCTTGAGCAACGTAGTCTTGCCGGTACCGTTGGCGCCCAGCAGGCCGATACGGTCGCCGCGCTGCAGGACCATGGAGAAGTCCTTGATCAGGAACGGGCCGTCCGGGTGATGGAAGCTGACGTTCTCCAGCACCATCACTTGCTTGCCCGACTTGTCGGCAGTATCGAGCTGGATATTGGCCTTGCCGGTGCGCTCGCGGCGCTCACTGCGCTCGACGCGCAAGGCTTTCAAGGCACGTACGCGGCCTTCGTTACGGGTGCGACGGGCCTTGATGCCCTGGCGGATCCAGACTTCTTCCTGGGCCAGCTTCTTGTCGAACAGCGCGTTGGCGGTTTCTTCGGCCGCCAGGGCGGCTTCCTTGTGCACCAGGAAGCTGGCGTAGTCGCCGTTCCAGTCGATCAGGCCGCCACGGTCCAGTTCGAGGATGCGCGTGGCCAGGCTCTGCAGGAAAGCACGGTCGTGCGTGATAAACAGCACGGCGCCTTGGAAGTCCTTGATGGCTTCTTCAAGCCAGGCGATGGCGCCAATGTCCAGGTGGTTGGTCGGTTCGTCGAGCAGCAGCAGGTCCGGCTCGGACACCAGGGCCTGGGCCAGCAGCACGCGACGACGCCAGCCGCCGGACAATTCGGCGAGGGTCTTGTCGGCCGGCAGTTGCAGGCGGCTCAGGGTGCTGTCCACCAGTTGCTGCAAGCGCCAGCCGTCACGGGCTTCGAGGTCTTGCTGGACGTGCATCAGCTTGTCGAGGTCTTCCTCGGTGACGCAGTTCTGCGCCAGGTGATGGTATTGCGCGAGCAACTCGCCAACGCCATCCAGGCCTTCGGCAACCACGTCGAACACTGTCCGTCCGTCGGCCACCGGCAATTCTTGCGGCAATTCGCCGATCTTGAGGCCCGGGGCACGCCACACAGAGCCGTCATCGGGCTTCTGGTCGCCTTTTACCAGCTTCATCATGCTGGACTTACCGGTGCCGTTGCGGCCGATGATGCACACCCGCTCACCACGGGCGATCTGCCAGGACACCTTGTCCAACAACGGCATGGCGCCGAAAGCAAGGGACACATCGCTGAATTTGAGCAGGGTCATACGCTTCTCCAAAAACTGGGCGCGCATTCTACCTGATGTGAGGGTGGGATGCGGTCGGCATTTTCTCTATTGACACGTTCTGTAGGACATTTCCGGCGAACTTGAACGAACCAGCCGGCAAAGCTTTCGCGGGCCGCTGGCAAAAGGCTAAGCTAGGGGCAATCAGTGTCGGCAGTGCCGGTGCTAGTCGTGATTTCTCTGCACGGACGTCTCATGCGCAGTCGCCTTTTCAACTTTTTATCTTGTCTGCTTCTTTCCGCCACTGCCGTTCAATCCGCCCAGGCGGTGGACCTCACCACTCAACGCCAGTATTACGATCAAGCCAAACGCGCCCTGGCCAAGGGCGACAGCGGCCCCTACATGCAATACAGCCAAGCCCTGGCCGATTACCCGCTCACGCCCTACCTGGCCTATGACGAGCTGACCGCGCGCCTGAAAACCGCGAGCAATGAGGAAATCGAACAATTCCTCGCCAAACACGGCGACCTGCCCCAGGCCAACTGGATGAAACTGCGTTGGCTGCGCTGGCTGGCCGAACGCGGCGATTGGCAGACCTTTGAAAAGTACTACGACACCAAGCTCAATTTCGTCGAGCTGGACTGCCTGCATGGCCAGTACCAGCTCAGCCACAACCTGAAAGCCGAAGGCTACAAGACTGCCGAAAAGCTGTGGATGACTGGCAAATCCCAGCCCGCCGCCTGTGACGTCACGTTTGGCCAATGGGCCGCTGCCGGCCAACTCACCGAGCAGAAGATCTGGGAGCGCGCCAAGCTCGCCGCCGAAGCGCGTAACTACGCGCTGGCCAATAGCCTGGTGAAAACCCTGCCCACCCTCGGCGCCCAAGGCCGCTTGATGGTGGATGTTGCGCAAAAGCCCGACATGCTCAGCGACCCGTCACGCTTCCAGCCGGCCACCGAGGCCATGGCTGACGCCGTGGGCCTGGGCCTGCGTCGCCTGGCGCGCCAGGATCCGGACAAAGCCATGTCGCTGCTCGACGGTTACGCCACCAGCATGCACTTCTCCCGTGACGAAAAAGTGTCGATTGCCCGCGAGATCGGCTTGACCCTGGCCAAGCGCTTCGACCCGCGCGCGCTGGAGGTCATGACCAAGTACGACCCCGAACTGCGCGACAATACGGTCTCCGAATGGCGCCTGCGCCTGTTGTTGCGCCTGGCGCGCTGGGAAGACGCCTACCAGTTGACCCGCAAGCTCCCACAAGACCTGGCCACCACCAACCGCTGGCGCTACTGGCAGGCGCGCAGCCTGGAGCTGGCCGAGCCGAAAAACCCGCAGGCTTTGGTGCTGTACAAAAACGTCGCCAAGGAGCGGGACTTCTACGGTTTCCTCGCGGCTGACCGCTCCAAATCGCCTTATCAGTTGAACAACAAGCCGCTGGTGATGAGCCAGGCTCTGGTCAACAAGGTCCGCAACACCCCAGGCGTGCGCAGGGCCCTGGAGTTCTACGCCCGCGGCCAGATCGTCGACGGTCGCCGTGAGTGGTACCACGTCAGCCGTCATTTCAACCGTGACGAGATGGTGGCCCAGGCCAAACTGGCCTACGACATGAAGTGGTACTTCCCGGCGATCCGCACCATCAGCCAGGCCCAGTACTGGGACGACCTGGACATCCGCTTCCCGATGGCCCACCGCGACACCCTGGTGCGCGAAGCCAAGGTACGCGGCCTGCACTCCAGTTGGATCTTTGCCATCACCCGCCAGGAAAGCGCGTTTATGGATGACGCCCGTTCCGGCGTTGGCGCCAGCGGCCTGATGCAACTGATGCCCGGCACCGCCAAGGAAACCGCACGCAAATTCAGTATCCCCCTGGCCTCCCCGGCCCAAGTGCTGGACCCGGATAAAAACATCCAGCTCGGCGCTGCCTACCTGAGCCAGGTGCACAGCCAGTTCAACGGCAACCGCGTGCTCGCCTCCGCTGCCTACAACGCCGGCCCCGGCCGCGTGCGCCAATGGCTGCGCGGCGCAGACCACCTGAGTTTCGACGTGTGGGTGGAAAGCATCCCCTTCGACGAAACCCGCCAGTATGTGCAGAACGTGCTGTCTTATTCGGTGATCTACGGGCAGAAGCTCAACTCACCGCAACCGTTGGTGGATTGGCATGAGCGGTACTTCGACGACCAGTAGGAGCGAGCTTGCTCGCGAAGAACGTCAACGCTAACGCGTGCTTCCTGGATAAACGCGGCGCCTGTGAGTTTTTCGCGAGCAAGCTCGCTCCTACAGAGGCGCCATTGCCCGCATCGAGAGATGCGGGCATTTTTTATTTCACCTGTTCATCTCCATCGTTGAACTGCAACGCCGCCAACCGCGCATACAACGGATTGCTCGCAATCAACTGCTGATGCGTGCCCACCGCCACCAGCTTGCCCTGGTCCATCACCGCAATGCGGTCGGCATTCTTCACCGTGGCCAAACGATGCGCGATGACCAGCGTGGTGCGCCCCTGCATGAGCTGCGGCAGGGCTTGTTGGATCAGGTGTTCGCTCTGAGCGTCGAGGGCGCTGGTGGCTTCGTCCAGTAGCAGGATCGGCGCGTCGACCAGCAAGGCGCGGGCGATGGCCAGGCGTTGGCGCTGGCCGCCAGAGAGGCCCTGGCCACTTTCGCCGAGGTGGGTTTGGTAGCCGTCGGGCATTTGCAGGATGAAGTCGTGGGCGTGGGCAATACGCGCGGCGGCTTCCACCTGGGCGGTGGTGGCGGACGGGTTGCCGTAGCGGATGTTGTCTTCGACGCTGCCGAAGAACAACGCCGGGCTCTGGGACACCAGGGCGAAATGGCGACGCAGGTCTAACGGGTCAAGCTCGGTCAACGGTTGACCTTCAAGCAGGATGCGGCCTTGCTGGGGGTCGTAGAAACGCAGCAGCAGGTCGAAGATCGTCGATTTGCCCGCGCCGGACGGCCCTACCAACGCCAGGGTTTCGCCCGGGTTGATGGTCAGGTTCAAGCCATCGATGGCGTAGCTGTCCGGCCGTGACGGGTAGGAAAAGCGCAGGTCTTGCAGTTCCATGCGGCCGCTGACCCGTTCCGGCAAACGTACACCGCCAGTGGCCGGCGCCTGGATGTCGTTGCCTGACTGCAACAGCTCACCGATCCGCTCCGCCGCCCCAGCGGCACGCTGCAACTCGCCGAGCACTTCGCTCAGGGTGCCAACGGCGCTGCCGACAATCAGGCTGTAGAACACGAACGCCGCCAGCTCACCGCCGGAAATACGCCCGCTGATCACGTCCATGCCGCCCACCCACAGCATCACGCCCACCGCACCGAGCACCAGCATGATCACCAGGGTGATCAGCCAGGAGCGCTGCAAGATGCGTTTACGTGCCGTGACAAAGGCGTCCTCGACGGTGACGGCAAAGCGCTGTTCGTCCTGCACCTGATGGTTATAGGCCTGCACGGTCTTGATCTGGCCCAAGGTCTCGGCGACATAGCTGCCAACGTCCGCGATACGGTCCTGGCTCAAACGCGACAGGCTGCGCACCCGACGTCCGAAAATCAGGATCGGCGCCAGCACCAGCGGCAACGCCACCACCACGATGCTGGTGAGTTTGGGGTTCGTGATAAACAGCAACACGATGCCGCCGATGACCATAAGGGCATTGCGCAGAAACAGCGACAGCGATGAGCCGATCACCGATTGCAGCAAGGTGGTGTCGGTGGTCAGCCGCGACTGGATTTCGGAGCTGCGGTTGTTCTCGTAGAAGCCTGGGTGCAGGTAGATCAGGTGGTTGAACACTTGCCGGCGAATATCGGCCACCACCCGCTCGCCAATCCACGACACCAGGTAAAACCGCGTGAAGGTGCCCACGGCCAGGCCGAGCACCAGCAGCATGAACAGGCCGATGGACTGGTTGAGCAAGTGCGGCGACTGAGTCATGAAGCCCTGGTCCACCAGCAGGCGTATGCCCTGCCCCATGGACAAGGTGATGCCAGCGGTGACGATCAGCGCCAGCAGTGCGCCAAGCGCCTGCCAGCGGTAGGGCGCGATAAAGCGGCTGGCCAGGCGAATCGCACGGCGTTGACGGATGGAGAACATGGGAGGTATCACCAATGAGGAATCTGTACCCTCCAACATTGGGGGAACTTGCGCGAATAACAATGAGTCAGGTTAATTATGCCCACCGATGCAGGCCGCTAGAGGCTATCGGTCTAAGCCTCATCTGGAAATATGTACCGGTTTCTGGTGGACTGGGTGTTCAAACCGATGAGCGTGTAAGGAGTTGTAACGGCGCGTTCATGCGGGGGAATTAAAGTAGGTACACAACCTGATGAGGAGACAGGCCATGACCTTGCAAAATAGCAGCGACGCCAAGATTGAAGTGATCCGCCAGCCGCAACAGCTGCCTTGCTCGTATATCGATGCCAAAGGCCAGGAAGTGCAGATTACCGAAGAAATGATCCAGCAAGCCTGCAGCGAACTGGAACAGCGACTGGTCAAGCCTGCCCAGCAAGGCTGAAGCGCCCACGCTCTTTCAAACCCGGCCCAGGTGGCCGGGTTTTTTATGCCCCCTGTAGGAGCGAGCTTGCTCGCGAAAAACCTGAGGGCGCCGCGTTAAATCAGAAACGCTGCGTTATCGTTGACGTTTTTCGCGAGCAAGCTCGCTCCTACAGTTATAGGTGTTCGGCGCCCAGAGCAGCCACGATCTGCGACAGCACCGCCGACTCCCCGTTGATGCGCACCTTCAAGCCATCGATCTCGCGACGTTCCGGGTAATGCTTGCGCAGCAGGTCAAAGGCCTGGCGCTGCTCCTGCACGGTACCTACCAGGCTGCGGCGGAAATCCGCATCGTCACGGCGTGGGTCGTACACACTGCGGCACAAGGTCGCCAGCGCCCAGGCCGGGTCAGTCGTAGCGTTAAGGTGCATCTCGGCCAGCCAGGGGGCCGGCAGCAAATCACTCAGCTGGATACTCGGCTCCTGGCCCAGGTGCGCACACAGCGCCTGGTAAATCTGCGCGGTGCCGCGCTGTTTGCCATCGAGGCTGTAGCCGGCGATATGGGGCGTGGCCAGCACGCACAGGTCTGCCAGCTCGACATCCACCTCGGGCTCGCCTTCCCACACGTCCAGCACCGCTTGCAGGTCTTCGCGCGCCAGCAACACCTCGCGCAGGGCGGCGTTATCCACCACCGCGCCCCGGCTGGCATTGATCAGCCAGGTGCCCGGCTTGAGCTGTTCCAGGCGCTGGCGATCAAACAGGTGCCAGGTCGAACCATTGCCGGACTTGATCAGCGGCGTATGCAAGCTGATCACGTCACAGTGCTCGATGATCTGCTGCAGGCTGACGTAATCACCGTCTTCGGTGACCTGGCGCGGTGGGTCGCACACCAACACATTCCAGCCCAGGCCCTTGAGCACCTTGACCAACCGCCCGCCGACTTCACCGGCACCGACGATACCGTAGGTGCGCTGCTTGAGGTCGGCGCCTTCGATTTCAGCCAGGGTCTGCAAGCTGCCGAGCACGTAGTCCACCACCCCACGCGCATTGCAGCCGGGCGCGCTGGACCACTGGATACCTGCTTGCTTGAAGTAGTCCAGGTCCAGGTGGTCGGTGCCGATGGTGCAAGTGCCGACAAAACGCACCTTACTGCCCTCGAGCAGGGCGCGGTTGACGTTGGTCACCGAGCGCACCAGCAGTACATCGGCCTGCTCGACCGTGGCGCGGTCGATGGAACGGCCGGGCACACGGCGAATCTCGCCAAACCCTTCGAAGAATGCATCGAGCAGCGGGATATTTTCGTCGGCAACAATCAGCATGGCAGGCTCCTTTGGCGGATTGGCAGTGTACAGAAGATCCTGTGTAGGAGCTGGCTTGCCTGCGATTGCATCGACCCGGTTTGCCTGATGCACCGAGGTGCCTGCATCGCAGGCAAGCCAGCTCCCACAGGGGTCAGCGCTGGCCTGGGCGCATTGCTTACAAATCCCTAACACAGGTTTTTTCCTGACCACTGCGTCAACGCGTAGAATCCGCCGTCCTTGCGACTGCCTTTTTATTGGACACCTGTACGTGAACACTGCCACCGCTACCCTCTCCCGCCCCGCCCGCATCAGCCGGGAAGTGCGTGGCCTGCTGACGCTGGCCTTGCCGATCATGATTGGCCAACTGGCAACCACCGCGATGAGCTTCGTCGATGCGGTGATGGCTGGGCGCGTGAGCCCGCAGGACCTGGCGGCGGTGGGCCTGGGTAATTCGATCTGGATCCCGGTGTACCTGTTGATGACCGGTACTCTGCTGGCCACCACACCGAAAGTTGCCGAGCGTTATGGCGCGGGCAAACTCACCGAGATCGGGCCTCTGGTGCGCCAATCGTTGTGGTTGGCCGTGGTGGTCGGTCTCTGCGGCGCGCTGCTGTTGCTGTGCGCCGAGCCGATCCTGCATGCCATGAAGGTCGAGCCCGACCTGATCGAGCCGTCCATGGGCTACCTGCACGGCATCGCCGCCGGTATGCCGGCGGTTGCGTTGTACTACGTGTTTCGCTGTTTCAGTGACGGCCTGGGCCGCACACGGCCGAGCATGGTCATGGGCTTGTGCGGGTTGGCGCTGAATATTCCGCTGAACTACATCTTCATCTACGGCCACTTTGGCGTACCGGCCATGGGCGGCGTGGGCTGTGGCTGGGCTACCGCCATTGCGATGTGGGTGATGATGATCGGCCTGGCCATCTGGACGCGCTGGGGCGCGGCCTATCAAAGCAGCGAATTGTTCAAGCGCTTCGACTGGCCGCAATGGACGGTGATCAAGCGCATATTGGGCATAGGCCTGCCGATTGGTGTGGCGATCTTCGCCGAGTCGAGCATTTTCGCGGTGATTGCCCTGTTGCTTGGCAGCCTGGGCGCTACCGTGGTGTCCGGCCATCAGATCGCCCTGAACGTCAGCTCCCTGGTGTTCATGATCCCCTATTCCCTGAGCATGGCCGTCACCGTGCGGGTCGGCCAGGCGTTGGGGCGCGGCGAACCCCGGGAAGCTCGCTTCGCCGCCGGCGTCGGCATGGGCACCGCCCTGGCGTACGCGTGTTTTTCCTGCAGCTTGATGCTGCTGTTTCGCGAGCAGATTGCAGCGATCTACACCCCTGACCCGGTGGTGATCCACTTGGCGTCGATGCTGATTGTGTTCTCGGCGTTGTTCCAGTTCTCCGACTCGATCCAGGTCACCGCCGCGGGCGCATTGCGCGGCTATCAGGACACCCGGGTGACCATGGTGCTGACCTTGTTCGCCTACTGGGGCGTGGGCCTGCCGGTAGGTTACGCCCTGGGCCTGACAAACTGGCTCGGCGAGCCCAGCGGCCCGAGCGGTTTATGGCAAGGGCTGATCGTGGGCTTGAGCTGTGCGGCGGGGATGTTGGTGGTGCGCCTGGCGCGCAGTGCACGCCGACGCATTCGGGCCGAAAAGGCGCAGGCTTAATCGGCTTTCTTGCGGATCCAGTACAGGTAGGTGCCAGCATCTTCCTGCTGATCCACCAGTTCATGGTCGAGAAACACGCAGAACTTGGGGATATCGCGACGGGTCGACGGGTCGGTCGCGATCACCTTAAGCAGGCCGCCCGCCGGCAGGTCGCGGATGTGCTGGTGCAGCATCATCACGGGTTCCGGGCAGTTGAGGCCGGTGGCGTCGAGGGTACCGTCAACAGGTTCAAGACTCATACTTCACTCCTAAAACTGGCACCGCTCAGCAATGTGGGAGCGGGCTTGCCCGCGATGACGGGGGCACATTCAACATAAATTTCGACTGTTATACCGCTTTCGCAGGCAAGCCAGCTCCCACATTTAATATCAGCGGCCTTTAGATTTCTTTATGTCTATCAGACGACGCAAGTGGCAGGTGACCTCTTCGCGGTCGTGGTAGAGCTGCTTGCAGCCAATCTCCACACGAATGCCGCGCGCCTTGAAGCCCTCTTCGATGCGCTCCAGCAAACGCTTCACTTCGGCGTAACGCTGCTTCATCGGCAACTTCAGGTTCACCACCGCCTCGCGGCAATGCCCTTCGCCAATCCAAGTTTCCAAGAGTGCCGCGTTGCGAGCGGGCTTCTCAACGATGTCGCAGACCATCCAGTCTACCGGCTGCTTGGGCACGAAGGTGAAGCCGTCGGCCATCAGATGCTGCACCAGGCCGGTATCCATCAGGCTTTCAGCCATGGGGCCGTTGTCGATGGCGGTCACCAGCATGCCACGGTTGACCAGTTGCCAGGTCCAGCCGCCTGGCGCTGCGCCGAGGTCGACGCCGGTCATGTCGCCGTGCAGGCGCTCGTCCCACTGGTCACGGGGGATAAAGTGGTGCCAGGCTTCCTCCAGCTTGAGGGTCGAACGGCTGGGCGCATCACGCGGGAACTTGAGGCGCGGAATGCCCATGGGCC
Organism: Pseudomonas sp. AL10; assembly: GCF_029960685.1. NCBI lineage: Bacteria > Pseudomonadati > Pseudomonadota > Gammaproteobacteria > Pseudomonadales > Pseudomonadaceae > Pseudomonas > Pseudomonas sp. AL10. The sequence goes on from NZ_JASBQZ010000006.1 coordinate 218,298, forward strand.
ACATCGCCGAGTTGTTCGACTCGGCCAGGCCCATGAACACTTCGCGGCCGCTCTTGAAGGTCAGCAGCAGGCGCGGCTTGCTCGGGTCGTCCACCAGCTTGCCGGCGTTAAGCAGGGCTTTGCGCAGGTGCACTTCGAATTTCTTGCAGAAGTTCGACAGCTCCTTGCCGTCGTTGGTGTCGACCATCTCCAGCCACAGGCTGCCGCACACGGGGAATTCGCGCAGGTGGGCGAGGATCACGCTGATGCGGTCGGTTTCCGGCAGGTCGATAAACACCCCGCGCGCCCACTGCCGGGGGAAGATCAGCTCGGCAAAGCGCTGGCCGTGCATCAGGCGCTGGGCGCCATCTTCTTCGGTGCAGACAAATTCGGCGCAGGCGCTGCCGGTCTTGGCCTTGGCGTAGCCGGACACGTTCAGGCGCGCGGCGTGCTCCGCGATCTCGGAACAGACTTCGCCTTCAAAACCCGGGCGGCAGTGCATAAAAAGGGTGTTCATTGAATCTCCTGGTGAATCAACTGGCCTTGCGCTATCGCAATACCTGTCATGAAAACGCGCGCATGATAGCCGAGTTCGGAACCTTGGACTCAGCGATAGAGTCCAGTTATTAGCCTGCTAATGAAAACAGCGCTAACGTGATAGCTCTGTTCGTCCCGTCAGGTCCGTAGCCGTGCGGACCATAAGGAGTCATGTAATGTCATCCCTTGATAGCCTGAGAACCCTTAAGACACTGCACATAGACAGCAAAACCTACCACTACTTCAGCCTGCCCGAAGCCGCCAAGAGCCTGGGTGACCTGGACAAGCTGCCGATGTCCCTCAAGGTGCTGCTGGAAAACCTGCTGCGCTGGGAAGACGCCAAGACCGTCACCGGCACCGACCTCAAGGCCATCGCCGCCTGGCTCAAGGCGCGCCAGTCGGACCGCGAGATCCAGTACCGCCCCGCTCGCGTGCTGATGCAAGACTTTACCGGCGTACCCGCCGTGGTCGACCTGGCCGCCATGCGCGCCGCCGTGGCCAAGGCCGGCGGTGACCCGCAGCGCATCAACCCGCTGTCACCGGTGGACCTGGTGATTGACCACTCGGTGATGGTCGACAAGTTCGGCAGCACCAGCGCCTTTGAACAGAACGTCGATATCGAAATGCAGCGCAACGGCGAACGCTACGCCTTCCTGCGCTGGGGCCAGAGCGCCTTCGACAACTTCAGCGTGGTGCCGCCGGGCACCGGCATCTGCCACCAGGTCAACCTCGAATACCTGGGCCGCACCGTGTGGACCAAAGAGGAAGACGGCCGCACCTACGCCTTCCCCGACACCCTGGTCGGCACCGACTCCCACACCACCATGATCAACGGCCTCGGCGTACTCGGCTGGGGCGTGGGCGGGATCGAAGCCGAAGCGGCCATGCTCGGCCAGCCGGTGTCGATGCTGATCCCGGAAGTGATCGGTTTCAAGCTCACCGGCAAGCTCAAGGAAGGCATCACCGCCACCGACCTGGTGCTGACCGTGACGCAAATGCTGCGCAAGAAAGGCGTGGTGGGCAAGTTCGTCGAGTTCTACGGCGACGGCCTGGCCGATTTGCCCCTGGCCGACCGCGCGACCATCGCCAACATGGCCCCGGAATACGGCGCGACCTGTGGTTTTTTCCCGGTGGATGAAGTGACCCTGGACTACCTGCGCCTGTCCGGCCGCCCGGCTGAGACGGTCAAACTGGTGGAAGCCTATACCAAGGCCCAGGGCCTGTGGCGCAATGCCGGCCAGGAGCCAATCTTCACCGACACCCTGGCTCTGGACATGGGCACTGTCGAGGCCAGCCTTGCCGGGCCCAAACGTCCCCAGGACCGTGTCGCCCTGCCGAATGTAGGCCAAGCGTTCAGCGATTTTCTCGACCTGCAATTCAAGCCCACCAGCAAAGAAGAAGGCCGCCTGGAAAGCGAAGGCGGAGGCGGCGTTGCCGTGGGCAATGCGGACCTGGTCGGCGAGGCGGATTATGAATACGAAGGCAACACCTATCGCCTGAAAAACGGCGCAGTGGTGATTGCCGCGATTACCTCCTGCACCAACACCTCCAACCCCAGCGTGATGATGGCCGCCGGGCTGGTGGCAAAGAAAGCCGTGGAAAAAGGCCTGACCCGCAAGCCCTGGGTGAAAAGCTCCCTGGCGCCGGGCTCCAAAGTGGTCACCGACTACTACAAGGCGGCGGGCCTCACCCAATACCTGGACAAGCTTGGCTTCGACCTGGTGGGCTACGGCTGCACCACCTGTATCGGCAACTCCGGGCCCCTGCCCGAGCCGATCGAAAAAGCCATCCAGAAGGCCGACCTCACCGTCGCGTCGGTGCTGTCCGGTAACCGTAACTTCGAAGGCCGCGTGCACCCTCTGGTGAAAACCAACTGGCTGGCCTCGCCGCCCCTGGTCGTCGCTTACGCGTTGGCCGGCACCGTGCGCATCGACATCAGCAGCGAGCCGCTGGGCAATGACCAGCAGGGTAATCCGGTGTACCTGAAGGACATCTGGCCCAGCAGCCAGGAAATCGCCGAGGCGGTGGCCCAAGTCAGCACCAGCATGTTCCACAAGGAATATGCCGAAGTGTTTGCCGGCGACGAGCAGTGGCAAGCCATTGAAGTGCCGCAGGCAGCCACCTACGTGTGGCAGCCGGATTCCACCTATATCCAGCACCCGCCGTTCTTCGACGACATCGCCGGCCCGCTGCCGGTGATCGCGGACGTCAAGGGCGCCAACGTGCTGGCCCTGCTGGGGGATTCGGTAACCACCGACCACATCTCCCCTGCCGGCAATATCAAGGCCGACAGCCCGGCCGGGCGCTACCTGCGCGAACAGGGCGTGGAGCCGCGTGACTTCAACTCCTACGGTTCACGCCGGGGTAACCATGAAGTGATGATGCGCGGCACCTTTGCCAATATCCGTATCCGCAATGAAATGCTCGGCGGCGAAGAAGGCGGTAACACGCTGTATATCCCCACTGGCGAGAAAATGGCGATCTACGATGCGGCCATGAAGTACCAGGCCTCCGGCACACCGCTGGTGGTGATCGCCGGCCAAGAATACGGCACCGGCTCCAGCCGCGACTGGGCGGCCAAGGGTACCAACCTGCTGGGCGTCAAGGCGGTGATCGCCGAGAGCTTCGAGCGCATCCACCGCTCCAACCTGGTGGGCATGGGCGTGTTGCCGTTGCAGTTCAAGCTGGATCAGAACCGCAAGACACTCAAGCTCACCGGCAAGGAGAAGATCGATATCCTCGGGCTGACCGCTGCCGAGATCGAGCCGCGAATGAACCTGACGTTGGTAGTCACTCGCGAGGATGGCAGCAGCGAGAAGGTTGAGGTGCTGTGCCGGATTGATACCTTGAATGAAGTGGAGTACTTCAAGGCGGGTGGGATTCTGCACTATGTGCTGCGCCAGTTGATCGCCTCTTAAGAGCAAAGCAGATCAAATGTGGGAGCTGGCTTGCCTGCGAAAGCGGTGGGTCAGTCAACCTTTTTATAGCTGATACTCCGCCATCGCAGGCAAGCCAGCTCCCACAGTTTTGATCACATTCCAGGCATAAAAAAGGCGCTGTATCTTTCGATACAGCGCCTTTTTATGGTGTGCGGTTTAGCCGAACAGCCACTTCCACAGCAGTACCAACACCACCACCGCCAGCACAGGCCGCGCAATGCGGTAGGCCTTGGGATGCTTGCGCTTCCACTGTTTGACCTGACCGCTGAACTTGTCGCTGAAGGTCTTGCTCCAGGCATAGGCCTGGTTGATGCCGCCCACGCGCTCGTCATCGAGGTTCTGCGGCGCTGTGGCACGGCCCAGTTGCTTGCTGACCCAGCGGTTGATGCGGGTCATCACGCGGTTGCTCAATGGGCGCTCAATGTCGCAGAACAGGATCACACGGGTCTGTTCGGTTTCGTTTTTCACCCAGTGCACGTAGGTTTCATCGAACATCACGTCTTCACCGTCGCGCCAGGCGTAGACCTGGCCGTCGACGAAGATACGGCAGTCGTCGGAGTTCGGCGTAGACAGCCCCAGGTGATAACGCAGGGAACCGGCAAACGGGTCGCGGTGCGGGTTGAGGTGACTGCCGCCCGGCAACAGCGCAAACATCGCGCCCTTGACGTTAGGGATGCTGCTCACCAACGCCACGGTCTTGGGGCACAGCGCCTCGGCCGAAGGCAGCGGTTTGTCGTACCACTTGAGGTAGAAACGCTTCCAGCCCTTCTTGAAGAACGAACCGAAACCGGCGTCGTTGTTCTTTTCGGCGGCGCGGATGTAGCCCTCGTCGAACAGGTGCATGGCCTCTTCGCGGATCACTTCCCAGTTGTCCTTGAGCACATCCAGTTCCGGGAACTTGCTGCGGTCCAGGTACGGCTTGGACGGCACCGCGGAAAACAGGTACATCAGGGCGTTATACGGGGCGAACAGCGCCGAATGGTTGACGAACTGGCGCAACATCGGCAAACGGGCCTTGCCACGCAGGTGCACATACAGCGTGCTGCCGATGAACAGCAGCAACACCGACAGTTTGGCGGCCAAAGAAAAGGTCATGCAGCAACTCCTGGAAATAAGCGCCTGGCCAGCAAATTTCCGTCAATGGGAAACCAGACGTAGCAGCCGGCCATGATAAACACTTGAACCATTATGCAGAAGGCCCAGGAAACCAGACTGACCTGTATCAACACCTGTAGGAGCGAGCTTGCTCGCGAAGAACGTCAACGATAACGCGGGTTTACTGATACAACGTGGCGTTCTCAGGTTTTTCGCGAGCGAGCTCGCTCCTACAGTCGATTCAGGCTTGGTTTTCCTGTTCGGTAAACAAATCGCTGAATAACATGCTCGACAGGTAGCGCTCACCGGAGTCCGGCAAGATCACCACGATAGTCTTGCCCTGCATTTCCGGCTTCTCGGCCAGGCGCACGGCCACGGCCATGGCGGCGCCACAGGAGATCCCGCACAAAATGCCTTCTTCCAGCATCAAGCGCCGGGCCATGGCCTTGGACTCTTCGTCGGTCGCCAGCTCCACGCGGTCGACCATCGACAGGTCGAGGTTTTTCGGCACGAAACCGGCGCCGATCCCCTGGATCTTGTGTGGGCTGGGCTTGATCTCTTCACCCGCCAAGGCCTGGGTGATCACCGGGGAAACCATGGGCTCCACGGCCACCGACAGAATCGGCTTGCCCGCCGTGTTCTTGATATAGCGTGATACCCCGGTGATCGTGCCGCCGGTACCCACGCCCGCCACCAGCACGTCCACGGCGCCATCGGTGTCGTTCCAGATTTCCGGGCCGGTGGTTTTCTCGTGGATGGCAGGGTTTGCCGGGTTGTCGAACTGGGCCGGCATAAAGTAGGTGGCCGGGTCGCTGGCGACGATCTCCGCGGCCTTGTCGATGGCACCCTTCATGCCCTTGGCCGGCTCGGTCAGCACCAGCTCGGCGCCCAGAGCCTTGAGCACTTTACGGCGCTCAAGGCTCATTGACGACGGCATGGTCAGCAGCAACTTGTAGCCACGGGCAGCGGCGACAAAGGCCAGGCCGATACCGGTGTTGCCCGAAGTGGGCTCGACGATGGTCATGCCCGGCTTGAGCTTGCCGCTGCTTTCTGCATCCCAGACCATGCTTGCGCCAATGCGGCATTTCACCGAATAACTCGGGTTGCGCCCTTCGATCTTGGCCAGGATCGTCACGCCACGCGGTGCGATGCGGTTGATCTGAACCAGAGGCGTGTTACCGATGGAGTGCGCGTTGTCTGCAAAGATACGGCTCATGGCGGTTCCTATTGTCGAGGCGTTGGGAAAGGCCCCAAGGGTATGCCGCGTACTCCCAAGCGTCCAGACGGAGGAACGTTGCGTTCATCAGAACAGTCAATCTCCTACAAGCAAGGAGAACTGCCCTATGAAACGTCGCTACAGTTGGCCGTTAGGGACCATCGCCGCTCTGGTGCTGGTCTTGATTGCCATCCACCTTGCGCTGCCCTACCTGGTGCGCAACTACCTGAACGACAAACTCGCCAACATGGGCGATTACCGTGGCGAGATTGCCGATGTGGACCTGGCGCTATGGCGCGGCGCCTACCGGATCAATGGCCTGCAAATCGTCAAGGTGGACGGCAAGGTCCCGGTGCCGTTCGTCAAGGCACCGCTGATCGAGTTCGCGGTGAGCTGGCATTCGCTGTGGTACGACCATGCCGTCGTGGCCGAGGGGCATTTTGTGCGCCCGCAGATCAACTTTGTCGATGGCGGTGCCAACAAGCAGGCGTCCCAGACCGGTAAAGGCACCGACTGGCAGGAGCAACTGCGCAAACTGTTACCGATCACCCTCAACGAAGTGCGCATCGAAGACGGTGAGATCGCCTTCCATAACTTCAGCTCCAAGCCCCAGGTGAATATCAACGCCACCGGGGTCAACGCCAGCTTCTATAACTTGACCAATGTGGTGGATGTCAAAGGCAAGCGCGACGCCCGCTTCGAAGGCAAGGCACTCCTGCAAGGCCAGGCGCCTCTGGAGGCCAACGCCACCTTTGATCCGCTGAGCGATTTCGAAGAGTTCGAGTTCCGCTTCCGCGCCCGCGACCTGCAACTCAAGCGCATGAATGACTTCGCATCGGCCTATGGCAAGTTCGACTTCAAGGCCGGCACGGGCGATGTGGTGATCGAAGCCCAGGCGGAAAATGGCCGGCTCACCGGCTACATCAAGCCGCTGCTGCGCGATGTGGAGGTGTTCGACTGGCAACAAGACGTTGAAAACCAGGACAAGAATATCTTCCGCTCGATCTGGGAAGCCGTGGTGGGCGCCAGCGAAACCGTGCTGAAAAACCAGCGTAAAAACCAGTTCGCCACCCGTGTAGAGCTGAGCGGTAGCGTGCATCAGCAAAATGTCAGTGCGTTTTCGGCGGTGATCGCGATTCTGCGCAATGGGTTTATCCAGGCGTTCAATGCCCGTTACGAACAGCCCAAGCCCAGCGCTGATTAACCCTGTAGGAGCTGGCTTGCCTGCGATGGCGGTGGGTCAGTTAACTAATCTGTCGCTGATACACCGCTATCGCAGGCAAGCCAGCTCCCACACGTCCTGCATGGGCCAGGGCTGATGTGACCCGCCATTCAGAGACTGAATGCCCCGTCTGCGTTCACAGTCGCCGGGGCTGCGCGGTATAGTCAGGCCATTGATGAATTCGAGGAATGACCGATGAAGTTCGAAGGCACCCAGGCCTATGTGGCTACCGATGACCTGAAACTGGCCGTCAACGCCGCCATCACCCTGGAGCGGCCGCTGCTGGTCAAGGGCGAACCGGGCACCGGCAAGACCATGCTTGCCGAGCAACTGGCCGAATCCTTCGGTGCCAAGTTGATTACCTGGCACATCAAGTCCACCACCAAGGCGCATCAGGGCCTGTACGAGTACGACGCGGTCAGCCGCCTGCGTGACTCACAACTGGGCGTGGACAAGGTGCACGATGTGCGCAACTACCTGAAGAAGGGCAAGCTGTGGGAAGCCTTCGAGTCCGAAGAGCGGGTGATCCTGCTGATCGATGAAATCGACAAGGCCGACATCGAGTTCCCCAACGACCTGCTGCAAGAACTCGACAAGATGGAGTTCTACGTCTACGAAATCGACGAGACCATCAAGGCCAAGAAACGCCCGATCATCATCATTACCTCCAACAACGAAAAAGAGCTGCCGGACGCGTTCCTGCGCCGCTGCTTCTTCCACTACATCGCCTTCCCCGACCGCACCACCCTGCAAAAGATCGTGGATGTGCACTACCCGGACATCAAGAAAGACCTGGTCAGCGAAGCGCTGGATGTGTTCTTCGATGTGCGCAAGGTGCCGGGCCTGAAGAAAAAACCTTCCACCTCCGAGCTGGTCGACTGGCTCAAGCTGCTGATGGCCGACAATATTGGCGAAGCGGTGCTGCGCGAGCGCGACCCGACCAAGGCCATCCCGCCCCTGGCCGGCGCTTTGGTTAAGAACGAGCAAGACGTGCAGTTGCTGGAGCGTCTGGCGTTCATGAGCCGTCGCGGTAATCGCTGATGCTGCTCAACCTGTTCAATGAGATGCGTGCCGCCAAGGTGCCGGTGTCGGTGCGCGAGCTGCTCGACCTGATCAACGCGCTCAAACAGCGCGTGACCTTCGCCGACATGGACGAGTTCTACTACTTGGCCCGGGCGATCCTGGTCAAGGACGAGCGGCATTTCGACAAGTTCGACCGGGCCTTCGGCGCCTATTTCAACGGCCTGGAAAAGCTCGACGACCACCTGCAGGCACTGATCCCCGAAGAATGGCTGCGCAAGGAGTTCGAACGTTCCTTGAGCGATGAAGAACGCGCGCAGATCCAGTCCCTCGGTGGCCTCGACAAGCTGATCGAGGAATTCAAGAAACGCCTGGAAGAACAGAAAGAACGCCACGCCGGTGGCAACAAGTGGATCGGCACCGGCGGCACCAGCCCCTTTGGTTCCGGTGGCTACAACCCCGAAGGCATTCGCGTCGGTGACGCCGGCAAGCGCCAGGGCAAGGCGGTAAAAGTCTGGGACCAGCGCGAGTACAAGAACCTCGACGACCAGGTGGAACTGGGCACGCGCAACATCAAGATCGCCCTGCGCCGCCTGCGCAAGTTTGCGCGCCAGGGTGCGGCCGAAGAGCTTGACATCGACGGCACCATCGACCACACCGCCCGCGATGCCGGCTTGCTGAATATCCAGATGCGCCCCGAGCGGCGTAACACCATCAAGCTGTTGCTGCTGTTCGATATCGGCGGCTCGATGGATGCCCACGTGAAGATCTGCGAAGAGCTGTTCTCCGCGTGCAAGACCGAGTTCAAGCACCTGGAGTACTTCTACTTCCATAACTTCGTGTATGAGTCGGTGTGGAAGAACAATCAGCGTCGCACCTCCGAACGCACCTCCACGCAGGACCTGCTGCACAAATACGGCGCCGATTACAAAGTGATCTTTATCGGTGATGCGGCCATGGCACCTTATGAAATCACCCAGGCCGGCGGCAGCGTCGAGCATTGGAACGAGGAGCCGGGGTATGTGTGGATGCAGCGCTTCATGGCCAAGTACAAGAAGCTGATCTGGATTAACCCCTACCCAAAAGATACCTGGGGCTATACAGCGTCAACGGGGATTGTGCGGGAGTTGGTGGAGGATCAGATGTATCCGCTGACGCTGCGCGGGTTGGAAGAAGGTATGCGTTTTCTCTCCAAATAGGCGGTGGTGTCCCGGCCGGCCTCATCGCAGGCAAGCCAGCTCCCACAGAGGAATGCATTCCAACTTTGAAATGCAGTCAACATGTGGGAGCTGGCTTGCCTGCGATGCTTTTAGCAGTCAGCAAAGCGCTGCAAAAACTTGATGTGCTGCCGATGCGCCGCCTCCTGCACCACCGGTGCCAACCGCACCTTCTCCCCCGGCAAGCACTGCGCCAGCCGCGCCAAGGATAAAGGCGTCAACGCGCCCAACCGCGGATAACCACCGATCGTCTGCCGGTCATTGAGCAACACAATCGGCTGCCCATCCGGTGGCACCTGGATCGCGCCCAATGGAATCCCTTCGGAAATCAACGACGGCCCCTGGTATTGCAACGGCGTACCGAGCAAACGCATGCCCATGCGGTCTGCACGGCTGTCCAGAGCCCATTCGGTGTTGAACGCATCGAACAGGCTCTGCCCGCTGAACTGGCCTATCTGCGCGCCGATGATCACGTCCAATGAGGCACCGGACTGCAACTCCGGCTTGGCCAGCACCTTCATTGCACCGCCCGTACCGGAATACGCCAACCGCCCGCCCTCGGCCAAGGCCTTGCCGAAACCGTCCACCCCGCCCAGCGCTTCGCGCACGACCGTGGCACAACTGCCCAGTACAGCCTGCGCATCAAAGCCACCGGGCGCGGCCAGATAAGCGCGTGCCCCGTTGAACGGTTGGGTGAAGCGCAGGCGTTGGCCCTTTTGCAGAATAAAACTGCGACCCGGGCTTATCGCACGCTCATCGACATAGGCGCCCAGATCCGCACCGGCCAGGGCCAGCAGGCAATAGTCCTCGGCCTGCACGGTAAGGCCGCCGAGGGTGATTTCCACCACCGGGGCATCCAGGGCATTGTCCAGCAGCCAGTTGGCCCAGGCCATCGACACCCAATCCAGCGCGCCGCCCTGGGTCACGCCCAGATGACGCACGCCAAACCGCCCGGCGTCCTGCAACAGGCACAGCGGCGTACTGGCCTCGATGATCAAGCGGCTCATGCCTGCGCCTCCAGCGGCGTGTCATCGCCACCCAGGTTGACGAATTCGGCGTGGCTGACCGGGGCGAAGCGCACCGTGTCGCCGGGCTGCATCAGGCTGTAGCCGTCGCGCTCACGGTCGAACAGTTTGGCCGGGGTGCGGCCGATCAGGTTCCAGCCGCCTGGGGACACCACCGGGTACGCGGCAGTTTGTCGTTCAGCGATGCCGACGCTGCCGGCGGCCACGCGTTTGCGCGGCGTGTTGAGGCGCGGTGTGGCGAGCACTTCGTCCACCAGCCCCATAAAGGCAAACCCAGGGGCAAAACCGAGGGCGAACACCTGATATTCGTGAGCGCTGTGGCGGCGGATCACCTCCTCCACCGCCAGCCCGCTGCGCTGGGACAGCAAGGTCAGTTCCGGGCCGACACTCAGGTCGTACCACACTGGCAGCACATGGCACTGGCCACTCCCCTGAGCCTGGGGTTGCAGATCGGTGAGGGCCTGGTCGATCAGCGCCCGGGCCTGGGCCGGAGTCAGCGCCGTGAGATCGTAATGCACCATCAAGGTGGTGTAGGACGGCACCAGGTCCACCAAGGCCGGGCCAAAACCGTTGCGCAGGCGCTCGGTAGCCGCGAGCATCCACGGCATGTTGGCTTCGGCGATCACGTCAAACAGGCGCACCATCAGGCAGTCGATCGCCACCACTTCAATGCGTGGGTTCATGCTGTTTTCAACGCTTCGCGGATACGCTGCACGGCAGCCACCGAGCTGGCGTTGTCGCCATGCACACACAGGGTATTGGCCTGGAGTACCAATGGGCTGCCGTCGCTGGCAATCAGCGATTCGCCACGGGAAAGGGTTAGCGCCTGCTGCACGATGGTGTCGGCATCGTGGTGCACCGCGCCCGGCAACTGGCGGGACACCAGATGGCCGTTGCTGTCATAGGCACGGTCGGCAAAGGCTTCGAACCACAGGGTCACGCCGTATTCGTCGCCCAAGGCTTGGGCCGCACGGTTGTCGCGGGTGGCCAGCAGCATCAGCGGCAGGTCGCCGTAGGCGGCCACGGCCTGGATCACCGCACGCAATTGCGCCGGGTTGGCCATCATGTCGTTGTACATCGCGCCATGGGGTTTCATATAGCTGACGCGACCGCCCTGGGCCCGGCAGATGCCGTCCAGCGCGCCGATCTGGTAGTGCAACAGGTCCTGGATTTCCTGCGGCGTGTAATTCATGGAGCGCCGGCCAAAGCCTTGCAGGTCCTGATAGGCCGGGTGGGCGCCCACTTGCACGCCGTGCTTGAACGCCAGGCTGACGGTCTTGCGCATGATGCTCGGGTCGCCGGCATGGAAACCGCACGCCACGTTGGCGCAATCAATGAACGGCATGACCTCGGCGTCCAGACCCATGGTCCAGTTGCCAAAGCTTTCGCCGATGTCGCAGTTCAATAGCAGGCGGCTCACGGTGGTCGCTCCTGTAGGCTTTGTTTTCTTGTAGTGTGGGATTTTTTACGCAGAACTCGCAACTTGTCCTGACACCCCGACGACGCTTATCGTGGAATAGCTCGATTTTTGGCGTTTGCCCGGTGCGACGTCCAACTAATAAAAACCGATCCATGCATAAGAAAAAGTTGATCCCATGAATTTGAAGTTCCTCGAAACCTTCGTCTGGGTGGCCAAGCTCAAGAGCTTCCGGCTCACGGCCGAGAAGCTGTTCACCACCCAGGCCTCGATCTCCAGCCGCATCGCCGTGCTGGAAAGCGAGTTGGGGGTGAAGCTCTTCCTGCGTGATTCGCGTGGCGTGAGCCTGACCCCGGAAGGTTTGAAAGTGCTCGACTATGCCGAGCAGATGATGGTGACCATGCAGGGTTTGAAGCAGTCCCTGGAGACCACCAGCAGCAAGGTCGGGCGCATTCGGATTGGCGCGATGGACACGGTGATCCACACCTGGCTCAGCCCCCTGGTTGCTGAGCTGATGAAGCTGTACCCGCTGGTGGAAATCGAGCTGGTCGCCGATACCGCGCTGAACCTCAGCGATCAGCTGCAAAAAGGTTTCCTCGACCTGATCCTGCAAACCGACCTGCTGCGCCTGGAAACCGTGCGCAGCCTGGAACTGGCCAGCCACCCCATGGCCTGGATCGTGGCCAGCCAGTCGATCTACAACCGCGACTACGCTTCCCTCGCCGAACTGGCCCAGGAACGCATCATCACCTACTCGAAAAACTCTCACCCGCATCAGGACGTGTTGAGTTTGATGCAGGCCAATGGCGTGGCCGCACCGCGCATGAACTGCGTGAACTCGGTGTCGGCGATCACCCGGTTGCTGCGCGATGGCTTCGGCATTGGCGCGCTGCCACCGGTGCTGGTCAGCGAAGAACTGGAGCGAGGTGAATTGGTCATGCTGCCCATGGCCCAGCGTCTGCCGAACTTGCAGGTGGTGGTGTCGTGGCGTGTGGGGGTGGAGTTGGTGGAGGAGATTGTGGGGTTGTGCCAGAAAGTCGTTGCCCGCTATGCCGAGCAAGTCGGTGCAGAACGCATGCAACTGAATAAACCCGACTGATCGTTCCCACGCTCTGCGTGGGAATGCAGCACAGGGCGCTCTGCGCCCTCACGCGCGACGCGGAGCGTCAGAAAAAGCATTCCCACGCGGAGCGTGGGAACGATCAGTGGGTCGTTAGAGGCCCTTGAGGTCCCGCTCTTCGATGGGCCGGCTCTGGCGCAGGCGCCGACCACCCAGCACCACCCAGTCGATCAAGCGGTACAGGCACTCGATGCCGAACGACAACAGCATCGCCCCGCCCAGGCCCCAGCCCATGGCTTCGGGCGTCAGCAAGATCTGGTAGCTGTAGCCATTCCAGGTCTCCAGACGGATATCCGGGTCGGCGGCCACCGCCACTTGCAGGGCGCGGATGTACCACGGGCCCTGCATGGCCTGGAATTGCTTGTCCAACTCGAGTTGGCGATCGAGCATCGCGCCCAGGCTGCTGGCGTCGCTCTGGAATACCGGGTCATCGCTGGCGCGGTAATGCGCCACCAAGGCTTGCATATCACCGTTGAAGAACTGCTGCGCCGTGGACTCGAAACCGCGCAAGCCGGTCTGCGCCTCGATCAGGTGGGCCTCGACGCGCTTGGCGTAGTCATTGATAAACCCAGGCACCTGCACGCCGACCAACAAGCCAACGGCAAACAATACCAACCGCAGATAGCTCAGCAACATGCTCGATTCCTTACTCGGTAACGCCCTGGCTGACACATTCACCGCGTCGCCACAGGCTCCATTGGCCCGGTTCGTAGCGGGTCCAGTTTTCGTTGTCAGTCAACGGCTCGGTGGCGATCACCGTTACCACATCATTGGGGGTGGTTTCAGCCTGAAAATCGACGATCACATCGACATCTTTCAAGCGCGCCGGGCCAAAAGGCGCACGCCGGGTGATCTGTGCCAGCTTGGTCGAGCAATAGCAGAACAGCCAGTCGCCGTCGCTGAGCAGGCAGTTGAACACGCCTTTGCTGCGGTATTCGGCGCAGGCGGCGATCAGGTCGGGCAGCACCTGCTCAATGTCCACTGGCTCGGGGAAGGCTTCGCGCACGCGGTTGAGCAGGTCGCAGAACGCTGCTTCGCTGTCGGTATCGCCCACCGGGCGGTAGAAGGTGGCGCGGGGATTGAAGTCCGCCAGTTGGCCGTTGTGGGCAAAACACCAGTTACGCCCCCACAGCTCGCGCACGAACGGATGGGTATTGGCCAGGCTGACCTTGCCCACGTTGGCCTGACGAATATGGCCGATCACCACTTCACTCTTGATGGGGTAACGCTGCACCAGCAACGCGACTTCCGACTCGCTGCTGGCGGCCGGGTCCTGGAACAGGCGCAGGCCACGGCCTTCATAGAAGGCAATACCCCAGCCGTCGCGGTGCGGGCCAGTGCGCCCACCGCGCTGCATCAGCCCGGTAAAGCTGAACACGATATCGGTGGGGACGTTGGCACTCATGCCCAATAATTCACACATGCCAGGGCTCTCGCTGCAGGGCAAACAACGTTAAAGGCGCGGTTCGACCCGCATACCACCGGCAGGCGCCGGGCGACGGAACGGTTCGTCGTCTTCCGGCTCAGCGGCCAAGGCGGCATCCGCAGCCGCCTTGCGCTCACGGCGAGCGTTGGCGGCGCGTTCGATGGGCCAGCGGATCAGCACAAACACGATGTACAGGGCAAACACGATCATCGTGTACATGAACAGGTCGGAAATGGCGCGCCAGGCGTTGTTGCCGACCTTGAGCAGCAGGTCCAGGGCGGTAATGGCCACGGCCGGCGCAAACTGGGTCTTGACCGGGTCGACAATGGTCGGGCTGAGCAGCAACACCGCCATCAGCAATTGCAGGGGCTCGCGCAGCCAGCGCCAGATCCAGCGGGTCATGCGCCACCACACCAACAGGCAGCCCAAAGCGGCGAAGGCGTAAAGGCCCCAAGCGGTCAGATAGTCGTTCTCGGTCATGGTGTCCATGGCAAGGTTGGCAAACAGGCGGCTATGATAACGGCTTTTGCGTGTCGCGGCTGCAATGCCTGCCACCGTCTGCCAGATAGGGAATTATCCATGCCTATTTCCACCGCACCGATTGCCCGCAAGGCCCCAGGCCCAGACCCGTACGCCTGGCTGCAAGAACGCGACAACCCTGAGGTGCTCGACTACCTCAAGGTCGAAAACGCTTGGCAGGAAGCGCAACTGGCCGATCAGCAGGCGTTGCGCGAGACCCTGTTCGACGAGATCAAGGGCCGCATTCTGGAAACCGACCTGTCCCTGCCCTCCCCTTGGGGCCCGTATTTGTATTACACCCGCACCACCGCCGGTGACGAGTACGCCCGCCACTACCGCTGCCGCCGCCCGGGCGATGACAGCAACCAGGTGGACGCCAGCAGCGAAGAACTGCTGCTGGACCCTAACGTGCTGGCCAATGGCGGCTTTTTCTCCCTGGGCGCATTCAGCATCAGCCCCGACCACCAACGCCTGGCCTACAGCCTCGACACCAGCGGCGAAGAGATCTACACCCTGTTCGTGAAGGAATTGGCGACCGACAAGGTCAGCGAACTGGCGTTCGACAACTGCGATGGCAGCATGACCTGGGCCAATGACAGCCTCACGCTGTTTTTCGGCGAACTGGACGACACCCATCGCCCGCACAAACTGTATCGCTATCGCCTGGACGGCACCGCAGCGCAGGAAGTGTTCCACGAGCCCGACGGCCGTTTCTTCCTGCATTGCTACCGCTCAAGCTCCGAACGCCAACTGTTGCTGGCCCTGGGCAGCAAGACCACCAGCGAAGTCTGGGCGCTGGACGCCGAGCAACCGCACCTGGCCTTCACCTGCCTGGCGCCGCGGGTCGAAGACCACGAATACGATGTTGACCACGGCAAGCGTAACGGCGAATGGACCTGGTTTATCCGCAGCAACCGCGACGGCATCAACCATGCGCTGTACGTGGCCGCCGACACCGGCACGCCGCCCACCGAAGCCGACTGGCAGAACCTGATCCCCCACAGCGATGAGGTCATGCTCGACGGCGTGAGCCTGAACGCCAACGCCATGACCTTGAGCCTGCGCATTGGTGGCCTGCCGGTTATCGAAGTACACCCTGAGAACGTGCCGGCCTATCGGGTGCAATTGCCTGACGCCGCCTACAGCCTCTACGTGCAGAACAGCCTGGAGTTCCCCAGCGACAAGATCCGCCTGCGCTATGAGGCCTTGAATCGCCCGGCCCAAGTGCGCCAGCTCGAGCTGGCGACAGGCGCGCAGGTCGTGCTCAAGGAAACCCCAGTGCTGGGCGTCTTCAACGCCGATGATTATGTCAGCCAACGCCTGTGGGCCACGTCCGCCGACGGCACCCAGGTGCCCATCAGCCTGGTGGTCAAACGTGACCAGCTCGGCAAGCCGACGCCGCTGTACCTGTATGGCTACGGGGCCTACGGCTCAAGCCTGGACCCGTGGTTCTCCCATGCGCGCCTGAGCTTGCTGGACCGTGGCGTGGCGTTTGCCATCGCCCATGTGCGCGGCGGCGGTGAGCTGGGGGAAGCCTGGTATCGCAACGGCAAGCAGGAACACAAGCAGAACACCTTCAGCGACTTTATCGCCTGCGCCGAGCATTTGATCGCCCAGGGCCTGACCACCTCCCGGCAACTGGCGATCAGCGGCGGCAGTGCCGGCGGCCTGTTGATCGGCGCGGTGCTCAACCAGCGCCCGGAATTGTTCCAGGCGGCGATTGCCGAAGTACCGTTCGTCGATGTGCTCAATACCATGCTCGACCCGGAACTGCCGCTGACCATCACCGAGTACGACGAATGGGGCAACCCAGAGGACCCCGAGGTGTACGCGCGCATCAAGGCTTACGCGCCGTACGAGAACGTCCGCGCCCAGGCTTACCCGGCCACGCTGGTGATCGCAGGTTACAACGACAGCCGCGTGCAGTACTGGGAAGCCGCCAAGTGGGTGGCCAAGCTGCGCGATACCAAGACGGACGACAACCTGCTGCTGCTCAAGACCGAACTGGGCGCCGGCCATGGCGGCATGAGCGGGCGCTATCAGGGGCTACGTGATGTCGCCCTCGAATATGCCTTTGTGTTCAAGGCCCTGGGCCTGGTCTAACCGCCTGGCGTCTTTGGCTTGCTGTCGTTCTGCTGCAGGCCAGGGACCGTCTGGTCCTTGGGCGGCGCCGGCAGCACGATGGGCGCCAGCGGTGGCGCGCCATTATGGGTCTTGGGCGCAACGGGCGGCGTGACTTGCGGGTACAACGTGGGCGTTGGCGTGCCCGGCGCGCCTGGGGTTGGCGTGGGCGCGACCGGTACGGTTTGTAACTCCTGAGCCTGCGCGGTACCCAATGCGAGCGCGCTCAACACAATGACCGTTAGAATGCTGCACTTCATCGATGGCTCCATGGCCTGACCGGAATGCCCTAAGGCTACTCCCAACCGCGCAAGAATGCCCTTCCCAATGAGATTTCCATGAAACGTTTCGTTCTGCTGGACACCACCCCAATCCCCGATAACGGCGGTGCCTTGTGCCTGTTCGAATACGGCGAAGACTTTGTCATCAAGATCCAGGGCGGTGACGGTGGCCAGTTGATGAACACGCGCATGCACGGCTCCGAAGACGCCCTGGCGGAGATTCCCTGCCGCAAGGTGGCCGGTCGCCCGGGTTCACGGGTGCTGATCGGCGGCCTGGGCATGGGCTTTACTTTGGCTGCGGCGCTCAAGCATTTGGGCAAGAGCGCCGAAGTGGTGGTGGCCGAACTGGTGCCCGGCGTCGTGGAATGGAACCGTGGGCCGCTGGGGGAAAAGTCCGGTCGCCCGCTGCTGGACCCGCGCACCGTGGTCCGCCAGGAAGACGTGGCCAAGGTACTGCAGGCCGAACCCCAAGGCTTTGACGCGATTATGCTCGACGTCGACAACGGCCCCGAGGGACTCACGCAAAAAGCCAACAGTTGGCTGTACTCGGCCAGTGGCCTGGCCGCGTGCGCCAAGGCCCTGCGGCCCAAGGGTGTGCTGGCGGTGTGGTCGGCCAGCGCCGACAAGCTGTTCAGTGACAAACTGCGCAAGGCCGGCTTCAAGGCCGAGGAAGTGCAAGTATTTGCCCATGGCAACAAGGGCACGCGGCATACCATCTGGATTGCAGAGAAGCTCAAGGGCTGATCACGGTTGATTCAATCGCGCCAATCCCCTGTGGGAGCGGCTAGAATCAACCCTATCCGTGAACCACCCAATAATAGCCAGGAGCCATGATGAGCTCGAACAACCCGCCCTCCCACACCGCCAAGCTGGACCGCATCCTCGCCGATGCCCAGCGCGACCGCGAAATGGGCTACCGCGATAAAGCCTTGAAGATGTACCCCCACGTGTGTGGCCGCTGCGCCCGTGAGTTTTCCGGCAAGCGCTTAAGTGAACTGACCGTCCACCACCGTAACCACAACCATGATGACAACCCCCAGGACGGTTCCAACTGGGAGTTGCTGTGCCTGTACTGCCACGACAACGAACACTCGCGCTACACCGACCAGCAGTACTTCGGCGAAGGCTCCACCAGCAGCCCGAGCATTGCCAAGGCAACGCACAACCCGTTTGCGGCGTTGGCGGGGTTGATGAAGAAGGACGACTGAGGCTTTTCTTTGCCTGTTCCGGCCTCATCGCAGGCAAGCCAGCTCCCACAGTAGGAATGCATTTCCCTGTGGGAGCCGGGCTTGCCCGCGATGACGATCGTCCAAGCACTGCATCCCCCCAGGCCGTATAATCGCCGTTTTTCTCAAGGCACCCTTCCCCGTGGGCAATAAACGCTACAGCTGCATCGGTCTGTATAACCCCAAATCCCCCGAAAACGTCGGCTCGGTGATGCGTGCCGCCGGCTGCTACGGCGTGGCCTCGGTGTTCTACACCGGCGTGCGTTACGAGCGCGCCCGGGATTTCATCACCGACACCAAGAAGGTGCACCACGATATCCCGCTGATCGGCATCGACGACCTGAAAAAGATCCTGCCCCTGGGTTGCATCCCGGTCGCCGTGGAATTGGTCGAAGGCGCCCGCCCGTTGCCTGAATACACTCACCCCGACCGCGCGCTGTATATCTTCGGCCCCGAAGACGGTTCCCTGGACAAAGAGATCCGCGACTGGTGCGAGGACGTGGTGTACATCCCCACCACCGGCTGCATGAACCTGGCGGCCACGGTCAACGTGGTGCTCTATGACCGCCTGGCCAAGGGCAACAACACCCGTTCGGGCCCCAAGTACTGATCTTGCGGGAACATCCGGCACATGCGCGCAGTCAGCTAGTAACACTTGCCCTTGTTGGAGACTGATCATGAGCGACAGCAAAACCTTGCGACCTGTCATCGAAGCCACACCGTTGAAACCTCAACCCAACCAGAACGTGCATGGCTGGGAACGCATCGGCTCAGTGGCCGGCGGAGTGATGATGGTGGGTAAAGGCCTGCGCCGCGGTGGGATTTTCGGCTTGATCCAGGTGGCGATTGGTGGCGTGGCACTGGCCCGTGGCTTTACCGGGCACAGTTCGCTCAAGGACAAACTGGAACAGGGCCGCCAGGAAATGAACAGCGTGCGCACCAAGATCGAACGGGCCGGGGAAGAGTTGAAGAACCTGAAAACCAAGGCTGAAGTGGCGGCTGAAAAGGTGGTGAAACCTAAAGCCTGATCTAAGACTTGGACATGCTGGAGATTCAAATGTGGGAGGGGGCTTGCCCCCGATAGCAGAGTGTCAGCAGCCTACTTTTTGCTGACCCACCGCCATCGGGGGCAAGCCCCCTCCCACATGTTGAATTGCACAGGGCTAGGAATCAGCGCAGCAGTTTGCTGTCCAGCACCACCGACGACTCGCCGATCACGCTCTCGGCCAACTGCACGAACTCTTTGGTGTTGATGCTGTTCACCCGCATCACTGCCTGCGCCAGATCGTCCAGGGAGCGTTTGTTGTGGGTCTTCACGCGGATCTCTCGGTCCAGCTCCTGCAACACCACCACCGAACGCGCCAGCGTCGCGCCGTTGACGTGCTCGCCTTTGAGCGTAGTGACGTCTTTACCTTCTTTGATCAGCCGCGCCTGGATCGCCGCATAGCGTTCATCGGTGATGCCGCCGGCACGTCGCATCAGTTCAATCGCGTAGTACTCGCCCAAGCCCTCGCTGATCCAGTCACTGCTATCGTGGTCGTTGAAGCGCCCGATGGCCTGTACCACTTCGCGCAGCAACGGGCTGCTGCCATTTTCGCCAACCAGCGGCGTGCGGCTGTTGAGGTAGATCGAGTCGCGCAGTGAATAAGCCCCCCGCCGCATCGGGTCACTGGCGCCGACGATCAACAGTTTGCCGGGATGGCGCGGGAAGGCGGCCTCCACCTGGGGCCAGACAAACGTCAGCAACGTCAGCACGTCCATACGGCGCATGCCCTGACCCTTTGGCGAGGCCACGGTGACGTCGGTTTCACCCAGGCGCAGGCGGCGGCTGCCGAGGTTGCCCGCCAGCATCCAGCCGGTGGGGCGGTCGAACAGGCGGGACACGTTGTCGATGCGGAATTTGTTTTGGCCGATGCGCGGCCAGGCGGTTTCGACGCTCTTCCACCCGGTAGGCAGTTCGAACAGCAGGCGTGAGACCAGCTCGATGCCGTCTTGCTGATCGAGACGTGCGGCCGGTACCAGGTCTTCGCCGCGCAGTAACGCCCAGCCGGGCGTGATCCGTGTGTCATAAACCCCCGGCTTGCGCGCATGGGCCAGGCGCACCCGGTAGGTCAGGCTGGCCTTGTCGGCGCTGGGTTGCCACAGGCCACGGTTGCCGGTGACCTGCCACTGGCCATCGGCCTTGAAGTCGCTGTAGTCACCGTCGCGGCCCAGGTCGAAGTTCAGGCTGCGCACCGCCGCGCCCTGGGACAGGCTGACGCGCACCTCGGCCTGCTGGCTTTGGGGCAACAGCTTGATGTGGTAATCCAGGTCGACTTTCTTCGCGCACCAGCCCGGTCCGCTCAGCGCCAGCACGACCAGGCCCGCTGCCCACTTGGCGGCCACCTTCATACACACTCCTCGTTCAGCCTGCGCGGAAAATCAGGTAATCCTCCCAGTCATCCTCGGGCACGCTGCCTTCGCTGAGCATGCGCCCGGACTGGGAAATGCGTTCGTGGTGCACCGCGTCACGGTCGCCGCAGACCAGGTGATGCCACAGCGGCAAGTCCTTGCGCTCGCTGACCAGGCGGTATCCGCAGGTCGGCGGCAACCATTTGAACTGGTCGGCCTGTCCCGGCGTGAGCTGGATGCAGTCGGGCACCGAGGCGCGGCGGTTGGGGTAATCGGTGCACTGGCAGGTTTTCAGGTCGAGCAGTTTGCAGGCGATGCGCGTGTAATAGACGCTGTTGTCGTCTTCATCCTCAAGCTTTTGCAGGCAGCACAGGCCACAGCCGTCGCACAACGACTCCCACTCCTCTTGGTCGAGGTGCTCAAGGGTTTTGCGTATCCAGAAAGGTTCGACTTTGGCGGCCATGGCTCTGCATCAGTATCGGAAGGTGAAAAGGCCGCCAGTCTAGTGCCCAAGCCGGTTGGGGCCAAGCGCTTACGACTGACGGTGTTGCAAGACTTGTCAGGCAGGGGTGGGCGCAGTAGCTTTGAATCCCGGTTTTTTCATCAGGATCTGTCCATGAGCAATAACCCCCGCGTTGCCGATTATCCGATCCACACCCAATTCACCGAGCGCTGGTCGCCCCGCGCCTTTACCGGCGAGAGCATCCCGCAGGAGACGCTGCTGAGTTTCTTCGAAGCCGCACGCTGGGCACCTTCGGCCTACAACTCGCAGCCGTGGCGGTTTCTGTATGCGCGCCGTGACACGCCGGATTGGGCGCGTTTCCTGGGCCTGCTCAATGAATTCAACCGCAATTGGGCGCAGCATGCGTCGGCCCTGGTGATCATCGCGTCGAAAACCGACTTCATCGCCCCCGGCGCCACCGAAGAAACCCCGGCGCTGTGGCACACCTTCGACACCGGCTCAGCCTGGGGCCACCTGGCGCTGCAAGCCAGCCTCAGTGGCTGGCACACCCACGGCATGGCCGGTTTCGATCAGGAACTGACCCGCAAGGAGCTGAAGATTCCCCAGGGTTATGCGCTGCATGCGGCCGTGGCGGTGGGCAAGTTGGGGGACAAGTCGAGTTTGCCGGAGTACCTGCAAGGGCGCGAAATGCCGAGCCCGCGCAAGCCGTTGAGCGAGCTGGTGTCCGAGGGGGACTTCAGCCTCTAAGCATCGCACTCTGACCCTCTGTAGGAGCGAGCTTGCTCGCGAAAAACTCACAGGCGCCGCGTTTATTCAGAAAGTACGCGTCATCGTTGACGTTCTTCGCGAACAAGCTCGCTCCTACAGAGGGCATGGGGCAAGCTCAGTACCCGCGCTCGAAATCCACTTCCCCGCGCAGCGCTTGCTTGGCCTGATACGCCCGCAGGTTCTGTACAAACAATTCCACCATCATCGGCGGCGAGGTCGGGGCCGAGCTGTGCCCGGTCAACAGCAAACCCCACGCCGTCCAGAACGGGTGGCGTTGCGGCAAAGGCTCCTGGCGGCACACGTCGATCACCGCGCCGGCCAGGTGCCCTTCTTTGAGCGCCTCGACCAGGTCGGCGTCCACCACCGCCACGCCGCGTCCGACGTTGATAAACAACCCGGTGGGCTTGAACTGCTTGAACAGCGCCGCGTCGTACAGGTCATGGGTATCAGGCGTGTTGGGCAGCAGGTTGATCACGTAATCCACCTCCCCCACCAGCCGGCCTAACTGGTCGAGCCCGGCCACTTCGATAAACGGCGCCTGCTCGCGGGCCTGGCTGGCGATGCCATACAGCTGCACGCCGAATGGCAGCAGAAACTCGGCCACGCTCTGGCCAATGTCACCGGTGCCGACGATCAGCGCCTTGCGCCCGGCCAGGCTCTGGCCCATGCGGTTATCCCACTTGCGCTCCACCTGGCTGACCAGCCGCGCCAGCACTTCGCGCTCGTGGCCCAGCATGTAGGTGAGGACAAACTCGGCCATGACCTGGCCAAAAATGCCTACCGCTCGGGTCAGGCGATAGTCGCGGGGCAAGCCATCGGCCAACAGTGGCGTGATGCCCGCCCAGGTCGATTGCAGCCATTGCGGGTGATGGCCCTGGCGCAGCAGGGTCGCCAACAGATCGGGCTGGCCCAGCCACACCGGGCAGTCGGCGGCCAGGCGCGAAAGTTCGGCCGAGTCGCCGCTGGTCAGCACTTCAAGGTCTGGGGCGGCGTCCCTGAGCAATTGGGCGTAGAGCGGATGATCCTGTTCAGCAATCAGAACACGCATGGTTCAAACCTTTGAAAAAACAGTGCAGACGGCCGCCCGCATCCTTACGGCCACCGTCCTCTAATACGATTCCATTGAAACGGTGCCCTGAGGCGGGCACTGGTGATCACATCGGGTCGTTGCGGCGCAGCAGCTCTTCGGGCAAGTGCTCGATGTACTCGTCCTCGGCCGGCGGCATTTGCAGGTGGTAGCCCTGCTTGTCGAGGTTTTCCAGCACCACGGCGATGTCTTCGCGCGACAGCTTGCGCTCAGGCGTCAGCACCATGTCAAAGGCGTGATGCGCCTTGCCAAAGGCTTCCATCAACGGCTCGGGCACGCGCTCCAGGGCGTCGCTTTTGAGCACATAGAGGTACATGCCGTCTTTTTTCTTGCTGCGGTAGATGGAGCAAATACGTTTCAAGGCTGTTCTCCGGCATTGGCCAGGCTGTCGAGCAGCGCCTGGCCCATCAACTCGCGGCGCCAGCCACGCAGCGAGTCTGGCAATTGGTAAGGCCCATCGGGGTAGCCACTTTTAACCAGGGCTTCGAGGGTTTTCTTGCGCAGCATCAGTTCCGGCGCCATGTCCAGGCGCTCGGCGAAGGTTTGGCCCAGGGCCCGCAGTTGCTTGATCAACGCGGCGGCGTCCACGGGTAACGGCTCTGCCACGGCAGGCGGCCATTGGTCCATGGGCACGCTGGCGGTGCGCTTGATCAGGTCCAGCAGGAACTGGCCGTCCTGGCGCACGGTGCGCGGGTGCATGTCTTCGATCTTGCCCAGAGCGGCGAGGTTATCCGGCTGGGATTTGGCCAAGGGCCACAACGAGTGTTCGCGAATGATACGGTTGCGCGGCAAGTCGCGGGCACGGGCCTGCTGCTCGCGCCAGGCGCACAGTTCACGCAGCACCGCAAGTTGAGCACGGGACAACTTCCACGCCAGCTTGGCGTCGCGGTACAGCTCGTAGGGGTCGATCTCGCGGCGCAGGTTGGCCACCAGTTCGGCGCCGTCTTCCAATACCCAGGCGTATTTGTCGTCCGACAGTTGCGGGCGCAGGCGGGTGTAAACCTCGGCCAGGTGCACCGCGTCTTCGGCGGCGTAGCTGATCTGCGTCTCCGACAATGGCCGCTGCAGCCAGTCGGAGCGGGTTTCACCCTTGGGCAGCTCGATGTCCAACACCGCTTGCACCAGCCGCGAGTAGCCCATGGAGAAACCGAGGTTGAGGTACGCCGCCGCCAATTGGGTGTCGAACAACGGCACCGGCAAGCTGCCGGTCAGGCGCAACAGTACTTCCAGGTCTTCGCTGCAGGCGTGCACCACCTTGATCACCGCTGGGTTTTCCAGCAAGGCGGCCAAAGGTTGCCAATTGTCGATGGTCAGGGGGTCGATCAGGTAAGCGCGCACGCCATCACCGATCTGGATCAGCCCGGCAATAGGGTAAAAGGTGTCGACCCGCATGAATTCGGTGTCGAGGGCGACGAATGGCAACTGCTGCCATTCGGCGCAATGCTGGCCGAGGCTATCGTTGTCGCAGATCCAGTGAATATCGATGGCCACACGGCTCTCCCTTGAAGAATGGCGCGCAGTATATATCGCGAAAGAGGCTTGCGAGCATCCGCAGTGCACACGCCATCATGAAAACTCCGACAGGAGATGAAGAATAGTCCGACAAACGGGCGTTATCCTCTCTTACGCAAAACGTAGACGCACCATAGTCGCGAGCCCGGCAGGAACTCTTGGTAATTGAGGATTTTGAAGCCGGCTTGGCGAAACTCGCTCTCTACGGGCGTGCCCACGTTCACGGCCACGATCACGGTGTCGCGGCTGACGCGGTGAAACTCGTGCAACAACATGAGTCGTGCATCGCTGTCGGGCACATGCCGAAACAAATCCAGGCAGAAAATGCAGTCCACCGCATTTGCCGAAAGGCCAATGGAAAACGCCGAGCCCTGGAATGTTTTGACACGCTTGAGCAACGCGCCCGGGTGATGGGTGCGCGCGTGATCGAGCATCGCCTGGGAGTTGTCCGAGGCCAGGATCACGCGGTTGACGTGTTCGGCCAGCACCGGCCAGAAGCGCCCGGAACCGCACGCCAGGTCGAGGATAAGCCCAGGCTCGCCCGCCACCTTCAGCGCTTGGCGCACCAGCCGCGCATCGCGCCACGCCGACAGGCGCTGCAACAGCCTGGGCGGACGCGGGTCGCCACAGCCCCTGGCATGCTCACGGTCATAGCGCTCGGTGAATTCGGTCTCGATGGAGGATGGAGGTTGTGGCGACATCGCGGGCTCATGTGAATGAAACGGTAGTAAACGACCTTGATTCGCAGCTTAACCGCCGCAACGTGAAAAAAAGGTCGAAAGCCCCTACCCGCTAAAATCGATCATGCCTGGTGCAAATACCAGCGCCAATCCTGCTCCCCCACCTCGCCCATGAACTGGCGGTATTCGGCACGTTTGACCGCCAGGTAAACGCCGAGGAATTCACGCCCGAACGCGTCCGGCGCCCAGCGGGACGTTTCCAGCGCGCGCAAGGTGGTCAGCCAGTCGGTGGGCAGCAGCTCCGTGGCCTGGGCGTAGCCGTTGCCTTCCACCGGGGAGCCAGGGTCTAGCTGTTCGCGGATGCCTCGGTGAATGCCGGCCAGGATTGCGGCGGCCGCCAGATAGGGGTTGGCGTCGGCGCCGCAGATACGGTGTTCGATATGCCGGGACTGGGCCGGGCCACCGGGCACACGCAGGCTGACGGTGCGGTTGTCCACGCCCCAGGTGACCGCGAGCGGCGCATAGCTGTTGGTTTGGAAGCGCCGATAAGAATTGGCGTTGGGGCAGAACATCAACAGTGAATCGAGCAAGGTGCTGAGCATGCCGCCCACGGCCTGGCGCAGCAGCGGCGTACCGTCTGCCGCTTCACTGGCAAACAGGTTATTGCCCTGGGCATCGGCCAGGCTGACGTGCATATGCATGCCTGTACCGGCCAGGTCGTCGAACGGCTTGGCCATGAAACAGGCGGTCATTCCATGCTTGTGCGCCACGCCCTTGACCAGGCGTTTGTAGCGCACGGCTTCGTCCATCGCCTGCAGCGCGTCGGTGCGGTGTTCGAGGGTGATTTCCACTTGGCCCGGCGCGTACTCGGAGATGGCCGTGCGCGCCGGAATCCCTTGCAGCTTGCAGGCGCTGTAGAGGTCGGCAAGAAACGGTTCGATCTGCTCCAGTTCGCGCAGGCCATACACCTGGGTCGAGCGCGGGCGATTGCCATCCACATCCCGCGCCGGTTGCGGGCGGCCGTTGCTGTCGGGCTTCTGGTCGAGCAGATAGAACTCCAGCTCCGCCGCCATTACCGGGTAGTAACCGTCAGCCTTGAGCGCCTCGATAACTTTGGCCAGCAGGTGCCTGGGGTCGGCCACGGTGGCGGGCAGGCCTTCGGTGGGGTGCATGCTCACTTGCACCGCCGCGGTGGGGATCAAGCGCCACGGCATGCGCTGCAAACTGCCGCTGATCGGGTAGGCACGGCAGTCGATATCCCCCACCTCCCACACCAGCCCGGAGTTTTCGACGTCATCGCCATTGATGGTCAGGCCGAGGATGGTGCTGGGCAGAGGCCGACCACTTTCGTACACCGCCAGCAGTTCGTCGCGGTGCAGCAGCTTGCCGCGCGGTACGCCGTTGTTATCGAGGATAAACAGCTCGAACATTTCGATGTCGGGGTTCTGTTCAAGGAAGGTCTGGGCTTCGTGCAGGCTGGCAAAAACACTCATGGGAATTCTCATACGTTTGCATCAGGCAAGCGCGCAGGCGCCGCCAGGCAGATGCGCACAGGTGCGCGTCATCCATGTGGGTAGATCAACGTAGGAGAGAGGTATCTGGCGGGCGCGCGTGTCGGCAATGGAACAAGGCCCAGAACGCAAGCGCAGACGGCAATGTCGCGGTGTGAGTATCGGGGCAAGCGTGCATGCGCAAGTCACAGTGATAGAGATACCTGAGCGTCACATGCCGGGATACGCGGGTCAACTCAGGCTTGACGGAGTTTGGTTGCAGTTTGGCTAAACATTCTGCCTGTAGGAGCGAGCTTGCTCGCGAGGATCGTTAACGATAACGCGGGATGCCTGATTCACAGCGGCGCACTCAGGTTATTCGCGAGCAAGCTCGCTCCTACAAAAAACGGGCATTATGGCGGCTTCGACCGTGCCCTAAGGATTCGACTCCATGAAAGCGCCTCTGGCCCTCTGTGTACTGGCAAGCCTGGCCAATGTCGCCCAGGCCGACACCGCCGCGTCACGCCTTGACGAAGTGATTGCACGCGGCACCCTCACCGTGTGCACCACCGGCGACTACAAGCCTTACACCTCGCTGCGCAGCGACGGCGGCTATGAAGGTATCGACATCGCCATGGCCGAGTCCCTGGCCAAGAGCCTCAACGCCAAAATCAACTGGGTACCCACCACCTGGAAAACCCTGATGCCGGACTTTCTGGCCCAACGCTGCGACATCGCCGTGGGCGGTATTTCCGTGTCGTTGGAACGTCAGAAAAAAGCCTTTTTCAGCCAGTCGCTCGGAGTCGATGGCAAGATCCCACTGGTACGCTGCGCCGACGTGCAGCGCTACCAGACGGTGGAACAGATCAACCAGCCCCAGGTGCGAGTGATCGAACCGGCCGGTGGCACCAACGAAGTGTTTGCCCGTGCACACCTGGGCCAGACGCAGATTCGCCTGCATGACAACGTAACGATTTTTGATGAACTGCTGACGGGCAAGGCCGATGTAATGATCACCGACGCCAGCGAGGCGCGTTATCAGCAGAAGCTCAAGCCTGGGTTGTGTGCAGTCAACCCCGAGCAACCGATGCAGTACAGTGAAAAAGCCTTTTTGCTGCCGCGCGATGATGTGGCCTGGAAGAGTTATGTGGATCAGTGGTTGCATTTGAGTGTGGCGACAGGGGCGTATGCGGGGATTGTGGGGCAGTGGTTGGCTGCGCCATGAATGTGGCCGGCGCGCATTGACCTGACGCCCCCGCGATCCAAATGCGGGAGCTGGCTTGCCTGCGATTGGGCCATAAGTACCTACACAAAAAGCTACTGCAGCCCAAGCTAACCACGATGCGAAGCGAGCCGCTCTTGATCTTGCTCTTGATCTGAAGCGCCCCGTTAAACCACGCTGGCCGGAATTCGACAGGGATTTGGGGGGTAAAC
>NZ_JASBQZ010000070.1:0-16779 GCF_029960685.1 Pseudomonas sp. AL10
TCGGTACTGTGACCGTGCCTGCGCCTACCGATGACGTGTTCATCGATAAGAGCACTCAGACCGTCAAGATCACCGACGCTTCGGGCGGCAACTTCGAAAAACTGGAAGTTGCAGGCAGCGGCGCGACCACTACGATCAACGACACTATCGACAAGGTCGATGTGGTCCTGACCGCCACTACCACCGTCGGCGAAGGCGGCAATATCGTCTACACCGCCAGCCTTGTGGATAAGAACGGCGCACCGGTGACCAACATCACCAATCCGCTGACCGTGACATTGGATAACGGCCAGACCATCACTATTGGCGTAAACCAGTCGAGCGGTTCTATCACCACCATCGCGCCAGACGATGTCTACAAAGGCGACCAAACCGTCACCACCGCCATCAAAGGCGTGACCGGCGGCGAGCACTTCGAGAACCTGGTGCCGGGCACGACGGCGGTGAACACCACCGTCACCGACACACCAGGCTCCACCGACCTGACCACCGTTACCCTGACTGCCCCGACCGCGGTCAACGAAGGCGGCCAGATCACCTACACCGCCACCTTGAGCAACAAGGCCGGTAGCGACATGCTGGTCCAGCTCGACAACGGTTCGAGCATCACTATCAAGCAAGGTGAGACCGTGGGCACGGTGACCGTCCCGGCGCCTACCGATGACGTGTTCATCGACAAGAGCACCCAGACCGTCAAGATCACCGGCACCACCGGCGGCAATTTCGAGGGCGTGACCATCACACCTGCGGGCGCCACGACCACCATCAACGACACCATCGATGACGTGACCGTGGTACTCAAGGCCACTGGCTCGGTCAGCGAAGGCGGGCAGATCGTCTACACCGCGTCCCTGGTCGACAAGAACGGCGCAGCCGTGAACAACGTGGGCTCCGACCTGGTGGTAAGACTGGATAACGGCTCAACAATCACCATCGGCAGCGGCAAGTCCACCAGCTTCACGACGGCTACCGCACCGAACGATGCTTATGTCGGCGCCAATGATGTCAGCGCCAAGATCACCGGCGTGGTCAGCGGTGGCGACAAGTACGAGCATCTGATTGTTGATGGCAGCCCCGCGGTCACCAAGGTCACGGATGTAGTGACTGATACCAAAATCAGCATTACGGGCGACGGTTCGGTCACTGAAGGTGGCACCGCCCACTACACCCTGACCTTGACCAACCCGCCGCAAACGGATGTGACCGTGACGCTCAAATACAGCGGCACCGCCACTGACGGTTCGGACTTCACTGGCGTGTATACCGTGAAGATCCCGGCAGGCTCCAGCAGTGTGCCGTTTGATATCCGCACGCTCGACGACAAGATTACCGAGCCTACGGAACAGATCGTCATCACCATCGACAAGGTCACCGGAGGCAACTTCGAGAACCTGGTGATCGACAAAGGCACTGTCACCACCAACATCCTCGACAACGATGCTCCGCCGGTGATCGACCTGGATGCCAACAACTCCAGCGGCGCCACGGGTGCTGATTACAAGACGACGTTTACCGAGGGTACCGCCGGGCCGGGCGTGTCGATCGCCGACACGGATATCAAGATCACTGACCCAGACAGCACACTGCTGACGGGCGCGACGGTCACGCTGACCAACGCACAGGCCGGTGATGCCCTCAATCTTGGCAATAGCGTGAATGGCATCAGCGTCAGCACCAACAACCAGACGGGCACTATTACCCTGACGTTGTCCGGCAGCGCGACGCTGGCCGACTACATGCAGCAGATCAAGAACATCACGTTCACCAACAACAGCCACGACCCGAGCACCACGCCGCGCACCATCACCGTGACGGTGACCGATGGCGGCAACTACTCCAACGTGGCTACCACCACCGTCAACGTGGTAGCAGTCAACGATGCACCAGTGGCCACTGGCGGTGCCGTGACCGGTACGGAAGACACCGCGCTGGCCCTGACCTGGGCCAACTTCGGCGTGAGCGATGTGGACTCGCCACAAGCCAGCCTCGGGGTGAAAATCACCGAGCTGCCGGTAGCCGGCAAGCTGCAATACCTGGCGGCGGACGGCAGCACCTGGACCAACGTGACCAGCGGCCAGACCTTTACCAAGGCTCAGATCGATGGCGGCCAACTGCGCTTTACGCCGAACGCCAACGAGTCCGGCGCCGACGGTTATGGCGGCACTGGCGTGGGTAACAAGCAGGCGGATTACGCGCAGTTCAAGTTCCAACCAACCGATGGCAAGGACCTGGGTACCAGCGCCACGGTGAAAGTCGATATCACGCCGGTAGCCGACGCGCCGACCCTGAGCGTGGCAGACAACAACGTTGCCTCCACCGGCCTGGTCAAACAGGGCTGGAACAGCATTGCCGGCCTCGGCAACAACGGCAACGGCGCTGCACCGGACGTGCTGAAAAAAGCCATCGATAACGCGGGCACGCCGAACAACACCTCGGTGGTGACCAACGTCGAGTCTGTCGACAACGTCGCCGCCGGCTCTGGCTCAAAAATCTCCGGCCTGATCTACATGGAAGCCGGCAAGAGCTACACCTTCAGCGGCATCGCCGATGACAGCGTGGTGGTCAACGTTGGCGGTAAAGATGTTGCCAGCGGTTTGTGGGGCACCAACAGCGGCAAGTTCAGCGGCTCGTTCACGCCAACCACCACCGGTTACTACAGCCTTGAGATCTACCAGGCCAACCAGGCGGGCCCAGGCAGCTTCGACGTGAACCTGTCGATCAACGGCGGGGCGGTGCAGAACCTGAGCACCAGCACCGTGCCGTTGTACACCGGCCTTACCGACCTGACCAACGCCGGCGTCACCGTATCCGACCTGCATGGCAGCAACGGCGACGGTTACTACGTGGGCTACAAGCTCAACGAAGGCCAGGAGAACGGGACGGTCAAACTGTCCAAGGTCACCACCGCGCTGACCGACACCGACGGCTCCGAAACCCTGAGCGTGAAGATCAGCGGCATTCCGGCAGGCTCGGTGCTTACCGACGCATCGGGGCACACCTTTACCGCGGGTAAAACCGTGGGCGAAGTGAATGTCACCGGCTGGGACCTGAACACCCTGACCATCAAGCCGCCGACCTACTACAGCGGCCAGTTCAACCTGACGGTCACCTCGACCTCCACCGAAAGCATTGGTGGTTCGGCGACTACCACCGCGCAGTTGCCAGTCACGGTGCACCCGGCGACCTACAATCCGGTCACCGGCACCTCAGGCAGCGACACCATCAATGGCAGCGATGGCAACGACATCGTCGTGGCCGACGTCGCCGGCCTGAACGTGGTGCAGGGCAAGAACTACAACATCGCGTTCATGATCGATACGTCGGGCAGTATGGGCGCGAGCTCGATAGCGGCGGCGAAAGCCTCGCTGACCACCACGTTCAACTCGCTGAAAAACAGTATCGGCTCCAGCACCTCTGGCACCGTGAACATCTTCCTGGCGGACTTCAGTGACCAGGTCAATCGCACGGTGACAGTCAACCTGAAAGACCCAGGTGCGTTGGATTCGCTGCAGAAAGTCCTGAATTCCATGGTGTCTACCGGCGGGACCAACTACGAAGATGTGTTCAAGGCCGCGTCCAACTTCTTCAAAAGTGCCCAGGCGACTGGCAACACAGACGCAATCAACACAACGTACTTCATCACCGATGGCCAGCCGACGTTTTACCAAGCGGCCGAGCAGACCAACCCGTACTTGTACGGCAACGTCAGGCTCGATGATGTCGTCACCATGAACAACTACACCATAGGCACCGCCACCCGGATCAACATCGACTCGAGTCACTTAATTGATATCGACTCTGCTGGCAAGGTAACCCTGTGGACCAACAACTGGTGGGGCTGGGGGCAGTCCAACCCGGGAACAATCCATGCCCAAGGGGATGGCACCTATGAAATATCGGTACAAGGCGGCCTCGGGTACGAGACCGACTACTCCACCACCCTCAACTCCAACAGCGCGTTCGCACTGCTCAAAGGCCTGTCCACAGGTGGCGTAGAAGCCATCGGCCTCAACAGCGGGGTCAGCTTGAACCAGCTGGCTCCGTACGACAGCGATGGCAAGCCGCAAGCCAACATCGATCCGAAGGACCTGGCCAACGCGATCCTCGGCCACACCGAGGCGACGTTGCCTGGCGCAGACACCGTCATCGGGGGTGATGGCAACGACATCCTGTTCGGCGACCTGGTGAGCTTCAGCGGGATCAACGGTGAGGGTTACAACGCACTGCAGGCCTTTGTCGCACAGAAGACCGGCGTGGCTGTCTCGGCAGTGACTGCCTCTAACGTTCACCAGTACGTCACCGAGCACTATGTGGACTTCGACGTCTCCGGCGCCAAAGATGCCGGCGACACACTGTTGGGCGGCGCTGGCGATGACATCTTGTTCGGCCAAGGCGGCAACGACACGCTCGATGGCGGCAAAGGCAATGACATCCTGCTGGGTGGCACGGGTAACGACACGTTGATTGGCGGCCAGGGCAACGACATCCTGATCGGTGGCTCGGGTGCCGACACCTTTGTGTGGAAGTCTGGCGACATCGGCAACGATGTGATCAAGGACTTCAAGGCCTCGGAAGGCGACCGCATCGATCTGCGCGATTTGTTGAAAGGTGAAACCGACAGCACCATCGACAACTACCTCAAGATCACCACGGTAGACGGCGTGTCGACCCTGCAAGTGAGCAGTGAAGGCAAGCTCAACGCCGCCGGTGGCTTGGCCAATGCCGATGTGACGATCAAGCTGGAAGGCAACGACTGGTCCCACACCAGCATCAACTCGCTGATCAGTGGTGCCGACCCGACCATCAAGATCGACCACACTTAAGACACGATTAATCGGCCGCCCTTTCAGGCGGCCGTTTTTTTTGGCCTGCGGGTGGCTGGCCCTGGCGGACGGGGCATCGCATACTCACGCCCATACACGCCGCGTTGACCTATGCTGTTGAACGCCTGTGGCGCATTTTCGAGGGGTTGTTATGTTTTACGTGCAACGTGATGCACAGGGCGCGCTGGTTCGCGTAGAGGCTGCTGCCTTTACCGAATCCACTGAAACCCTGCCGGCCGATCACCATGAGATACAGGCCTGGTACGCCAACGAAGTGGTGGAAACCAGCCTGGCCCAGCTCAAACAGAGCGACTTGGAGATGATCCGGGTGCTGGATGACTTGATCCAGGTGCTGACCCGCAAGGGGGTGATCAGCGTGACCGACCTGCCGCCGGCAGCCCAGGCCAAGTTGATGGACCGTAACCAGGCGCGGGAAGCGTTGGGTGGGTTGAGCCAGTTGATCGATGATGACGAGAAAGGATTGATTTAATCCAACCGCTCCTACGCACTGTAGGAGCGAGCTTGCTCGCGAAAAAACTCAAATCGCCACGGGGTGTCAGGCTTTGCGCGTTATCGTTGGCGATCTTCGCGAGCAAGCTCGCTCCTACAGGTAAATTATTTCCAGGGCGCGGGCTCGCCAAACAGTTGGCCCTGCACGCCGAAAATCCCCATCTCACGAATCACCTTCAGTTCGCCCTCGGTCTCTACACGCTCGGCAATCAGTGGCAGGTCGATGCTATGGGCCGCTCGCTGGATGGCCTCGATAAACAGGCGCTTGTCACTTTCCTGGTCGATGGCGCGAATGTAGCTGCCGTCGATCTTCAGGTACGCCAGGCCCAGGCGCGCCAGGTTACCGATCATGCTGAACCGCCCACCGAAACGTTGCAGGCTGAGGGAGAAACCCAGCTCGCGCAGGCGCTGGGTCATCTGTTCCAGCACGTGCTGCTCAGGCAATTGCTCTTCACCGATCTCCAGGGTGAGGCGCGGGCCCAGGTTGCTGTGCTGGCGTAGCAGGTCATAAATGCGGTTCAGGGCCTGGGGGTCCTGCAGGGTCGCGGCCGAGAGGTTCAGCGCCAGGTTCTCGGTGTGGCTGCTCATCTGCTTGAGCACCTGCTCCAGCATCAGGCGGTCCAGGCGGGCCGACCAACCGAAGCGCTCAAGCCAAGGCAGGAAGCGCCCGGCCGGTATGGTGTGGCCGTCTTCGTCTTGCAAGCGCGACAGCACTTTGTAGTGCAAGACCAACTGTGGGTCCTGGCTGGCCACCACCGGCTGGAAATACAGCTGGAAGCGCTGCTGGGTCAGGGCCTGGTCCAACAAGGTATGCCAGGCATGGTGATCGTCACCGACACTGGCGGCGGCGCTGCGGTCCAGGCACACCCAACTGGTGTCGCCCTGCGCTTGGGCCTGGGCCAGGGCCTGGTCGGCCAGGGTCAACAGGGCTTGGGGCGCGTCGCCATGGCTGAACGGTGCCAGGCCGATATAGGCGACCGGTGTAACGTCGCTGGCACCGGTCGCTTGCAGGCTGAGCAAGGTGCTTTCCAGGTTTTGCGCCAGTTGCACCGCTTCTTCACGCATCAACCCTGGCGCCAGCACGGCGAACTCACCGCCACGAATACGGGTAACGAGGTTATGGGTTTCCGGGTACGGCTCGCACTGACGCAGCAGTTGTTCGCCAACCGCTTGCAGCAACTGGTCGGTACGCTGGCCGCCCAGGCGCTGGTTGAGGCCAGCCAGGTCCTTGACCCGCAGCAACAGAAGGTAACCAGAGTTGGTCTCTTCCGGGTTACTGACGCGGGCGTTGAGCTGCATCTCGAAATAACGGCGGTTGGCGAGGCCGGTGAGGTTGTCCTGGTAGGATTCGGTGCGCAGCTTTTCGCTACGCTCAGCCTGCTCCTGGAAGAGCGCCTTGAGCTTTTCCACCATCTGGTTCATGGCCTGTACCACGCGCCGCAGCTCTGGCGTGCGGGGCAGGTCCGGCAGGCTGAGGAACTCACGGCGGGCAATGGCGTGGGATTGCTTGACCATATAGTCCAACGGCTTCAGTTGCCGGCGCAGCAGCAGCCCACCGAGCACCACACTGACCGCGCCGCACAGCAGCAACCAGCCCAGGCTGCCCAGGGCGCTTTGCCAGAGCTTGGCCAGGGCGAACATCGGATGGCTGACCACTTCTACCCTTGCGGCCTGTTCCCAGCCACGGCTGACCAACGCATCACCACCGGCCGGCTCCAGGCCGATCAGCTTGACGAACCAGTTGGGCACGCCGTTGTTGTCGGGAATACCGCTGCGCTCGACGATGGTTTTGTCGGTGGCCAGGTCCACGACGCGGATGCTGGCGTAGTAACCGCTGTCGAAGATCGAGCTGACCAGCAGCTCCACCATGGCCGGGTCGTCGATATTCGGAGTCAGCGACAACGCCAACGCCGTTGCGGCATCCTGGGCGTGGGAGCGCAGTTGGTTGACGTACTGGGTGCGCGAGCTTTCCAGGCTGACCATGAAGCTGCCGCTGAAGGCGACCACCAGGAACAGACAGATTGCGATCAATAGCTGTTTGAACAGAGACATCCGATCAGTTACTCCTAGTTGGCAGGCTCGGCTGGAAAGCCTTCCGCACGCATTTTTCTCAACACATCCTGCCAGCGCGACAGGCGTTTGGTATCACCGACTTTCTTGTTGCCCTTGGCACCGGGCAAGTACAGCCCCTCGGCGTTGAATGAGTACACCGGGACCAGATCGGTGCGACGGGTGGCCGGCAGGATCTCATCCATCAGGCTGTCGAGCACCAGTGGTACGGCGTCGGGGGTCGAGTAATAGGTCAGGACCATGTGCGCTCGATTCTGCCGCAGGGCCTTGACGTACGTGATGCGCAGTTTGTCGCTGGACACCCCCAGATGACGCAAACTGAAATACTTTGCGATGGCGTAGTCTTCGCAGTCACCGGCGCCTTTCCAGAGTGCTTCGACGGGTGTCTCCCAATAATCGACAACGTGCCAGAGATCGATGTCTTCCACGTAGGTCATTTGCTTGTTGAAGAACAAATTGACGACCTTGAGCTGCTCCTGCTCGCTGACCTGTTTTTGGCTCGCCAACAGCCGCTGCCAGGCGTCGATACGCTGCTGGCCTTGGCCCAACGGCCCGTAGACGGCGGTGGCCTTGCGGCTGATCTGCGAGAAATCCCAATCGGCACGTAGCCCGCCGAGCATCAGGCCAGCCAGTAAAATTGCTGATAAAAGCCAGCAAAGCAGTCGATAGGGAATAAAACTTACCGCCAAAGTGTTCAGTCCATGAAAGAGACGGAATTTCAACGAATGGTGAAGCCTGGCCCTACAAAAAACAATGGCACAGTGCAATCATTCGCGGGAGCCCCGTTTTTATAACCGCCGCTTGTGAGAGACACAAAGTATGCTGTGTAAGCCCTTACAAACGGAAACTTTGGCTGTTTGACAAGCGCTTGGCCCATCTTTAGTGTTCTTTGGATCCAATTAGCCAAACTATTATTCAAAAAGGGAGGATAGCGCAACCGTGACGCAGAAGCCGAACCCATTAAGCAGCATCAAAATCAGCGGGCCTATTCCCGCCCATCTTGCGCGCTCCGTTATTGAAGAAACCTTGCGTAATGCCATCCTCGATGGGCGATTGCCCTGTGGCACCGCCATGCGCCAGCAAGAACTGGCCAGCCTGTTCGGCGTCAGCCGCATGCCCGTGCGCGAAGCCTTGCGCCAGCTGGAGGCGCAATCCTTACTGCATGTGGTGACTCACAAGGGTGCCGTCGTCGCCCCCCTGATCGAGGACAATTCGGCTGAGACCTATGCCTTGCGCATGCTGCTGGAGTCCGAGGCCCTACGCCTGTCGATTCCGTTGCTCACCGACGCGGACCTTGCTCAAGCCGAGGCCTGTATCAATGCACTGGAAAGCGAAAAAGACTACACCGAGATTGGTCGGCTCAATCGCCTGTTTCACATGGTGTTGTACGGCAAGGCGCCCAACCAGCGGCTACTCACTCTGGTCGAGCACGGATTGAATGAGGAGGAGCGCTTTCTGCGCTTCAACCTTGAAGCGATGGGGCTGGGCGAGACTTCCCAGGAGGATCACCGCGAACTGCTGAGCCTGGTAGCGCAGAAGAAGGTCGAGGAGAGCATCCTGACGCTGCGTAACCACTTGATGCGA
Source organism: Pseudomonas sp. AL10 (assembly GCF_029960685.1). Taxonomy (NCBI): domain Bacteria; kingdom Pseudomonadati; phylum Pseudomonadota; class Gammaproteobacteria; order Pseudomonadales; family Pseudomonadaceae; genus Pseudomonas; species Pseudomonas sp. AL10. Next base: position 8,988 of record NZ_JASBQZ010000070.1, read on the forward strand.
GGCATGGAGGTAATCGCGACCTACCTCAGGGGCCTTGAGAGCGCCGACAAAAAAGCCGGGTAGTCGGTTTTTTTCGCTTGAGCCCTTAATACTTACGTGACGGAGCAACTTCCCTATCCGGATTTTTGCCCCGTCAGACATATTAAAAAAATCAACTAAAGGACAATTAACGCCGACTTAGCGCACGGAAAAATCCCACCTACAACCTGGCAACTTACCGCACATATAAACATCCGCAAAGTCCTTTAATACATTTGTATACCGGTTCAAACATTCAATCAGCTTATTATCTTCGTCCAGCAAGCTCCGCTTTCACAAACCGCTGCGACCGCCTATTTAAAAGGGAGCGTCGTGCGCGTGGTCGCGGCCAAGTTACTCTTACATCCACAACTATAATATTCCAACACTGCTTTTACAGCACTCGCAACAACTATAGGCGTCAACATGCATCAATATTTACTTGAGCAAAAAAAACAAAAACTGTTCGGCCACCCGTTATTTATAGAAATAACCACTCTTGGCAAGTTACAACACTTTATGCAATACCATGTATTTGCTGTGTGGGACTTCATGAGCCTGACCAAACGTCTGCAACAGGACCTGACCGGCACGCAACTGCCCTGGCTCCCCTGCGCTGACCCGCACGCTGCCCGCCTGATCAATGAAATCGTATTGGCGGAAGAGTCGGACGAGCACCCGACACGGGGCTATTGCAGCCACTTCGAGCTGTACCTGGACGCCATGACGGAAGTGGGCGCCAGCACTGTCGCAATCACCCGCTTTATCGAGTTGCAAAGCCAGGGAGTGGAGGTAAGCGCAGCGTTGCAAATGATCGGTGCGCCTCAGGGCGTGGCCCGCTTCGTCGACAGCACCTTACAAATCGCCTTGAGCGCCCCGACCCACTGTGTGGCGGCGGCGTTCCTGCATGGCCGCGAGAGTGTAATTCCGTCTATGTTCCAGAGGCTTTTGCATAGCCATGCTTTCATAGGTCGGCAGGCCCCTACGTTATGTCACTACCTCAGCCGCCATATCGAAATGGACAGCGATGATCACGGGCCTGCGGCGCATCAGTTGCTACAGCGTCTGTTCGAAGCAGACCCCAGCCGTCAGAGACAGGCCGATAACGCCGCCCTGGGCGCCGTGGAGAGTCGTATAACCCTCTGGGACGACGTACTGGCCTCGATGCAAGAGGTACGCCCGTGAACGCCGCCCACTACCAATCCTTTGCCGATGACTGGGAGCGTCGCGCAACCATCCGCACACGCCCCCGGCGGATGTTGGAAGACGACGACAAACTCATCTTCCCCCTGTGCCGCCAGCCTCTGGTGCTGAGTGCAACCTTTCTCAAGCACTGCCCACAATGGCGCGACTTCGTACTGATGCAAAGCTTCTATAAATTCATCAATGACGTGGTGATTTTCGAAACCGAGATCGTCGACAAAACCGCGCGCAGCATCGCTAAAAATCGCTTCTCCCTGCCCTTCCCGCTCGCCTGCCGCTACGACGCGATGACAGTCGTTGTCGACGAGGATTACCACGCGCTGGTCGCGCTGGATTTTCTGCAGCAAGCCGTGGAGATGACCGGAATCCAACCGCTTGATCTACCCGGGCAAATTGAATTGGGCCGCGCGCTGCCGGCAGCCCAGGCGCAGGTACCGGTATGTTTGCACGATGCCGTTGAGTTGATCGGCGTCGCCATCGCTGAGAACACCGTCACCCATGACGTCGCAGCATTTTCCAAAGACGGCAGCGTCAAATCTTCTGTCCGCGGCCTGATGGCCGATCATCTGTTTGATGAAGGGCGGCATGCGCGGTTCTGGACACAGTTGGTGCGTCTCTACTGGCAGTCGGCAAGCCCGCAAGATCGCGACCACATTGCCCAAGCCCTGCCCGTGTTCCTGACGCACTACCTGACCAACGACCTACAAAAAGACTTCGATCTGCAACTGATCGAACACTTGGTTATCAGTGCCGACGCTCGCCTGGCATTGCGCGATGAAATCCAGGCGCTGGACTTTCCCATCACCCATCAACATCCGCTGGTGACCAATATCATGGGCTTTCTGCACCACAGCGGTGTCCTGCAAACCCCTAGCGTGGCACGAGCCCTGAGCGACTACCTGCCCGTAGCGAGGAAGTTGGCATGAGGCGCTTGCAGATCGAGTGGCGTGGCACCAGTAAAGCTCTGGAGGCGCTCAAGCAGGAGCTGGAGCAATATGGGCATGTGGCAGGAGCGGGGTCTATCGACCTGATGATTGACGACGGGAGTCAGCCGCTGCCGCCCTCGCCCACCAGTGCGCCTTGGTTAAGCTTGCGCGTGGGTATCGGCCCGCTCTGCGAACACGGGCTGCCCTTACTGCAGTTGCGCTGCTATGACCGCGAGCGGCGCCTGCTAGCTGTGCAAGACGTTGCCCAGGAGCCCAGCGGCAATGGGCAGCGGTTGCGCCAGCAGGCAACGGATGCATTGGTGGAATGCGCTGCTTTGTTGGTCTGCGGTTTCTCTAGAGATCCCGCTTATTTCTCGGCAACGGCCACTGCTAACGCCTGGCCTGAACAGAGTCTGCAAGAGCTGGATGCCTTGGCTTTCATGCACCGGTTCAACCACACGGCGGACTCTGCCTTACTGCACGCGGCCCGAACGCCCATGATCGAACGGCTGCAGGCCAGCCTCAATACCTTCGCACATCGAACAGTGCTGAACACCGCCGGTCATGCGCTGACTTATCGGCAGCTCCAGCAACAAGCCATGGCTATTCAACAACGCCTGCTTCCCTTGCTGGAGGATGCCGAGGCTCCACAAGTGGTCGGCGTATGCCTGGAGAAATCCGCCGAGTTGTACGCCAGCATTCTCGCGGTGCTTGGCTGTGGCGCCGTGTATTTGCCGCTGGTGCCTGACCACCCGGAGCAACGCCAGCACTGCATGCTGACCAGCCTCAAGGCCTGTGTGCTGCTGGAGAATGGCCAGCACCCATTGCGAGAGCGTTTCGTTTCACTTGATGTGAGCCAGGTTGCCGCGCACAGCGCCGACATGACGCAACCGCTGATGCGCCGTCATCCCCGTGCCGACGAGCCGTGCGTGGCACTGTTCACCTCGGGTACGACGGGCCAGCCTAAGGGGGTACTGCTGAGCCAATACAACCTGGCGCATTTCACGGCCTGGCTCGTCAGTTGCGTGGCGTTGGATCAACACAGCCGCGTCCTGCAGTTTTCGCCGCTGGGCTTCGATTCGTCACTGATCGATATTTTCCCGACCTTGGTCGCCGGCGCCGAGTTGATCGTCCCCACCCCAGACCAACGTCACGACCCTCAGCAACTGCTAGAGCTGATTCGCCAGCAACGCGTCACGCATGGGTTCGTGCCACCGGCGCTGCTCAGTATCCTGCCGCTGGATCAGCCATTGGGCATGACCCATCTGCTGACCGGAGGTGATTTCTGCGAGCCCTGCGTGATCGAACAACTGGCCGATCAATGCCAGTTACATAACCTCTATGGGCCGACCGAGGCCACTGTGCTGGCGACCCATCGAGTATTCCAACGGGGCGACAGCCATCGCAATGTCGGACTTCCCATCGCCAACAGCCAGGTGCTGATTCTCGACGAGAACCTGCAGCCCGTGGATGAACAGGTAATGGGCGACTTGTACATTGTCGGTCCCGGAGTAAGCCTGGGTTATTCGAATACACCGTCCCTGGCCGACAATCCGTTCGTGGCACTGACACTGCCCAATGGGCAAGTGCTGCAGGCTTATCGCAGCGGCGACTTGGCGAAATGGACGCAAGTAGGCATCGAGCTGGGCGGCCGTCGGGATGAGCAAGTCAAGATCCGCGGGTTTCGAGTTCAGCCTCGGGATATTGAACAGTGCTTGCGCGATAGTCGCTTGTTTCGCCAAGTGGCAGTGGTGATCGATGCGGCACACAGAATCATCGGGTTTGTCGCCCAGCCAGAACCTGGCGCTACGCTGGCAAGCCTGAAGGAATACGCTCGGCAATGGTTGCCCGTGCACATGCAGCCAAGCGCTTGGAGCGAGCTGGCAGGCATGCCCCGTTCGAATAACGGCAAGATTGATCGCAAAGCCTTACTGGCCATGCCAATAACTACACCCGTCGGGGTGAGCCGCTGCCGCGTACAAGACCCTTTGCAGGCACAACTGGCTGACCTGTGGGGTGAACTGTTGGGATTACCCGCTGGCGACCTCTCGATCGATGAGAGTTTTTTCAACCTCGGTGGCCACTCCATCCTGTTGTCGACCCTGTTGCTACGCCTGCGCGAGCAGTTTGGTCGTAGCTTCTGCCTGAGCCCCTTTTTTGAGACGCCGACCATCCGCACATTGGCCGCACTCATGGATGGCGACACGCTGCCGGATACCCGGTCCAACCAGATGGAGCAAGACGCGACGCGAGCACTGGAGGTCGAGACGCTGCCCGCGGCCCTTGCGGGAGACACGCGCAAAGCCATCGTCACCGGGGCGAACAGCTTTGTCGGGGTGCATATCGTCCAGGCACTGCTGGCTGGCGGCGCGCAGGACGTGGCGTGCCTGGTGCGTGAGTTACCCGGCCATTCGGCGGCGGCAAGGTTCGCCCAGGCTTTGCGTGAATACCGCTTGGAAGATCTGGACCTGAGCCGAGTGCAGGTATACGCCGCTGATATTCGTAAACCCCGCCTGGGCTTGGCCGATAACGTGTACGAGCACCTGGCCCGCCATTACGGCGTGGTGGTGCATAACGCCGCGCAGGTCAATCATGTGATGGATTACGCCCCACTCGCCAAGGACAACGTCGAACCGGTGCTGGAGTGCCTGCGTCTTTGCGAGACCCATTGCAAGAAGGTCCTCAATTTCATCTCGACGCTCTCAGCCTGCAGCAGCGTGGACGCCGATGGGTACGTGCTTGAAACGCCTGCCCGGCGCACACTGCCGCTCTACGTGAAAAATGGCTACAACCTTTCCAAGTGGGTCGCCGAGCGGCTATTAGGACGAGCAGTCGAGCAAGGGGCCTGGGTTAATATTCATCGTCCGGGGAATATCAGCTTCAACAGCCAGAACGGTGTTTGTCAGCCACAGAAAAACCGCTTGCTGTTGATGCTCAAGGGGTCTCTGCAATTGGGGCTCGTCCCGCGACTGGAGGCCAATTTCGATCTGATGCCGGTGGACTTCCTGGCGCGTTTCATCGCTTTCCATAGCGCTCATTTTGACACCGAGCGAAACGTGTTCAACTTGCACAATCCGCAGCCCTTGAATTGGGATCAGTACCTCGATGCCTTCAGCGAGGCTGGGCACGTTTTTGACCGAGTCAGCGTTGAAGAGTGGCAACGAGCGTTGCGCAAAGTGAGCCGTGATAACGCCCTGTTCGGGGTGCTGGGCTTTTATCTGGACGGGCTGGGCGAAGACATCGGTGACACGTCGATGATCCGTTACGACAATGCCCGGTGGGGCTTGGAAAAAATGGGGATGTGCTATCCACCCAAGAGCCAGGCGCTGTTACGCAAAGGCTGCGACTATCTGAGCGCTATTAGCTTCCTCTGAATAGCACCGTGGACGCAGGGCCAAGCAGTCGGAGCGAGTGGCCTCGCTCCGATGCAGTCAGGATCAGATCTTGAAGCTATCGACCAATTGCTTCAATCGGCTGGCCTGCTGGGACAGCGCATCGCAGTCCTTGAGCGTTTCGTTGAGGTTGGCCACACCTTGCTGGTTCAAGAGGTTGATCTGGTTGATATCGACGTTGAGGGTTTCAACCACTGCGGTCTGCTCTTCAGTCGCGGCCGCAACGGATTGGTTCATGCCATCAATCTCAACGATACGTTGCGTCACGCTGACCAAGCGCTCACCTGCCTGATTGGCGACTTCAACACTTTCTTCGCTGGAAGCCTGGCTGGCGTTCATGGTGGTCACGGCTTCACGAGAGCCCACTTGCAGCGAGGTGATCATCTTGTGGATTTCTTCTGCCGACTCCTGGGTACGGTGCGCCAAATTACGCACTTCATCCGCCACCACGGCAAAACCACGCCCGGCTTCACCAGCACGGGCCGCTTCGATCGCCGCGTTGAGGGCTAGCAGGTTGGTTTGTTGGGAAATGCCTTTGATCACATCCAGGATGTGCCCGATGTTATCGGTACTGGCATTGAGGGTTTCGATCTGAGTGCAAGACAGGCTGATCTTTTGCGACAACTCAGACATCGCCTGGATGGTTTGCTCCACCACTTTACGACCATCGTCAGCTTGTTCGCTGGCACCACTGGCGTGCTGGGACGCATCAGCGGCGTTACGCGCGATTTCCTGGGTGGCAGCACCCAGTTCGTTGATGGCTGCAGCCACGCTGTTGGTACGTGCGCTCTGTTCGTCAGAGCCGATGATCGACGCATTCGATGAAGCCATCACACGCTGGGACAAATCGTGCACCTGGCGTGTTGCCGAAGACACTTCGGAAATCGATGCGTGGATTCGCTCGACGAACTGGTTGAATGCGCTGCCGACCTCACCGAACTCGTCTTTGCTGGTCACGTCCAGGCGTCGGGTCAAATCACCTTCGCCTTGGGCAATGTCCTGCATGGCCACGCCCATGGTGGTCAGCGGGCGCAACAGTACTTGAATCAACAGGCTCAGGAGCACCGCAATGGCCACAACGGCGATCAACATCGCAATCAAGGCCGAAGTGCGGAATTTGCCTAGTGGGGCATAGGCTTTTTCTTTGTCGATCGACAGGCCTATGTACCAGTCAGCGCCAGGCAAGCCGCTGATAGGCGTGAAAGAGAGGATGCGATCCTGTCCTTTGAGTACGACGTCCTGATTGAGCTTCTCAATGCGCACGTTGGTGCCAGGGTAGATGTCCTTGAGGTTCTTCATCACCTGGTCCTGGTCCGGACTGACGATGACCTGGCCATCGCCGCTGACCAGAAACGCATGGCCGATACCACCGAAGTCTACCGAGTTGATGATCTTCACCAGTGTCTGCAGGCTCAGGTCACCACCGACAACACCCAACAACTCGCCGTTCTTTTTCACCGGCATGGCAATTGTCACGATCTGACCGCCCACAGCCGCCATATAAGGCGGAGTAAGCATGGTTTTGTCCGCGAGTACTGCTTGCTTGTACCAAGGGCGCTGACGAGGGTCGTAGTCGTCAGGCATCTTCGCGTCAGGGCGCTGGGTGAATACCCCGCTGGCTTGTCCCACATAGGTGAACTGGAAGTTGCTGGTAAGCGCTGGTTGATCGACCAAACCAGGAAGATCGGCGGCGCTGCCCTGGTGGGCAACGTTTTGCGCCAGGTTCTCGAGAACCAGGATGCGACCACTGAGCCAGTTCTGCACACTGCTGGCAGTGAGCTCGCCGGATTGCTGGATGGACGACGTCAGGTTTTGCCTGATGGTGCTGCGCTGCAGGTAGTCGTTGTAGAGCGTGAATAACGCGAAGGCTAAAACCACGACGCCTGACGCGGCCAACAGAATTTTATGACTGAACTTGAGATTCATTTCATCGACTTCTTTTGCCAAAGGGGGGTGAGCGTGCCGAGTGGAACATTCCATGTAACGGGATAGGCGGACTCTGCGGTCGCTCTATTTCGGTGCACGCATGGCTCGTCAGGCTTTCGGCCAAACTTCGACAAATCTTAGGAATTTGTGAGAAGCATCTTCTTTTAGCGTAGGAAACCGACAGGCGGTAAGTGTCGCGTAGATGGGCTGTGACGGGCCGCCCTAAACGACAAAACCCCTGTCTGCGTTAGCAGACAGGGGTTTCGGAATTCAATCTTGACGATGACCTACTCTCACATGGGGAAACCCCACACTACCATCGGCGAT
>NZ_JASBQZ010000071.1:0-14749 GCF_029960685.1 Pseudomonas sp. AL10
CAGGCCGCCTTCGCGAGCAAGCCCGCTCCCACAGTTTTGACCGCGGGGTGTCAGGGAGATAGGTGTCGGCTGGCAGGCCGTCATCGCAGGCAAGCCAGCTCCCACATTTGGATTACAGGGCGTCAGGCAGCACTGCGGATCTTGTGCAAAGCGTCTGCCACCCATTGACCAAACGCATCCACCGGCCCTTGCAGGTTGCCGAGAAAATGCGGATAGATCAGCCACAAATCCATCACCGGCTTGAAGTCCTTGAGGGGCATCGCCGCCAGCTGCTCGCGATGAGCACTGCGTTCCAGCAACGGACGTGGCACCAGGCCAAGGCCGAGGCCATCGGCCACCAAGCCCAGTTGCAGTTCAGTGCCAAAGGTTTCCAGGTTCACCCGCAGCGCCAGGCCCTGGTCAGACAAGGTGCGCTGCAACCCCGCACGGAACCCGCAGCCGTCCGGATTAAGAATCCAACCGCTCTGGTACACGTCAGCCAGCTTGCACGGCTTCTTCGGCAGTTGCGCCTTGGCACACACCACCACCAACTCCATCTTGCCGATGGACTCACCCACTAGGTTGTCCGGGAAGATCTTGCCCGCAGGGAACAACGCCACCGCCGCATCCAGTTCGCCGCGTTCGATCTTGCCGACCAATTGGCTGCCCCAGCCGGTGGCAACCTGGGCGCGCAAGTCGGCGTATTCGCTGCGCAGGTGCTTGAGCGCGTCCAGCAGCACCACATCGCCGATGGTCTGCGGTACACCCAGGCGTAGCACGCCGGTGGGCGGAGCATCGGTGGCCACCAGTTCGCGCAGGGCATCCATCTCACGCAGGATCAACCGACATTGCTCATAAACGCGGGTACCGATCAGCGTCGGCTTGAGCGGCTTGGTGTTGCGGTCGAACAGCTCCACCCCCAGTGCCTGCTCGAAGTTCTGCACGCGGCGGGTGATGGCTGGCTGGGTCAGCTGCAACGACGCGGCGGCATGGCTGATGGACTGGCAACGAATCACTTCGACAAAGGCATCGATATCGTCAATTTTCATTTGGGCCGCACATACAGATCAGTCATTAAGATGTGCGTGAAGCATAGTGGCCGCACACAGGTCTGGATAGCCCACCCAGTGATCAATAACGTCTAACGCTATTCAAACCGGTTCTAAATTACCTTCGGCTATAAGCTAATCATTAAAAAATAGCATATTAAAAATAAACATTATGCTTAGATAAAAGCACACCAACAGCCCGATGGAATGGTCATGACCCAGGCCCGACACCCCGAGAGACTCAGAGCCTTCATAGGCGCCCTGGCGGAATTGATCGACGGCAACCCGCGTGAAGGCGACCTGCTGCACCGTGGCGGCAAGCTGCTGGCGCAACTGGTCAGCCACGATGATTGGCTGCCCGACGAATTCGCCCAACCCGACCCCGAGCGCTATCAGCAATTCTTGCTGCATGCCGATTCGCGCCAGCGCTTCAGCGTGGTCAGCTTTGTGTGGGGGCCGGGGCAACGCACGCCGATTCATGACCACAGGGTGTGGGGGTTGATCGGCATGTTGCGCGGCGCGGAGTTTTCCCAGGGGTTTGCCCGGGCGCCGGGCGGCAGCCTGGTAGCGCAAGGCGACCCCTTGCAATTGCTGCCCGGCCAGGTCGAAACGGTGTCGCCCAAGGTCGGTGATATCCACCAGGTCAGCAATGCACACGCTGACCAAGTGTCCATCAGCATCCACGTATACGGCGCCAATATCGGCGCGGTGCGCCGGGCGGTGTACCAGCCCGACGGCAGCGAGAAACTGTTTATCTCCGGTTATTCCAATGCCTACCTCCCGAACATCTGGGACCTGTCCAAAGAAAAGAGCCCTGCCCTATGACCACTGTATCGACCCGCAGCTTTGCGCAGATTCGCCAGGCCCTGTTGGCACGCGAAGAAGTCGCGCTGATCGACGTGCGTGAGGAAGCCCCCTTTGCCGAGGCCCATCCGCTGTTCGCCGCGAATATTCCCTTGTCCAAGCTGGAACTGGAGGTGTACGCGCGCATTCCACGCCGCGATACCCAGGTCACCCTGTACGACAACGGCGAAGGGCTGGCCCACCGCGCCGCCGAACGCCTGGTTGCACTGGGCTACACCCAGGTCAGCCTGCTGGAGGGTGGGCTGGACGGTTGGCGCCGGGCCGGTGGCGAGCTGTTTATCGACGTCAATGTACCGAGCAAGGCGTTTGGCGAACTGGTGGAGAACCAGCGTCACACGCCGTCCCTGGCCGCCGAAGAGGTCCAGGCCTTGCTCGACAGCCAGGCCGATGTGGTGGTGCTAGATGCGCGGCGTTTCGATGAATACCAGACCATGAGCATCCCCACGGGCATCAGCGTGCCGGGGGCTGAGTTGGTGTTACGCGCCCGTGAGCTGGCGCCCGATCCGGCCACGCGCATTATCGTCAATTGCGCCGGGCGCACCCGCAGCATTATCGGCACTCAGTCGTTGATCAACGCCGGCATCCCCAACCCGGTGGCGGCCCTGCGCAACGGCACCATCGGCTGGAGCTTGGCCGGGCAGATCCTCGCCCATGGGCAGGCGCGCCAGTTTGCACCGACCTCGGAAAACCATCGCCAGCTGGCCGCCCAAGAGGCCCGTGGTGTTGCCGACAAAGCCTCGGTAAAACGTGCCACCCTCAATGATCTGCAGCGCTGGCAACAGGACGCGACACGCATCACTTACCTGTTCGATGTGCGCACCGTGGAAGAATTCGAAGCCGGCCACCTGCCGGGCGCCCGCGCCACCCCGGGCGGGCAACTGGTGCAGGAAACCGACCACGTGGCCAGTGTGCGCGGTGCGCGCCTGGTACTGGTGGACGACGACGGCGTGCGCGCCAATATGTCTGCGTCGTGGCTGGCCCAGTTGGGCTGGCAGGTGTACGTATTGGATGACCTGCAAGCAGAGCACTTCAGCGAGCGCGGCGCATGGGTCGCGCCAGTACCGCCGCCGCCCCAGGCCGAACTGATCAGCCCCCACACCCTTGCCGACTGGCTCGGCCATGGCGACACCCTGGTGCTGGACTTCACCGCCAGCGCCAACTACGTGAAACGTCATATCCCCGGCGCCTGGTGGGTGCTGCGCGCGCAACTGCCAGAGGCCCTGGGCAAGGTACCGAACGCCCAGCGCTATGTATTGACCTGCGGCAGCAGCCAACTGGCGCGCCTGGCGGTGCCGGAAGTCGAGGCGCTTACCGGCAAGCCAGTCTTTTTGCTGCAGGACGGCACGGCCGGCTGGATCCAGGCGCAGCTGCCCCTTGAGTCAGGTGAAAGCCACTTGGCGTCCCCACGTATCGACCGCTACCGCCGCCCTTACGAAGGCACCGACAACCCGCGGGAAGCCATGCAGGCTTACCTGGATTGGGAGTTCGGCCTCGTGGAACAACTGGCCCGCGACGGCACCCATGGTTTCTACGTGATCTGATTCACCGCTGCACCGTTTCGCTCAACCGACCCCTTCTCCAGGCGGAGGTACTTTCCTTTACCTAACGCCTGGAGTTTTTCCCATGCTGTACGCCATTGCATTCAAACGCCTGTTGCTGGGCGCTGCCCTCGCCCTCGGCCTGCTTTCTACCGTCCAGGCTGGCGACCTGCAACCGCTGCGCGTGGCCAACCAGAAATCCACGATCAAGGCGCTGCTGGAAGCCTCGGGCGAAAGCCAGAACGTGCCCTACGAGATCAAATGGTCGGAATTCCCCTCGGCCTCGCCCCTGGGCGAAGCGCTGAATGCCGGTGCCGTGGATGTCGGCGCCCTGGGCGATGCCCCTTATGTGTTCGCCCTCGGCGCCGGTGCCTCGATCAAGGTGATCAGCATCATCCATGCCGAAGGCCGTAACACCACCGCGCTGCTGGTGCCCAAGGATTCACCGATCAAGACCGCGGCCGACCTCAAGGGCAAGAAGATCGTCACCGGGCGCGGCTCCATCGGGCATTACCTGGCGATCAAGGCCCTGAACAATGCCGGGCTGACCACCCAAGATGTACAGTTCATCTTCCTGCTGCCCGCCGAGTCGCGACTGGTGCTGGACAACGGCACCGCCGATGCCTGGGCGACATGGGACCCTTACACCACCGTGGTCACCTCACAAAGCAATGCTCGGGTGTTGGTCAGCGGCAAGCACCTGCTGAGCAATCACCTGTACTTCGCGGCCACCGGCCAGGCCATTGCCGACAAACGTGTGCAACTGGACGACTTTGTCGCCCGCATTGATCGCGCCTATGCCTGGGCCAATACCCATCCCGAGCAATACGCCGCTGCCCAGGCCAAGATCACTGGCCTGCCACTGGCCGTACATATCGAAGTGGCCAAGGACACCCATCTGTCCCCCGTCACGATTGACGATACGGTGATCCACGGCCTGCAAGCCACCGCCGACACCTATGTAAAAGAAGGCCTTTTGAGCAAACACATCGACGTCTCCCAGGGCTTCGATTCCAGCTTCAACGCCAAGCGTATCCCCCTCGAACAAGCCTCGCGCTAAGGAGCAGAACATGAGCAAGCCACGTCAATTGAAACTCGGTGCCATGGTGCACGGCGTCGGCCACGGTTGGGGCGAATGGCGCCACCCGCAGGCACAACCCGACGCCAGCACCAATTTCGGCTTCTACAAGCAGCAGACCGCACTGGCCGAAGCAGCCCGGTTCGACTTCGTGTTCATCGCCGACAGCCTGCATATCCACCCCAAGTCCAGCCCCCATTACCTCAACCGCTTCGAGCCGCTGACGATCCTCTCGGCCCTGGCCGCGCTGACCACTCACATCGGCCTGGTCGCCACCGTGACCGTCAGCTACACCGAGCCTTACCAGGTGGCACGCCAGTTCGCTTCGCTGGACCATATCAGCGGCGGCCGCGCCGGCTGGAACGTGGTCACCTCGTGGCTGAGTGGCACCGCCGATAACTTCGGCAAGGCCGAGCACCCGCCCCACGCCGTGCGTTATCGCATCGCCAAGGAGCATTTGAATGTGGTCAAGGGCCTGTGGGATTCCTGGGAGGACGACGCCTTTGCCTATAACAAGCACAGCGGCGAATTCTTCACCCCGGGCAAGTTGCATGCGCTTAACCACAAGGGCGAATTCTTCTCGGTCAAAGGCCCGCTGAACATCGCGCGCTCGCGCCAGGGCCAACCGGCGATTTTCCAGGCGGGCACTTCGGAGGATGGGCGTAACTTTGCCGCTGAAAACGCCGATGCGATTTTCGTGCATGTGGACACTGTCGACGAGGGCAAGGCCTACAGCGCCGACTTGAAACGGCGCGCCAAGCGCTTTGGCCGCGACCCGGACAGCCTGTCGATTTTGCCGGGTATTCGCCCGATTGTCGGGCGTGATGCGGCCGAAGTGGAAAGCCGCTACCAGCAAGCCGTGGCGCTGGTCACGGTAGAAGACGCCATCGTCGCCCTTGGCCGGCCGTTCAACGACCATGATTTCAGCCAGTACCCGCTGGATGCGCCCTTCCCCGAACTGGGCGACCTGGGCGCCAACAGCCAGAAAGGCGGCTCCGAACGTATCAAGCAACTGGCCCGGGACGAAGGCTTGACCCTGCGCGAAGTGGCCCTGCGTTTCTCACGGCCCCTGCGCGACTTTGTCGGCACCCCGGAACAGGTCGCGGATGCGATCCAGACCTGGTTCGAGAGCGGCGCCAGCGATGGTTTCATCATCAATTCGGTGCTGCCGGATGGCTTGCAGTATTTCACCGAGCTGGTGGTGCCGGTGCTTCAACAGCGAGGGTTGTTCCGTACCGAGTACAGCGGCCATACCCTGCGCGACAACCTCGGCCTGGAGGTGCCGGCGAACCGCTACAGCGTGATTGAAGAGCCGGTGGAGGCGCTGGTATGAGCCAATCGCGCAGTCGCTCGACCTATGTGGGAGCTGGCTTGCCTGCGATAGCGGTGTGCCAGCCAACTACACTACCGCCTGATAAACCGCGATCGCAGGCAAGCCAGCTCCCACAGGAACTCGCCCAATTCGATACACTGCTTGAACGCCTCAGCGCCGAGCTGGCCAGTACCGCGCCCCTCTATGACGAAAGCGGCGCCTTCCCCCACGCTAATTTCAAGCTCCTGCACCAACACCACCTCATCGCCCTGACCGTGCCGAAGAAACTTGGCGGCGGTGGCGCCAGCCTGGCCCAGGCGCGCAAGGTCATCAGCGCCATCGCCAAGGGCGAACCGTCCACGGCCCTGATCCTGGTGATGCAATACCTGCAACACAGCCGCCTGCAAGACAGCCAGACCTGGCCCGCACACCTGCGCGTGCAAGTCGCGCAAGACGCGGTGCAAAACGGTGCACTGATCAACGCCCTGCGGGTCGAACCCGACCTGGGCACCCCGGCCCGTGGTGGTTTGCCGGCCACCACCGCGGTGCGCACCGCCGAGGGCTGGCGTATCAGTGGACGCAAGCTCTACTCCACCGGCAGCCATGGCCTGAGCTGGTTCAGCGTGTGGGCGCGCAGCGACGACGCCGACCCGCTGGTAGGCGCCTGGCTGGTGCCCAAGGCCAGCCCCGGTGTCAGCATCATCGACACCTGGGATCACTTGGGCATGCGCGCCACCTGCAGCCATGAGGTGGTACTCGACAACGTTCTGGTGCCCCTGGACCATGCGGTCAGCGTCAGCCCCTGGAGCGCCCCGCAAGCGGAGCTGGATGGCGAAGGCTTCCTGTGGATGTCGGTGTTGCTGTCGTCGGTGTACGACGCCGTGGCTCAGGCGGCACGGGACTGGCTGGTGGACTGGCTGGAGGAACGCAAGCCGTCAAATCTCGGCGCGGCATTGTTCACCCTGCCGCGTTTTCAGGAGACCGTCGGCCATATCGACACGCTGCTGTTTGCCAACCGCAGCCTGCTCGACACTGCCGCCGCAGGCCACACGCCAACGGCCAATGCCGCACAGGTGAAGTACCTGGTCACCGGCAATGCAATCCGTGCGGTCGAGCTGGCCATCGAAGCCTCGGGCAACCCTGGCCTGTCACGCCATAGCCCACTGCAACGGCATTACCGCGATGTGCTGTGCAGCCGCGTCCACACTCCGCAAAATGACGCCGTGCTGCAGGGCGTCGGCAAAGCGGTGTTCAACCAGCGCCAGAAGGAACGCACATGAGCCAGGTGATTATTGCCAGCCAACTGGACGAAGACTTCAACCAGGTGATCCGTGAGCGTCTTGCGCCACTGCACCTCCAAGCCCAGGTAATCGGCGTGCCGGTCGGTGTGCCCAGTGACTTGCCGCCCCACGCCAATATCCTGCTGCTGCGCCCGATCAATGTGCGTGGCTACACCGCCCCCGATACCCCGCCACCGGGCTGGCCCTACGGCGCACAGTGGGTGCACCTGGTATCGTCGGGTATCGACTTCTACCCGCGGTGGCTGTTCAACGGCCCGCCGGTGACCACCTCACGAGGCAGTGCTGCCGATAACCTGGCGGAGTTCGCTCTGGCGGCGATCTTTGCCGCGTCCAAGCATTTGCCGGATATCTGGGTAAAGGATGCCCAATGGCAGTTCACCGCGCTGCGCCCGCTCAAGGGCACCACGCTGGGCCTTTTGGGCTTTGGCGCGATTGGCGCAAGCCTGGCGCAAAAGGCCCTGGCACTGGGGCTCAAGGTCGTGGCACTGCGTCAAAGCACAACGCCGTTCGGCCTCGATGGCGTGGAAGCGGCCAATGACATCCACGACCTGTTTGCCCGCGCCGATCACCTGGTGGTGGCGGCACCCCTGACCGAAGCGACGCGGCATATCATCGACCGTGATGTACTGGCCAGCGCCAAGCCGGGGCTGCACCTGATCAACATTGCCCGCGGAGGCCTGCTCGATCAGCAAGCGCTGTTGCACGCGCTGGATAACGGCCAGATCGGCCTGGCGTCCCTCGACGTCACCGAGCCAGAGCCATTGCCCGACGGGCACCCGCTGTACAGCCATCCGAGGGTACGGCTGTCGCCGCATACTTCAGCTATTTCGACCAACAGCAAGGAAGAAATTGCGGATACGTTCCTGGCAAATCTGGAACGGTATGTGGCGGGCCTTGAGTTAAGTAACCTCGCGAATGCTTGACGGCTTGCTCGCGAAGGCGGTGTGTCAGTCACTGCATCTTTAACTGAACCACCGCCAGGAGAAATTCATTTGATGCGGTAGTGGAAGGTATTGCGCACCGCCGGTACGGCAACAGCCTTGCCATCGACGATTCTCGGCTGGTAGCGAAAAGTATTGGCCGCTGCTAATGAGGGCCGAATGAACAACGGGTGGCAGCCGTCCAGCACCTTGGGGTTTTCCACGTGCCCCTGGGTGTTGACGGTGTACTCCACTGAACAGTCGCCTTCGATGTTCTTGTCCAGGGCGCGTTCGGGGTAGTCCGGGGCGGCCTTGCTCAAGGGCTGGTACTGGCGGCTGTCGAATGCTGGGGTAGGCGCAGGCACGGGGGCTCTGGCTTTTTCCGAAGCGGCACGCGCCTGGCTCAGGCGCTGCTGTTCCAACTCACGATTGCGCTGCTCGGTTGCCATGCGCTGTTGTTGCTCGAGTTTCTTTTCTTCAACCCGCTTGCGTGCCAGGGCGGCTTTCTCGAGCTTTTGCGCCTGGACCTGCGGATCAACTGTCGGTTTGGTCGGTACCGGGATAACAACAGGTTCTGGCAGCGCGGCAGCGACGGGCTCAGGTGTCGGCGCCGGTGCCGGTGCCGGTGCCGGTGCCGGCGCAGGTAAAACCACCAACTGCGTGTGCATCACCCGTGGCGCATCCACCCCTGGTCGCTCCGTTGACCAGCCCAGCATCAACGCCACTGCCACCGCACCATGCAGCGCCACGGCCAGACTCGCTGCCAGGCTTTTGCGCCAGAAACCATCGCCGTTGGGCGCCAAGGCCAGTGCCGGACTACGCATGCTCATCGCTGTCATTGTGGGGCCTCGGTGACGAGCCCAAGGTTGCTGACACCGCCCTTCTGCAGTACCGCCATGGCCGCCACCACACGGCCGTAACCGGCATTGTCGTCAGCACGGATATACACCTGGGTATCGCTGCGCGCCGCCACCACCTGCATGACCTTGGCGCTCATTTCTTCCAGGGTCATCGCACTGTCGGTCTGCTGGCGGGTGTCCAGTTCGTCACCCAGGTTCCAGTAGTAGCCACCGTCGGCCTTCACCGATAACGTCAGGATCTGCTGGCGCGTATCGCTGGCCAGCGCCTCGGCGGCGACCTTGGGCAGTTCGATCTTCACACCCTGGGTGAGCATGGGCGCGGTGACCATAAAGATCACCAGCAGCACCAGCATCACGTCGATGTAGGGCACCACATTCATCTCGGCCTTGGGCCCGTGCTTGCGTTGCGGCCTGATCAACATCGCTTTGCTCCTTGTTCAGGCGGCCACGGCCAGGTTGATCGAGGTACCGCGCAGCGTGCGGTGCAGGTGCACTTGCAGCTCATTGCCAAAAGCGTAGTAGCGCGTGAGCAAGGTCTGGCTGCGTGCCGCGAAACGGTTATAGGCGATCACTGCCGGAATCGCTGCAAACAGGCCAATGGCGGTGGCAATCAAGGCCTCTGCAATACCCGGTGCCACGGTCGATAGCGTGGCCTGTTGCACCTGCGACAAGCCGAGGAACGAATTCATGATGCCCCACACGGTCCCGAACAGGCCGATATAGGGGCTGACCGACCCCACCGTCGCCAGAAACTGTAAGCCCTTTTCCAGCTCCAGTTCCTGCTCGGTGATCGCTACCTGCAAGGCGCGCTCCACACCCTCGAGCACGGCCGGATCGTGGTGGCGCAGATGCTGGTATTCCTGCATGCCGGCAATAAAGATCGGCGCCACACCGCCCTCGCCTGCCTGCACGGTTTCGCGATACAAGGGCTGCAGGTCCGACGCCACGCGAAAGCGCGACAGGAAGCCGTTAAGCTGCCGATCCAACCCACGCAGCACACGGCTGCGCTGAATGATCAGGTACCAGCTGAGCAAGGATGCCAACAGCAAAGTGATCATTACGGCCTTGACCAACAGGCTGGCGTCGCTGATCAAGCTCCAGATCGTCATATGTTCCATCGTCGCGTGCATGGTGAAGCTCCTATTCGATTAAAAACGGATGACTGCGTGATGACAGCTCAAGGTAATTTCAACGCGCGGCTCACCTCGGCCCAGGGCACGAACTTGAAGTTCTGGGCTTGCTCGGGCATGCGCTTGCGGCCGTCCTGCACCACCAGCATGCCCTGGCTCCAGGGCCCGCCGAGGTTGACGGCAGTGACCTCCAGGCCATCGGTTTCCGAGGCGCCATCAATGCCGGCGGCCGCATTGAGGCCAACGCGCAAGGCGCCGCGCACAGCGAATGGCGGCTCGGCGTCCAGCACCAGGTAGCTGTCATTGCCTTGGCTGGAGACCACCAGGTAATCCCGCGCGGGGCTTTGATACAACGCCAAGCCTTCGACGTCCGCGTGCAGTTGCGCGCCGACTTTGATCACCGAAGTGAGCGTGGCCGGTTGCTCGGCACGGGCATCCATCGCCCACACGCCGACATCTTCCTCACCGATGAACAAGCGTTGGCGCTGGTCATCGGCCACACAGCCCTCGGGTTGGCTATCGACCTTGAACTGGCGCACCAACTCGCCCTGCACACGGCCAGTCGGTGCACTCAGGCGGTATTGCAGGAAGGTGCCATCCTTGTCATTGGCAAACGCGTAAAGCTCGCCGCTGGCGGGCTGGTAAAGGCAGATACCGTAGATGTCCTTGAGTGGCGTGGGGACCTCACCGGCTTCACGCAACTCGCCGCTCTGACGGTCGATGCTGAACAGGCTCAGGCTGTTGCGGTCGCGGTTACTCGCCACGGCCAGGTCGACGGTGTGCGTACCCAGTTTGAAGCCTGGGCGTAGGTCTACATTGTTCAGCCGCCCCACTGCCAGTTCCTGCAGCAACTTGCCGTCGAGATCGTAGGCCAGCAGGCCCTGTTTCTTGTTGGTCCCCAGCACACGACTTTTGGCCGGCGTGTCCGGGTGAATCCAGATGGCCGGGTCATCCGCCGCGTCGCCTTGGCGACCCACGGGTTCGGTCTGGCGCAGTGCGGCGACTTGCGCAAGTATCGGCGCAACCGGCACCGGCGTGGCTTGCCAGTCGAGACGGCCCTGATAGAGCTGGCCGCTGTCGTCATCCCGCACCAGCACCTGCCGGCCCTGGATCACCAGTTGCTCCGGTTCTTTGAGGCCCGGCAAGGCGAGGCTGGATTGCCCAACCCAACGTTCCCCGACTTGCTGGAACAGCTGCAATTGCGCGGTTTTCGGGTCCAGCGCGAGCACCCCGCCCGGCACCAGCGCCATGGCGCCTGCTTCGCGCGCGGGGTCGTCGAACAGCGCCACGGGCGTGCGTTTCACCTCGGCTTCCGGGTGCGCCGGGTAGGCCCACCAGCCGACGTTTTGCTCGTTTACCACCAATCGCTCGGCCGCATCATCCACTTGGCAGTACTGCGCCGATGGCGGCAGTGGCAGGCTGCGAACACGCTGCGCCTGGGCCAGCAGGGTCGAGCCATTGCCCACCAGCCACTGCTCGCCCTTGCCCTCTTCACCGACCAGGAACACAAACAGGTTGGCCGCCGAATCGCGATAGAGGCACAGGCTATTTACCGCAAAGTCGCGGGTCGGCAGGTACAGCGGCGCACCCCAGGTTTTGCCGACGCCATCCAGACCGATCAGCAAGGCCTGCTGGCGGTCGTTGTCGAGGCTGGCGATCAGCGATTGAGTGCCCGCAGCGCGGGTGTCGAGGCTGCTGAAACGGCCTTTGAAGCGGGCCAGTTCGACGCCGTTATCGTCGAGCAGCAGCAGGCCGTCGCGGGCACTGGCGGCCACGCGCTGGGTGCCGCCGGGCAGGAAGGCAACGGCCTGGGCGTTCAGGCTGGGTGCCCACGGGGTCAGCGGTAGGTCAGTGGCGAACGCATTGGCGCTGCTAACCAGTACGACCAGCAGGCACAGCTTGGAAATTCTCATGAACAGACAAATCCTTCAGGAAGCACGCGTTATCGTTAGAAATGGGTGAATGTCAGGCCCAGCTTGTAGGTGGGTCCGTACTCTTCGTACTGGCCGTTGTAGCTACGATGGCCGGTGTAGACGAAGTACGACTCGTCGGTGAGGTTCTGTGCCTCGAAGCTGACCTGCAGGTTCTTGGTCAGTGAGTAGCGCGCGCTGAAATCGACGAAGGTTTGCGCGTCGACGTGCAGGTCATGGGCCTTGTCATTGATCGACGCCAACTCGTACAAATAGGCCGATTTGTAATTGGCCGACAGGCGCAGGCTGAGGGTGTCGTCTTCCCAACCGAGCATCAGGTTGCCGACCGTGTCCGATTGGTTGGGCAGGCTGATGTTGCGCTTGCGATTGCGCCCGCTGGCGCTGTCGAAGCCCTCGATGTCCGCGCTGGAACGGCTGAAGGTGCTGTTGGCACCGATCATCAGGCCGTTCCATGGCGCAGGCAGCCAGTCGAACTTCTGTGAGTAGGCCAGTTCCAGGCCATAGAGTTTGGCGCTGTCGCCGTTGGCAAAGGTGTGCGCCTCGGCGAAGTTGGCCCAGGCACCGGTACCGGCCACGTCGGTGTTGTAGACGAAGTTCTGGATGTCTTTGTAGAACACGAATGCCGACACGGTACCGGCGCGGCCCATGAAATGTTCGATGCCCAGGTCCAGGTTGCTTGATTCGAGCGGCTTGAGGTCCGGGTTGCCGAAGGTGGCTTCGTCATCGTCGATCACAAAACCAGGGGCCAATTGGCCAAAGGTCGGACGCACCACCGATTTGGTCCAGGCGGCGCGTACCTGGGTGTTCTTGTCAATCTGGTAGCGCGCATGCAGGCCCGGTAGCCAGTGGTGATAACGGCGCTTGGTCTCGGTGGCGCTGAACTGGCCGTCCGTGGCGCCGGTGCCCTTGGCTTCGAATTCGGTACCTTCGTAACGCATGCCGGCAATGAAGCGCCAGTCGTCGATATCAACGGTGTTCATCAGGTAGCCGGCGTTGATGTCTTCGCGAATGGTGAAGTCGTTGACCGTGGATTCGGTGGGGTCATAGAAGTCATCGCGATTGAGGCCGCCGATCAGTTGGCGAATATTGCCCGCGCTGATGCCCGGGCCAAAGCGGCCGAGACGGTAGTCGACGTTGCCCTTCTGGAACTGCGTAAGGTTGAGTTGTTCATCGCTCAAGCCCTGTTCATCCAGGTCCTTGTAGACCCAGGCCTCCAGGTCATTGTCCTTGTGGCGCCGGCTGACCTTGCCGCCGAACTTGAACTGGGATGCGTAACCGCTAAGGTCGTAGTCGCGGGCCAGATCCAGGCGCAGGTTCTTCTCGGTGTCCTGGGTGTGCTGTTTTTCCCAGTCGACTTTATCGAGGCTGAAATTGGCGGGGTCGTAGAAACCACTGCCGATGATCGGGCGCGGCTTGGTCTTGTCGTAAAAGCCGCTGTCGGCAAAGTCACCGCCGTCGAAGGTCGCACCGGCAATATGCCCCGGGCTGTCTTCGCTGGAACGGCTGTACCCGGCCTGGCCGCTCAGGGTCCACAGGCCGAGCATGCGTTCACCGCCCAATACGTAGGACTGGATTTGCTGGGTTTCCTCACGGTTCTTGAGCTTACGCTTGCCCTCGACTTCGCCCAATTCGCCGGGCGCTTGCGGGTCAGCGAACTCTAGGCTGGCAGCGTTACGGGTTTCGGTGTCCTTGTAGCGACTGTAGAGCGTGCGCAGGTAGTAGCTGCTCAAGTCATCGGGCGTGTAATCGAAGTTAAGGCCACCACCGGCGCGTTCACGGCTGATGTCGTAGTCGCGCTGCTCGAATTCGTTGAGCCGGGCACCGTTGGTAAAGTCCCAGGCGCCGCCAGTTTCGACGTTGTCCGAGCCAAAATCACGCTTCTGCCAACTGAGCGCCGCGGCCACGCCAAAGTTGTCGATACCGTCGCCGAGGCTGAACCGGTTACTGGCGGCGCCGGAGAATTTCGGGCTGGTCTGGTGTGTGTTCTTGTCGTAGCTGGCCTGAGTGCTGCCGGTGTAGAACAGGCCCTTGTGATCGAACGCCGACAGGCTCTTCACATCAACAGTGCCGCCCAGGGAGTTGGCGTCCATGTCCGGTGTGAGCGTCTTGATCACCGACAACGACTGCACCAATTCCGAAGGCAGAACATCAAGGGCCACGGCACGGCGCTCGCTCTCAGGCGAGGGCACCAGGGTGCCGTTGATGGTCACACTGTTGAGGTCCGGACCCAGGCCGCGCACGCTCACAAAGCGACCTTCGCCCTGGTCACGTTCAACACTGATGCCCGGCAAGCGCTGCACCGCCTCGGCAACGTTCTCATCCGGCAACTGCGCGACGCCGTCAGCATGCACCACGCTCTTGATGCTATCGGAAGAGCGCTGCTCCTTGAGGGCGCTGTCGATTGCAGCGGCTTGGCCGACCACATCGACATGCTCGGTGGTGGCCGCTTCGGCGGCATTGACCCGCTCGCAGGCTATCGCCAGGGCCAAGGCGGTAAGCGTAAAGCTGACGAGCCCGGTGCGCTTGTACATGAAACCCTCCCCAAGAATCCGTTGGCGCCAGGCAAGAGGCCCGGCAACTGGGAGGGCAAGCTAGGGATGGGGCGTGACGGTTCTGTGACAGGGTTACGGGCAGAGCCTGTCAAAGCGGGGTTTACAAGCTTGTGGAGGGCTCAAATGAGCTGAAATGACCTCGGTCAGAGGTGGGAGCTGGCTTGCCTGCGAAGGCGGTCGACGGTAACTACGATGCGAAGCGAGCCGCTCTTGATCTTGATCTGCTTTTGATCTC
>NZ_JASBQZ010000072.1:0-14745 GCF_029960685.1 Pseudomonas sp. AL10
TTGACTGCCAGGCCGCCTTCGCGAGCAAGCCCGCTCCCACAGTTGGATGGTGGGGGGTCAGGTGGATAGGTGTCGGCTGAGAGGCCGTCATCGCAGGCAAGCCAGCTCCCACAGTTTGATTGCGGGGTGTCAGGTAGATATGGGGCGGCTGTGAGGACGTCATCGCAGGCAAGCCAGCTCCCACATGGGGTCCATGTTCAGCATGAAAAATGCACCGAGGGCATGAGCTGATTCGACCCTCCCACCCCGTCATCCAACCGTCACATCAATCTGCTGTGCTGGCGCCCATCGCTTATTTGCCCAAGGACCCGTGGCCATGTTTTCCGTGCTCAAACCCCACCGCTGGAAACTCGCGTTGCTACTGATCGCCGCCAACCTCGGACTGATCCTGCACCTGGCCTGCGGCGAGCTCAAAAGCGTCAGCGAATGGGTGTGGCTGGATATCATCGGCGAAGGCGGTTCGGCGCTGCTCGCGCTGATCTGGCTGGGCCTGGTGTTGAAAAGCCGCCCCGCCGGACGGGTCACCCAATACCTGGCGCTGGGGCTGTCGTGCATCTTTTTTTCCTGGTGGATCGACAGCCTCGACGAATTCATCCGCCTGCCTGACAGCATCTCCTGGGATCACTGGCTGGAGTCAGGGCCAATGCCGGTGGGCATGATCCTGCTGACGATCGGTATCTACCACTGGCACCACGAACAACTGGCGATCAGCGCACAGATGGAAAAACGCGAGCGGTTGTTTCGCGAGCATCGGCTATTCGACAAACTCACCCCCCTGGCCGGTGCCGACTACCTCAAGCGCCAACTCGCCGACAGCCTGCGCGACAGCCAAGAGCAGCAACAACCGCTGTCGCTGCTGGCCCTGGACCTGGACAACTTCGCCGCCATCAACCAGGCCTACGGGCATGCCGAGGGTGATGCGGTGCTACAGGCGGTCAGCCATGTGCTGTTGCTCAACCTGCGCCGCCAGGACCTGTTGTGCCGCCTGGCAGGCGATCGTTTTGTGGTGCTGCTGCCCAACACCGGCGAGCGCCAGGCCCAGGGCCTGGCGCAGGAGTTGCAACACGCGGTGCAGAGCCTCGCCCACAAGACCCGGCAACAGGGCGAACGCCTGCAACTGGCGGCGACCACGGCGGTGGTGATGGCCTTGCAAGAGTCACCCCACGAGTTGCTAAAGCGGCTGAATATGGGCCTGGCCCGCGCCAAACACCCTCTTGCGAAAAGCGCCTGAAATGGCTGTGAAAACCAGTTGGTATGAAAACGACAGCCGCTTCATCCCCGGTCATTATCAACCCGCCACGTTGATCGACCTGGGCTTGTCCCGGGACATCGACAGCCATCGTTTGCTGCGCGGCACCGGCCTGTTCCACGAAGACATCCTGGCCGGCAACGCGCGGTTGAGCCCGCAGCAGTTCTTGGGCTTGATCGGCAACAGCCGCAAACTGCTGGATGCCGATGACAGCAGTTTCCTGTTTGGCCAACGCCTGCTGCCCGGCTACTACGGCGCCGCCAGTCATGCGCTGGGGCATGCACACAACCTTCATCAGGCGCTGGAGATCCTGATCCAGCAACAAGTGCTGCTCAGCCCGCTGGCCACGCTGCAAGTGGAGCTGGATGAGCACCACGCTTACCTGTATTGGTTGGACAGTTGCGGCGCCGGCGAACACTGGCGCTTTCTGCTCGAAGCCAGCATGACCTCGCTGGTTGCCATGAGCCAATGGCTCAGCGGCCAGCGCTTGCCGTGGGTGTGCAGTTTCAGCCATGCCGAACCCCGGTACGTCGAGCAATACTGGGTGCATCTGGGCGAACACACACGCTTCGAACGTCCGCTGGACATGATGTGCCTCCCCCGTGAACACCTCACCCACAACTGGCCCGGTGCTTCGGCCACCGCGGGCCAGGTCGCACGCCAGCAAGCCCTTGAACAAATCGAGCAACTGGGCTTTGCCACAAGCTTTCTGGACTGCCTCTACGGCTACCTGCGCGAACACGTGCGCCAGCCACCGAGCCTAGAACAAGCCGCGCACACCTTCGCCATGAGCCCGGCCACGCTAAAGCGCAAGTTGCAACGGCACGACACGGGTTTTCAGCAACAGGTCGACCGGGTGCGCAAGCACGTGGCGTTGCACCTGTACCAGGCCAAGGGGCTGAGTAACGAGGAAGTGGCCGCGTACCTGAACTTCAACGATGCGGCGAATTTTCGGCGCTCGTTCAAGCGGTGGACGGGCAGTACGCCCAACCTGATCCGCCAACTGTTCAGCAGCCGCTAGCCAGGCGTTCGCGCAGGAACTCCACCAGCGCTTGCACCGGGCGTGAACTCTGGCGGTGCTGCGGGTACACCGCCGACAGGGTCAAGGCCTCTGGGGCGAAGTCTTCCAATACCTTGACCAAGCGACCGTCCTTCAAGGCCTCGCTGACAATGAACGTCGGTAGATAGGTAACGCCCAAACCGGCAATCGCGGTATCGCGCAGCAGGTCACCGTTATTGACGCGCATGCGTCCGCTGACGCTCAAGGCTTGCAACTTGCCTTTGAAGCGCCATTGCACCTGGCGGCCGTGGCCGTAGGGCAGGCAGTCGTGCGTGGTTAAATCCTCGGGTTTCAATGGCGTACCCCGTAGCGCCAGATAGTCGGGGCTGGCGCAATACACCCGCTCGATAGCGGCGATCCGCCGGGCGATCAGGGTGGAGTCTTCCAGGGTGCCGATGCGCAGCACCAGGTCGTAGCCTTCGCCGATCAAGTCCACCGGCCTGTCGCTCAGGTCGACTTCAACGCAGACCTGTGGATGCTGACGCAAAAACAACGGCAGCAGGCAACCCAGGTGCGCCATGGCGAACGACAAGGGAGCACTGAGGCGAATGGTGCCGCGCGGCTCGCTGTTCTGGCCGGCGATGCCCTGCTCCACCTGCTCCACCTCACCGAGCAGGCGCAAGGCCGACTCGTAGTAACTCTGGCCCAGCGGCGTGACGTCCAGGCGCCGTGTGGAGCGGTTGAGCAGGCGCACGCCCAGGCGGTCTTCCAGTTGGATCAGGCGGCGGCTGACGAATTGCTTGGACAAGCCCAATTGCTCGGCGGCGGCGGTAAAACTGCCGGACTCCATGACCTGGCAGAACAGGCGCATGTCTTCGAAAGGGTTCATTGTCGCTTCTCAGGGGACGATGGGCTGTTTTATAGCCTGTCAGTGATCACACCACAAACCAAATGTGAACCCAATCAAATGTGGGAGCTGGCTTGCCTGCGATGGCGGTGTATCAGCCAGCAATGCTGTTGACTGGTATACCGCCATCGCAGGCAAGCCAGCTCCCACAGGGTCTTGCGGTGTTTTACAGAGCAGGTTACTTGGCAGCGAACGCCGAGTAGCTGTTCATCAGGTTGCGGTAGTTGGGAATGCGCGGCGAGAGCAGGTTGGCCAGGCCTTCCATGTCGTTGCGCCAGTCCACTTGCAGCTCGCAGGCCACGGAGAACCAGTTGACCAGTTGCGCACCGGCGGCGGTCATGCGTGCCCAGGCGGCTTGTTGCACGGTTTCGTTGAAGGTGCCAGAAGCGTCGGTGACCACGAAAACCTCAAAGCCTTCGTCAAGGGCACACAGGGTCGGGAATGCCACGCACACATCGGTCACTACACCGGCAATGATGATCTGCTTGCGGCCGGTCGCCTTGACGGCCTTGACGAAGTCTTCGTTGTCCCATGCGTTGATCTGGCCAGGGCGCGGGATGTATGGCGCGTCGGGGAACAGTTCTTTGAGCTCAGGCACCAGCGGGCCGTTGGGGCCGCTTTCAAAGCTGGTGGTCAGGATGGTCGGCAGGTTGAAGAACTTCGCCACGTCGGCCAGGGCCAGCACGTTGTTCTTGAACTCGTTGGGGGAAAAATCCTGCACCAGGGAGATCAGGCCGGTCTGGTGATCAACCAACAGCACAACAGCATCATCTTTGTTCAAGCGCTTGTAAGTCATGGGTAACTCCTTTGGGGATGGGGGTGTTCTTCAAAAGGCAAAGCAGGAGCAGCCGAACGCACCCCAGAAACCCTGGAAGTCGCTGACCGGCACGCTGGAAAGGCGCGCTTTTTCATGGCTGTGGGCATGCACGCCGCAAGGTCCGCTGCACTGGTGAACCTGGGCCTGCATCGGCGACGTCGGGCGCCAGTGCCCTGGCACCTTGACCACTGGCGACCAGTCGGGCAGCACCGGTACCCGTGGCGGTGCGAAATCTTCGAAGTCGCCAGCGCCGTACACGACCTTGCCGCCGACCACTGTCAGTACCGACTCGATCCACTTGATGGCTTCTTCTTCGACACTGAAAAAGTCCGCCGACAACGCGGCGACATCCGCCAGTTGACCGACCTTGATCTGGCCTTTCTTGCCTTGCTCGGACGAGAACCAGGCGCTGCCGTGGGTGAACAGTTCCAACGCGGTAAGGCGCGGCAAGCCCTCGGCGTGCAGCTCCAGGCCACCGACGGTGCGGCCGCTGACCATCCAGTACAGCGAGGTCCAAGGGTTGTAGCTCGACACGCGGGTGGCATCGGTGCCCGCCCCTACCGGCACGCCTTCGGCCAGCATGCGCTTGATCGGCGGCGTGGCTTCGGCAGCCTTGGCGCCGTAGCGCTCGACAAAGTATTCGCCCTGGAACGCCATGCGATCCTGGATCGCAATACCGCCACCGAGGGCACGCACGCGTTCGATGTTTTTCGGCGTGATAGTTTCGGCGTGGTCGAAGAACCACGGCAAGCCATTGAACGGGATGTCGCGGTTGACCTTCTCGAACACGTCGAGCATGCGCGAGATGGACTCGTCGTAAGTGGCGTGCAGACGGAACGGCCAGCGCTGTTCCACCAGGTGGCGCACCACCGGTTCCAGCTCCTGCTCCATGGTCAGCGGCAGGTCCGGGCGGGGCTCGAGGAAGTCTTCGAAATCCGCGGCCGAGAACACCAGCATCTCGCCGGCCCCGTTATGGCGCAGGTAGTCATCGCCCTGGTGCAGGGTGACGCTGCCGGTCCAGTTCTTGAAGTCGCTGAGTTCTTCCTTGGGCTTCTGAGTGAACAGGTTGTAGGCGATGCGCACCGTCAACTGTTGATCCTTGGCCAGTTGCTCGATCACCGCGTAGTCATCGGGGTAGTTCTGGAAACCGCCGCCGGCATCGATGGCGCTGGTCAGGCCCAGGCGATTGAGTTCACGCATGAACTGGCGGGTGGAGTTGACCTGGTATTCCAGGGGCAGTTTCGGGCCCTTGGCCAAGGTCGAATACAAAATCATCGCGTTGGGCCGCGCCACCAGCATGCCGGTGGGGTTGCCGTTGCTGTCGCGCACGATCTCACCGCCCGGCGGGTTCGGCGTATCCTTGGTGTAGCCCGCCACCCGCAGTGCGGCGCGGTTGAGCAAGGCGCGGTCGTACAGGTGCAGTACGAACACCGGGGTGTCCGGGGCGGCCTGGTTGAGTTCTTCCAGGGTAGGCATGCGCTTTTCAGCGAACTGGAATTCGTTCCAGCCGCCCACCACGCGCACCCATTGCGGCGTGGGCGTGCGGTCGGCCTGGTCCTTGAGCATGCGCAAGGCATCGGCCAGGGACGGCACGCCTTCCCAACGCAGTTCAAGGTTGTAGTTCAACCCGCCACGAATCAGGTGCAAGTGCGAGTCGTTGAGGCCGGGAATCACGGTGCGGCCCTTGAGGTCGATAACCTGGGTGCCGCTGCCGCGCAGGGCCATGGCTTCGCCGTCGGTCCCCACGGCGACAAAGCGCCCTTGGTGGATGGCCACGGCGGTGGCGCGTGGGTTTTCGCGGTCCACGGTGTGGAACTGGCCATTGAACAGAATCAGATCGGCGTTCATAGGGTTTCCTTTACAGAGGCTTCAAGCCAGGGAGCGAACAGGCGGGTGGCCGCCGGCATCAGCAGGTACACCACCAGCAACACGATGGTCAGGGTGACCAGGAAGGTGGAGACCACGTAATTGGACAAAAACGGGTGCAACCGCAGGATCGGCCCCCAGATAAACGGCAGCAGCAAGGTTTGCGGCAGGATCACAAACAGGCTGACCACCGCCTGCTTCCAGCGCGGCGGCTTGGCACCGCCCTCGGCCTGGGGCGCGAACCAGAATTCATTGACCGCGCCGATTTCCGTCTGGTCGCCGTCCGCCAGCATCGGCGCGGCTTCGTCGATCAGCGCCTGGCGTTGCGGGGAGCCGAGCCACCGCTCAAGGGCGCTGGTGGAGCTATAGCGCAGCACGCAAGTGAACAGCGCCATGCCGTTTTGCTGGCTGCGCACCACGTCAACACCCAGGTGCCCAGGGCGTTCGCCCGCGATGCGCACGATGCGGCGCAACCAGGCTTCGTACTCGACTTCAAAGCCGGGTTTGACCCGGTGCTTGACGACCAGGGTGACGACTTCGTCGGGGCTGGTGTTGGTGGTTGAATCCATGGCTGAGTGCTTCCCCGGAGTATTGAGCGATGGGGAGAGTCTGGCCGTTGAGCGGTGGGGAGAATTGGATGTATGTGCTGTTTGGCTTGTTGCAGGAGCGAGGGGGACGTCTAGTTCTTGCTCGCGAAGAACCTCAACGATAACGCGGGCTTACTGGTTCAACGTGGCGCCCTCAGTTTTTTCGCGAGCAAGCTCGCTCCTACAATTACCGGCAAAGCTACGTCGCCCGGGCCATGTGTTCCGCAATCCTGCCCCTCAGCCATCGCTCCGCCGGGTCGTTGTCATGCACCCCGCTCCACACCATCGACAGCTCCGCCGCATCAATCGCAAACGGCGGGTCCTCGGCGCGCAGGCGTGTGCCTTCGGTCAACGCGCACGCGGCGTAATCGGGCACGGTGGCGATAATCTGCGTCCCCGCTAGCAACGCGCGTAACCCGCTGAATTGCGGCACGGCCAGTACCACGCGACGCGAGCGGCCGATGCGGGCCAGGTCCAGGTCGATATTGCCGCTCAGGTCGCCGGAGAACGACACCATTGCGTGGGGCCTGGCGCAGTAATCATCCAGGGTCAGCGGCGCCTCGCCGTCATCGCCGCGCAGGACCTTGCAGGGGATATCCCGCAGCTTCTTGCGCTTGGCATTGGCCGGCAGGTCGGTGGTGTAGCTGACCCCCACGGAAATTTCACCGCTGGCCAGCAGCGAAGGCATCAACAGGTAATTGGCGCGGCGCACCACCACGATGATGCCCGGCGCTTCTTCGCGCAGGCGGCTGAGTAAGGACGGAAACAGCCCGAACTCCGCATCATCGGACAGGCCGATACGAAACACTGCGCAGCTGGTGGAGGGGTCGAAATCCTTGGCGCGGCTGACGGCGCCCGAGATGGTGTCCATGGCCGGTTGCAGCTCCTTGAGTATCGCCAGTGCACGCGCCGTGGGTTCCATGGCACGGCCGTTACGCAGCAGCAACGGGTCGTCGAACAAATCGCGCAAACGGCCCAATGCGGCGCTCACTGCCGGTTGGCCGATAAACAGTTTTTCGGCGACTCGGGTCAGGTTTTTCTCGAACATCAAGGCTTCGAAAATCACCAGCAGGTTCATATCGACGCGGCGCAGATCGTTGCGGTTCATGGGCGCTATCCAAACGTTTTCCAGGGGGCCAGGGAAGCATGCACTGCACGCCCGGGATTGCATAGCTGTGCTGTCTTTTCCAGCGCCGCACCTGGCGAAATTAACAACGATTAACTCGTCAGCCAGGCGGTCCGGCAACAAGATTAAGGGCGTCTACACTGCACCCATCCACCGGGAACGTTCCCATCGACTGCGGATATTTGTCATGGCCCGACTCGAGCAATATGCCCCCCGGTTGCCCGCCACCGGTGGCCTGTGCCCCCGGCGTGAGCGCATCGCCAAGCAACTGATCCTCGCCAACCTCGGCGAAAGCCTGGCGATCGCCGACCTGGCCCAGGCCTGCGCCTTGTCGCGCAGCCATTTTTCCCGCGCCTTCAAGTGCACCACCGGCCTGTCGCCCCAGGAATGGATTCGCCAGCAACGCATCCAGCGGGCCAAGGAACTGATTACCGGCTCGTCCCTGAGCCTCACGCAGATCAGCCTCGAATGTGGCTTTTGCGACCAGGCGCACTTCTGCCATATGTTCACCCGCAGCGAAGGCGTCAACCCGATGACCTGGCGAAACCACCACTCGCGCAGCAAACCTGATGTGATCGCTGCCTAGTGGTCTGCGCGTACCTGGAATATGCTGGCCGCTCTCCTCATCCAGAACCTGGGCAGCCATGAATGACTTGAGCGACCAGGCCGTGCATTTCGGCCCGTACCGCATCCACCCGCGCCAGCGCCTGGTGCTGGAGGCCGGTCGCCCGCTGCGCCTGGGGCGGCGGGCGGTGGACATTCTGCTGATCCTGTTGGAGCACGCCGGCAATGTGGTGAGCAAGCAGGAGCTGATCGCACGGGTCTGGCCCAAAAGTGTGGTGGAAGACGGCAACCTGCGGGTGCACATGGCTGCGTTGCGCAAAGCACTGGGGGACGGCCAGGCCGGGCAGCGCTATATCGTCACGGTCGCCCAGCGCGGCTACAGTTTTGTTGCGCCACTGAGCATTGAACCCATGACGCTGCCCACCGACGGCGCGCCCCAACGCCCCAGCCATAACCTGCCCTTGCGCCGCACACGCATGATCGGTCGCCAAGCGCTGATCGACGCTCTGGTGCAACAACTGCCGCAGCAACGCTTCATCACCCTGACCGGCGCCGGTGGCATCGGCAAGACCACCGTCGCCCTGCGCGTCGCGGAATTGCTGATCGGGCATTACCGCGACGGTATTCACCTGCTGGACCTGGCGCCGCTCAGTGCCGCGTCCATGATCCTGCCCAACCTGGCCGCCCTGCTCGGCCTGACACCGGGCGAGAATGCGTCCCTGGCCAGCCTCGCCCGCAGCCTGCAGGCACGCCAGATGCTGCTGGTGATCGACAACTGCGAGCACCTGCTCGACGACATCGCCCTGATCAGTGAAACCCTGCTGCGCCATGCACCGCACCTGCACATCCTCACCACCAGCCGCGAAGCCCTGCGCGCCGAAGGTGAATATGTGCAGCGCCTTGAACCGCTGGCCTGCCCGCCCGCCACCGGCAACCGCGCCCAGGCCCTGGGTTACCCGGCCATGCAATTGCTGATCGAGCGCGCCATGTCCCACCAGGAGAGCTTTGCCCTCAGCGACGCTGAACTGCCCCTGGCGATTGATATCTGCCAGCGCCTGGACGGCATTCCCCTGGCGATCGAACTGGTGGCCGCGCAAATTGAACGGTTTGGCTTGCCGGGCCTGCTGGTGCAGATGGAAGACAACTTTCGCCTGCTGACCCGCGGCCGACGCAGTGCCCTGCCCCGCCAGCAGACCCTGCGCGCCACGCTCGACTGGAGCTTTGACCTGCTCACGGCGTGCGAGCAAATCTGCCTGCGCCGCCTGGCGGTCTTCCGTGGCGGCTTCAGCCTGGTCAGCGCAGCGGCGGTGATCGCCGGGGAGCAAGTGGCCCCCGCCGAAGTGCTGGGCTCCATCACGCAACTGGTGGCCAAGTCGTTGTTGAATGTGGAGGCCAGCGATGACGAAATGGTCTATCGCCTGCTGGACATCACCCGCACCTACGCCCTGGAAAAGCTCAGCCAGGCCTGCGAACTGCATGCCACACGAGAGCGCCACGCTGCACGCTGCCTGGCGCTGATGGAACAGGCCCAGGGCGACTGGGACCTGATCGCCACACAGCCGTGGATCGACCGTTATGCACCGCTGCGCGAAGACGTGCGTGCCGCCCTCGACTGGGGCTTTGCTGACGACGGTGCGCAGCTGCTGGCTATCCGCCTGACGGTCAGCGCGATGCCACTGTGGCAAGAGTTGTCGTTGCTGCGTGAGCACGGCGGCTATGTGGACCAGGCGCTGGCGCTGATTGGCCAGGTTACCGCGCCCTGCGCGCAATTGACCCTGCAGCTGCAATTGGCCCTGGGCAGCCTCTCCTACCACGCCATAGGCGCCGCACCTCGGACCATTGCGGCATTCGAGGGTGCCGCACGCCTGGCCGAGACAACCCAGGACCTTGGCGGCCAGTTGCGTGCGGTCTCCGGGTTGATGGCGGTGAACCTGTGTGCCGGGCGCTACGGCCCAGCGCAGGAGCTGAGCGTGCAGTTCGAACGGCTCGACCCACACACCGAGCCGTTGCTGGGCCTTAGCGCGCAGCGGCTGCGTGCGCTGGGCCAGCATTACACCGGCAACCAGCCGCTCGCCCGGCACCACGCCGAGCAGGTGTTGCAGCGCATGTCCCAAAGCGGTCACGTGAACCGCTTTGCCCTCGGGGTTGGCGTGCAATACGACCAGGGTGTCGCCTCCTTGACCGTGCTGGCGCGGATCCTGTGGTTGCAGGGCTTTCCCGAGCGCGCCTGGCGCACCGCCAGCCAGGCACTGGAGTTGGCCCTGCAGATCAACCACGGCACCTCGATCTGCTACACCCTGGCCCTGGCTGGGGTGGTGATCGCCCGCTACAACGGCGCCGAAGACGACGCCCAAGCCCTGCAACGGCTGCTGCTGGAGCAGTCGCACCAGCATTCTGTGCAGTTGTTCCAGACCTGGGCCGGGCATTACGCCGGTATTCTTGGCCACCCGGATTGGCAAGGCCTGGGCCTGATCCAGGACACCTTGATTACCTTCGGTACCCATGCGGTGGATGCGCCCACCCTGGAGCGCGCGCGCAGTGGTGCGGCGGGCTGGTGCGCCCCGGAGATTGTGCGGGTGTACGCCTTGCAGCTAGAGGATGAGCACGCCGCCGAAGCACTGCTGCTGGAAGCGCTAGGCCTGGCGCACCAGCAAGGTGCCCTGGCCTGGGAGCTGCGCTGCGGCGAATCCCTGGCGCAATTATGGCAACAGCAGGGGCGCATTCAGCTCGCCAGGGATTTGCTCGGTTCAATCCATGCACGCTTCAGCGAAGGCTTCGACACCCAGGATCTACTGCGCGTGCGCTGCCTGCTCGACGAGTTGCAGGACAAACGGCCGGCCTGAGAACGCGCCCAGGCAAGGCGCGTAGCCTTGCTGCAAACGCTCGACCTGACGCGGGTCGCGCAGTTGTCCCAAAGCGTAGCTGCGCACACAGTTGAGCAGCCGATAGCGCGCTGGGCCCAGGCCGGGCTCGACGCTCAGCAACGAGACGTTGACCAGGCGTGCCAGCAGGTAAGACAGGTCGGCATGTTCAAGCTCGGTACCGGCCACCATGTCACTCAGGCCAGGTAAGGTGACCGCCACCTTGAACAGGCTCAATTGCAGAAACAGCCAGCACTCCGGCAGGCTCAGGCGCTCGTAGCTCCAATCCAGGGCCTCGGTGAGTGAGCGATGACGCTCCACCGCCGTGCGCCGACCTCGGGCCAGCACTTGCAAGCCCGTGCGCACTTGCATTTGCACACCGCCGATGCCCAACGCATCCACCTGGGCGGCCGCCAATTCCAGGGCCAGCGGCAGGCCGTCCAGGCGCCGACACAGGTCGCGCAGCGGCGCCAAATCCTGGGGCCGCAAATTAAACCCCTGCTGATTGGCACGCGCGCGCGCCACGAACAGTTGCACCGCAGGACAGGCCATCGCCTGTTCGACATTGGCCGACGGCGACGGCACCGCCAGCCGAGGCACGCGCAGCACCCACTCGCCAGGGGCCAGCAAGGCTTCGCGGCTGGTGATCAGCACGCTGATGCCAGGCGCCGTCGCGCGCAGCGCACGCAGCAGCTGTCGGCACGCGCCCAGCAGCAGGTCGGCGCCGTCGAGTATCAGCAGCAACTGGCGCGAGGCCAGGCGCCGGCCCAGTTCGTTGAAACTATCGGGCGTCGAATGCAACTGCAGTACCCTGGCGAGGCTGCCGAGCAGTTCTCTCGGCGCTTGCACAACGGCCATGTCGAGCCACCACACCCCGTCGCGATAACGCGGCAATGCCCGCTCGGCCAGGGCTAGGGCCAGTGTGCTCTTGCCAATGCCGGCCACGCCGGTGAGGGTCAACAACCGCTGCACGGCCAAACGCCGCGCCAGCACGCCCACCAGTTCATCGCGCCCCCACACCGGGCTCAGCCGCGCCGCCAAGTTGTGCTGAGGCAGCAGCGTCGGCAGCGCGTCCTGCGCAGGCGCAGCGAAGCAGTAACCGCGCTGGGGGTGATTGAGGATCCAGCGTTGGCCGTCCAGGGCGCGACGCAATGCGGCAATGTGCACGCGCAGGTTGCTCTCTTCGACGACGCTGTTGGGCCACACCCGCTCGATCAAGGTCGCCTTGCTGATGAAATGCCCGGGCGCTTCGAGCAGTACCGCAAGAATATCCAAGGCTCGCCCGCCCAGCGGTACCGGCCAGCCGGCCTTACTGACCAGGCGCTGCTGCCGATGAAAGGTGTAGGGGCCAAAGCTCACCGCCGTAGCATTTTGCATGTCCGTCACAGCGCTGAAACACCCGTGCTTGAGTGCCTGCGCATCCTTTTTCCATGGGCTCGACGCTATCTTGCCAGTTGGCGATGACAGGACAATGCTGGCACGGGGAGCGATACGGACAATCGGGTGCCTGAGACGGACATGCTGTCGTTAACTGAACTGTTGTCGGTATTGGGTAGGGTTCAAACCGAGCTTTTCGCTGAACAGAAAGCGCATATGCCGCACGCTGCCAAAGCCTGCGTGGAAGGCCACGGTCTTGAGCGGCAGGTCGGTGGTTTCCAGCAAGTGCCGGGCCCGGTCGATACGCGCGCCTTGCAGGAACGCCATGGGCGTCATCTGCACGTCCTTGGCGAACAGCCGCGCAAAGTGGCGCGCGCTCATGCCGGCCAGCTCGGCCATGGACTCGATGGTAAAGGGTTGATCCAGATGCGCCAGCACGTGGTTCTGCACGCGGGTGATCGGAGTTTCCTGAGGCGCCACGGCGGCAGTCATCGGGCTGAACTGGGCCTGGCCGCCCTGGCGTTTCATCACCACCAGCAGCACCTTGGCCACGTCCACCGCCACTTGCTTGCCGTGGTCCTGGGCGACGACCGACAGGGCCAGGTCGATACCCGCAGTGACGCCGCCAGAGGTGATCAGGCGCCCGTCCTGCAAATAGATGCGGTCGGTCTCGACAATGGCGTTGGGAAACGCCTTGATCAACCGCTCGGTGTAGTGCCAATGGGTGGTCACGCGGTGCCCGTCGAGCAAGCCTGCGTGGCCGAGCACAAAAGCGCCGGTGCAGATCGAGCCAAAACGCCGAGCCCGTGGCGCCGCGACTCTCAGCCAGGGCAACAGCGCGGGGTGGCATTCGTTATAGGCGCCGGGGCCGCCGGGCACCAGCAGCAGGTCATAGGCCGCCTGGGCCTGTTCCAACAGCAGATCGATCTGCACGCTCACGCCGTTGGACGCCCGCAACGGGCCGGGCTCGGTGCCGATGGTCAGGATCTGGTAGTGATCGGCCGCCGGCAAGTAGCGGTTAGCAATCGAAAACACTTCCAGCGGCCCGGCCATGTCGAGCAGCAGGAAGTCCGGGAACAGCGCCATGGCCACGGTTTTCATAAGCGGGGAATGTCCATCGTGAAGGAGTGCGGCGGGCATTATGGCACGACTTTAACTGTCAACCTGAGAGCGACAGTTATTCTATTTTCATCTTCTTAATCAATCACTCGCTAACCATTAACCTTCTTCTCAACGCAAGCGCCCTGCATCTCGCAGCCCGCGCTCACTTGAGGACTGGACCATGCTGACCCTTCGCAAAGCTTCCGAACGCGGCGCCGCCAATCACGGTTGGTTGAAGTCGTTCCACACCTTCTCTTTTGCCAACTACTGGAACCCCAAGGAGCAGGGTTTTTCCGACCTGCTGGTGATCAACGATGACCGCGTCGCCGCAGGCAAAGGCTTCGGCCAGCACCCGCACCGCGACATGGAAATTTTCTCCTACGTGCTCGAAGGCGCGCTGGAGCACAAGGACACCCTGGGCACCGGCTCAGTGATCCGCCCCGGCGATGTGCAACTGATGAGCGCCGGCAGCGGCGTGGCCCACAGCGAGTTCAACCATAGCCAGCGGCATGGCGTGCACTTCCTGCAAATCTGGATCGTGCCCAACGAAGCCGGCGCCAAACCGCGCTATCAGCAAGAGCATTTCACTGAAGCGCAAAAACGTGGGCGCTTGCAGTTGATCATCTCGCCGGAGGGCGCCAACGGTTCGCTGAAAGTGCGCCAGGACGCACGGGTGTACGCCGGCCTGTTTGACGCTGACGAAAGTACCCGCCTGGAACTGGCGCCGGATCGCTACGCCTACGTCCATGTGGCGCGCGGCAGCGTGGAACTCAACGGCCAGCGCTTACAGGAAGGCGACGGTGTACGCGTACGGGACGAACGCCAGATCCGCCTGAGCCATGGCGAAGACGCCGAAGTGCTGGTGTTTGACCTGCGCCCCAACGAACTGCCGCAAATGCCATGACGGCCGCAGTGATGGTCCCGCCAGCGGGACCATCGTTGGCATCGATAGTCACCATCAGCGCAATGAAGTTCTCTTAAAAAATGCAACGCGTAACATCAAACCCATGCCAAACGGCACCCAACTAAAACACTCGGAGCACACCATCATGAAACGCCAATTCTTGCTTAGCCTCGCTTTCTCGGTACTCGCTGCAAACGCTTTTGCCCACCCGGTTGTCGCTGAAGGCGGCGCGGATCGCCTGATAGAAACCCGCGTTGCCGAAGGTGGCGCGGATCGCCTGCAAGAACGCGGTCTGGCTGAAGGCGGTGCGGATCGCCTGCAAGAACGTGGCCTGGCTGAAGGCGGTGCGGATCGCCTGCAAGAACGTGGCCTGGCTGAAGGCGGTG
>NZ_JASBQZ010000073.1:0-14370 GCF_029960685.1 Pseudomonas sp. AL10
ATCAAAAGCAGATCAAGATCAAGAGCGGCTCGCTTCGCATCGTGGTTACCGTTGGTTGCCAAGCCTTTGAAAGAATTTTCCTACAGGTGTTGACCTTGCCACTACGGGAACCTTTAGGCTTTTTTCCGAGTACGCCCAACCACAAAAACAAGATTCAGGGGTTATCAATGGATACTGCTGCCCTGCAACAACGCTCGGATTCCGATCTCTTCACCAACGCCTCGCGGCTGATGGTGAATGCCTTGGAACCCAGCGCCAACTACGCCCAAGTCACCCGCGCGCTGGAAGCGCTGCTCGCACGGACCCGGCAAGGCCTGGCGGGAGACGCCCAAGCTTATGCGCACTATCAGTCAGCCCTGCTGCAACTGCACCTCCCCGGTGACCCGCGCACCGAACCGACCCGGCGCTGGATGGCCAGCGAGGTCTACCGCGTCGAAGATGAGTTCGCCGCCGACGTGCCGGGCTTTAAAGCGTTGCCGGCGGACGAGTTCCGTCAACAGGTCGACGCTGAAATCGCTGCACGCAGCCGGGTCAACCACCCGATGTCGGTGCACCTGTTCCAAGGGACGCCGCCGGTGCAGGATGTGCGCTTCTTCCTGGAGCATCACTGGACCCGTTCCTACAACTTCTACAGCCTGCTGGCCGAACTGGCCTTTCGCTTCGAAGCCATCGAAGACGCCTCGGTGTTTTACCGCAACCTGTACGGTGAAGCAGGGGCTGAGACGCCGCAGCGTTCGCACCCGGCGATGCTCGCCCATCTGATGGAGTATTTCGATATTCCGCTGGCCATCGACTTCCCCGCGCTGCATCCGCTGGAAAAGGCCTACCTGAATAATCGCATTCGCTGTGTGCGCCACACGGATGTCGCCTGGGGCCTTGCACTGCTCTATGCGGTGGAGTCTGTCAGTTGCGTCAACCATCGGCGCATCTACGAGCTGTTGCAGCGCCTCGACGTTCCAGAGCAGCCCAGCGAATTCCACCGCTTGCATGGCACCCAGGATGAGATCGACACCGAGGAAATGTGGGCCCTGATTGCCAAGTTTGCCAGCGAGGAGGGCTTTCAGCGCACGTTCATGCGCGCACTCAAGCGCCACTTCGAAATCAACAAGGCCTACTTCGACAGCCTGTGGCAGCAGATGCAGGCCCAACGCCTGTCTGCCTGAACGACCTGCGATCCGAAAACAAAAATAATGGAGCACATGATGAGCCCACGTAATTTTTCCCTGCCGCAATTGCAAAATATTCACACGGCCGAAGCCCGTCTGTTGGCGGAAGCCTTGAAGCCGGACGCGACGTTCAATCGCATCGAAATTGCCGCCAATATGCTGCGCGCCCTGTGCGAGACCGGCCAACGCGGTGACGCCGCGAATGCGGCGCAGTGCCAGCAATTGCTGTACATCCTGTCGCTGAGCGATGACGTGGCCACCGCCTCGACCCGGCGTTGGCTGGCGAATGCCGTTTACAGCGTGCAAGAGCGTTTCATGCCGTCAGCCGACCTGGCATCGCCCTTGTCCGAGGCCGGTTTCCAGCAGCGCCTGGAAGAGCAGATTGCCGCGCAGTCGCGGGAAAACCATCCGATGTCGCAGTATGTGTTTGAAGGCAAAGCCTCTCGCGAGCAACTGCAGGTGTTTTTGCGCCACCAATGGTTCCGCACATACCGCCTGTACCGGGACGCCGCCGACCTGCTGGTCAACCTGACTGACGTAGACGAGGCGGCCGCCTTGGCGCGTTATCTCTACGGTGAGTTGGGCGAAGAGGATGAGCAGCGTTCCCACCCGAAGCTGTTGGCCAAGTTGCTTGCCGCCGTGGGCCTGAATGCCGATTTCGAGGCGCTTTCGACGATGCCCGAGGAAATCGCCTACCTCAACAACCGCGCCCGCTGTTTCCGCAACCCCGATGTCGGCTGGGGCCTGGCGGTGTTCTACATCACTGAACTGGTGGTGCCGGGCAACCACGGCAAGTTGTACAACGCCCTGCGCAATGCGGGCTTGAGCCAGGACGACGCGGAGTATTACGAAGTGCATATCAGCCTGGTGCCGCCACGGGCCAAGCGTGAATGGGCACTGATCTCACGGCGTATTCCGGACCTCGGGTTCCAGAACGCGTTCCTGACGTCTTTGGCCGAGCACTTCCGGCTGGAGCGGGCTTACTACGATGCAGTCTGGGAACACGTGCAACGCGTGAAGTAGCCCTCCTTAGGACAACGCGAGTAACTCGACATGCCAAGTCATATCACTGAATCCCGTATCCACGGGGGCGCTTACTCGTCCCCGGAATTTGCCGCGATCTTCTCTGATGCCAATCAGGTGCAGAAGTGGCTTGATGTTGAAACGGCGCTGGCGGCGACCCAGGCGCAGATGGGCCTCATCCCCCACGAGGCCGCCCGGGAGATTGCCCGGGTAGCCAGCGTGGAACTGCTGGACCTCGACGCGTTGGGGCGCGAGGGCCTGGAAACCGGGCACATCCTGGTGCCGACCCTGCGCGCCTTGCAGGGGTTATGTGCCGATGGGCTGGGTGAATACGTGCATTACGGCGTCACCACCCAGGACATCCTCGACACCGGCCTCATCCTGCAAATCCGCGATGCCTGGGGCCTGGTGGTGCAGCGCCTGCGCGGCATCCGTGGGCATTTGCTCACGCTCGCCTTGCGCCACAAGCACACGCCGATGGTCGCCAGGACTCATGGGCAGCACGCACTGCCCACCACGTTTGGCTACAAGGTGGCGGTGTGGGTCGATGAGATCGATCGGCACCTTGAACGCTTTGACGAAGCCTATGCGCGGGTGATGGTCGGTAACCTGACCGGCGCCGTGGGCACCCTGGCCGGGCTTGGCCCGCAGGGTTTGGATGTGCAGCGCCGCACCCTGGAAAGCCTGGGCCTGGCGGCGCCATTGAGCAGTTGGCACAGCGCTCGCGACCGCATTCTGGAGGCGGCGTGGTTGCTGGTGCAGGCGTCGGCAACGTTGGGCCGTGTCGCCAATGAGATCTACCACCTGCAGCGCACCGAGATCGATGAAGTGCGCGAAGGCCGACGGGCAGGGCAGGTGGGGAGCAGCACCATGCCCCACAAGCAAAACCCGTCGACGGTGGACCTGATCAGTGCGCTGTCGCGGCTGGTGCGCGCTCAGATGGTTGCGCTGACCGACGCCGCGTTCCAGTTGCACGAGCGTGACGGTACCACCTGGCGCATCGAATGGGCGGCCTTGCCGGAGCTGTTCATTTACGCCGGCGCCTTGCTCGCCCGTATGGACGGCTTGCTGCTGGCTGGGCTGGAGGTGCGTGAAGCGCGCATGCGTAGCAACCTGGACGTGCTGGGCGGGCTGATCCTGTCGGAGCGGGTGATGCTCGCGCTGGCGCCTCGGTGTGGCAAGCAGACAGCCCATCACCTGGTGCACGACATCGCCCTGCAAGCCCAAGACACAGGCGTCTGCTTTCGCGACGCGCTGCTTGGTGACTCGCGGCTGCAGGGTTGTTTCAGCCCGCAAACGCTCGATGACCTGCTTGACCCGACGACCTACACGGGGCTTGCCGCCGAGATGGTCGATTTGGTGGCAACTAAAGCACTGCCTCGCGCTTGCGGCCATGGCCTTGAAGCGACGCAGGCAACCCCAGGCAATACCAGTCAGTCCCAATACGCGATGGAGGGTATGTGATGGATGCGCAAACATTGGAAGTGACCGCCCGTGCATCTTGCACCGCACGGTCGGACCACCCAGGCTTTGATCATGACGGCGAGCAATGCCGCCACGAACACAGCCACATCCTCGATTCGAAAACCCACGGTTCGGGTTATGCCGGCCCGCAGAGCCGCAAGATTTTCTGCAGTCATTGTCGCCTGCAACGTTGGCTGGACGTGGAAGCGGCGCTGGCGATGGCCCAGGCCGATGTCAACATCATCCCGCGCGAGGCGGCCCTGGAGATCGAAAAGGCCGCGTTGCTGTCGGGCATCAATGTGCGCCAACTGGCCGAGGGCGTGGCAGCCACTGGGCATTCGCTGATGCCATTGCTCAGCGCCCTGCAAAAAAACTGCAGCCCCAGTGCCCGTGAGTACGTGCATTACGGCGCTACCACCCAAGACATCCAGGACACCGCCCAGTCCCTGGAAATGCGCGATGTGCTTGATGCAATGGACCAGGCCCTGGAGACCTTGCTGGGCAAGTTGTCGACCCTGGCTGATGCGCACCGTGACTCGCTGATGGTCGCCAGGACCCACTCGATTCCCGCCTTGCCGACCACCTTCGGACTGAAGGTCGCCGGCTGGATCGATGAGCTGTTGCGCCACCGTCAGCGCCTGGCCGAGGCGCGCCAGCGGGTGCTGGTGGTGCAGTTGTTCGGCGGGGTCGGCACCATGGCGGCGTTCGGCCCGGATGCCATGCCGATGCTAGAGCGTTTTGCCCAGCGCTTGTCGCTGCAAGTCCCCCTCACGGGCTGGCATGTGTCCCGTGACCGCGTTGCCGAGTTCGTCAGCACCCTGGCCATGGTCACCGCCTCGTTGGCCCGCGTTGCCGATGAAATCCGTACGCTCAATCGCTGGGAAATCGCTGAAGTGGAAGTGGGCTGGAGCGACCAACAGATCGGCAGCAGCACCATGCCGCACAAACGCAACCCCGAAGGTTGCGAGCAGGTGGTGGTGTTGGCGCGGCTGGCCAAGGCCCAGGTCATGCTCGCGCTGGACGCGATGATTCTTGAGCATGAGCGTGATTACCGCGGCACGCGGTTGGAGTGGTGCGCGGTCGCGGACGTTTCCCACTATGCGCTGATGGCGCTCTCGATTCTGACCGAGACCATCGACGGGCTCACCGTGAATGTGCAGAAGATGGAATGCACCGCCCAGGCCTATGGCGATGCCATCTGCACCGAAGCGGTGGTGTTCGAAATGGCGCGCAAGCTGGGCAAGAGCAGCGCCTACCAGATCATCTTCGAAGTGTCCCAGGCCAGCCAGCGCAATCACGTGTCGATCCGCGAGGCAATCGAGGCCGATGCGCGGGTGCTTGCGGTCATGAATGACGGCGCCCTGGCCCGGCTGTTCGAACCCCGGACGCACCTGGGCATGTCCGAACGCATTGTTGACAACGTGCTGGCCAAGCTCGCCGGCCACTGATCATTGATCTCTCAACAGACTTGCAAATTCATCAAGGAGCGACAGATGTCCAACGTTATGGAAGTTGATAAAGCCAAGGTCCAGCAATTTTCGGCGCGCATCATGGAGGATTACGGCAACACGCTGCGCGGCGCCATGCTCTACATTGGCGACCAGCTCGGCTTGTTCAAGGCATTGGCCGACGGCCAGGCGGTGACCCTGGAAGAGTTAGCGCACAAGACCGGCTACAACGCACGTTACTTGCGCGAATGGCTGGGCAGCATGGCCACTGGCAATTACGTGACCTACGACGCGCAAACCCGCCGCTACCAGATGCCGGCTGAATTTGTGCCAGTGCTGGCCGATGAAGACTCGCCGTATTTCGCCGGTGGCATTATCCAGCTGAGCGTGCCGTTCGTGAGCATGGCGCCCAAGGTCATTGAAGCCTTC
The DNA here is from genome assembly GCF_029960685.1 of Pseudomonas sp. AL10. NCBI lineage: Bacteria > Pseudomonadati > Pseudomonadota > Gammaproteobacteria > Pseudomonadales > Pseudomonadaceae > Pseudomonas > Pseudomonas sp. AL10. The sequence continues at coordinate 5,531 of NZ_JASBQZ010000073.1, forward strand.
CGCCACGGCGGGGGTTGCGCCGAAGAGGCGTTCCCGCTGGAAACCTGGAAAGGCATGGAGCGCATGACCATGCCCTGGTACAAGCACTACCTGGTCCAGCACTGGATCCCGTCCCTGGACGGCGTCGAAGAGAAGCTCAAGACCGGCGGCAGTGTGCTGGATTTCGGCTGTGGCGCGGGCTTGGCGGCGATCACCATGGCCAAGGCCTACCCCGAGGCGCGCATTGTCGGCTGCGACTTCCACCTGCCTTCCATCGAGTTGGCGCGGGCCAACGCCGAGGCGGCTGGTGTGGGTGACCGGGTGCAATTCGAGGTGAACGACTCCGATGCCTTGCGCGGTCAGCAATTCGACTTCGTGACCACCTTTGTGGTGATCCACGATGCCACCGACCCTCAACAGATGCTCAAGGATTTGCGCGCCGCCACGGCCGAAGACGGTACCTACCTGATGGTGGAACTCAACCTGTCCGAAGAACTGCACGAAAACATGAACCTGTTCGGGCGTGTCATGTACCCGCAGAGCACCCTCTATTGCATGACCTGTTCGCTGTCCCATGGCGGCGCCGGGCTGGGGGCGTTCATGGGCGAGAAGCGTGCCCGTCAGATGGCGCAAGCCGCCGGGTTCAGCCGCTTCCGTAAAGTGCCCTCGGAGTGGCCGCCAATGCCGGCGCTGTTCGAACTCAAGCCTTGATACGAGCCATCCGGCCATTGCGTTGCGCATTAAGGCAATTTAATGGCCCCTTTGTAACAAAATCCTCGCCAAAATCACTTTTATTTTCAGGTGGTTAGGTGAGGATGCAAATGCGCTCTGTGGGAATGATGCTGATTGCCTGCTCCCTGGCCGGCGGCGCGACTGTCGCGCAGGCCAGGGAATTGCGCGAAGGTGACAAGTACATGTGCAGTTGGGGCGCAGGCACGGCCGCCAGGGCCCAGGAACTCAAGTTATCCGGCGTTTCGCTGTACGCCGCCCGGCAGAAGATCCAGACCCTCAAGTTCAGCAAATCGTGGATGCGCATGATGGCCATGGGCATCACCGAGCAGACCTATGACAGTCGCTCACGGCTCAAGCCCGAGGCGATTCGTCAAAGCTTTTACCAGGATTGCCTGCGCTACAAGGTGGCGCGCAAGTAATCGTAGCCCCGCATCAGCCGTGGGGCCTTTACAAATCCACGACAAACCCTGTGTGAGTATTTGCATACAATTGCGCACTTCTTCATGGAGGCCGATATGCAAGTGCTGATTCGAACGGCGACACCCGATGACGTCGACACGCTGTGCGCGATTCGCACCGCGGTGGTGCAAAACCACCTGAGCCTTGAACAGATGGCTGACCTGGGGATTACCCCACAGGTATTGAGCGACACGTTGCGCGCAGCCCCTTGCGGCTGGATCGCGGAAGTGGACGGCCAGGCGGCGGGGTTTTCCATGGTCGATCTGGATGAAGGCGAAGTATTCGCGATGTTCGTGCTGCCATCGCACGAGAAGCTTGGCCTGGGTCGCCAACTGATGGCAGTGGCCGAGGCGGCCCTGTTTGCGCGCCACGACACGCTGTACCTGGTGACTGATGGGCGGGATGAAATCCGGGCCAACGGGTTCTATCAGCGCCTGGGCTGGTCCGTCGTGGGCCCGGTCGATGGTGATGACGTTCGTTATGAAAAGAGCAGGGCGCCATAAGGCCATGAATGCCCCAGAGCCTCCATCGTCCAACGGCTTGCGCTACCTCGCGGTGGGTGTGCTGGGCATCGCCGTGCTGCTGGGGTTCTATTTCATTCAACTCAACGCCAAGGTCGACCGCCAGCGCGAAGAGGCGGCTGAACGCCTGACGCTGTGTCGTCATCTGGAGGCCGTGGTGGGCGCCACTGCTTCCAGTCGTGAGGCCCTTCAAGAAACATGCAAGCAGTTAAGTGAACAGTTACTTGAAAGCGCTACGCCCGATTAATAACCATTTTTTATACAGGGGCTTACTGTCGTTACTTGCACCAAAAAGTAGCACGACTACTGCTTTCCACCTTAAAAAACATGTGGTTATTGAATGACTTACGAGGCTTTCAATCCGACGAAAGGATTAAAATAATCTTGTTACATGTTTTTACAATCGCTAATATACCCGGGCGTTCACCTCCCACGGTTTATGCATTTTTAAATCCCAAGTTTCCATCAGCTACTTGGGATTTTTTTTGCCCGCGATTTAATCTCGGTCTGTCGTTCATGGCGGGTGACGCCCTACAAAGTGAGGGCTGGCTAACACTTTTGCGTTAATTGTCCGGCGGCCGGCAAAACCTTATCTATGCTGCTTGCATCACCTCAATCGGGTAGAACCCAGGGACGGGGGGGCTGATCATGATTTCCATCACCGAATTCAACCGCATCATGGCCTCAGGCTTCCTGCCGCTGGCGTGTGAGTGCTGCCTTAACAGCGACGGCTCGCTGCGCATCAGCGTGTTCGAGCCTGCGTCCGGTCGTGTCGACTTGCTGTTGACCCGTGTATCGCCCGAGGGCCTGGACAGCATCCGTGCCATCTCCAACCTGATTGGTGAGTTGCGTACCGAGATAAAGGCCGGGCGCCGTGGGTTTGCTGCGGTAGGTTAAGGGCCGTCCAGCGCGTCAGAGGCGCCGCAGGAAGGATTTGACGATGTGGCGCGTGGCGTCTGTGGTGTCCAGCTCATCCAGGGCGTTGTAGGCATACCACTGGCAATCGACAATCTCGTTGCACGGCCGTGCCTCGTCGATATTGACTACCGATGCCTCAAACACGTGGTGGACGGTGTCTCGGGCCTTGAGCTCCTGCAGGTACAGCAAGCCGTCCACGTTTAACCCGGTTTCTTCTTCCAGCTCGCGTTCCGCCGCGCCTACCGGGCGCTCGTCTGCTTCCACTTTCCCGCCGGGCAATGCCCATTTTGATCTGGCCTTGCGCACGAAGAGAATATGCCCCTCATGTTCGCAAATGACGGTTGCCCTAATTTTCATCGAATGTGCCCCCGCGCCGAACGAATGTCATAAAAGTGTAATGCAATTGTCATGCTAAGTGGTTATGGCGCGCCAGGGCCGGTATGTGGATACTGCCCGATTGACGAATACGACCGAGGACATTAGATGAAGACCATACGCTGGGGCATGATCGGCTGTGGCAGTGTCACTGAGTTAAAGAGTGGACCGGCTTTCTATAAAGCGCCAGGTTCGGCATTGGTCGCCGTGATGGGGCGGCGTGCCGAGGCGGTGCGCGATTATGCGGCGCGCCATGGCATTGCCCGTTGCTATACCGACGCCCAGGCTTTGATCGATGACCCCGAGGTGGATGCGGTCTACATCGCCACTCCACCCGACAGCCATCTTGAATACGCCTTGAGGGTGGCGGCGGCGGGCAAGCATTGCTGCGTCGAAAAGCCGATGTCGCTGAATGCTGAACAGAGCGCGTTGATGCAGCGCACATTTGAGCGCGCCGGGCTGCACCTGTTTGTTTCTTATTACCGGCGTTCATTGCCACGCTTCCAGCAAGTGCGCACCTGGCTGCAGGAAGGCCGTATCGGTGAGCTGCGCCATCTGAGCTGGACTTTGTGCAAACCCGCTGCCGTAACAGACACCGACGCCACCAATTGGCGCACCGACCCGGCCATTGCCGGTGGCGGCTACTTTGCCGACCTGGCCAGCCATGGGTTTGACCTGTTCCAGTACCTGGCTGGCGATATCGTTGAGGTCTCAGGCTTTTCGGCGCGACAGGCCGGACGCTATGCGGCAGAAGATGCAGTGACGGCCTGTTGGACATTCGCCAGCGGTGCGTTGGGCATGGGCTGCTGGAACTTTGTGGCGGACCGTCGCGAAGACCGTGTCGAACTGATCGGCAGTCGTGGCCGTATTCAGTTTTCGGTGTTCGAGGACCAGCCGTTACGTCTTGAAGGCGAGACCACCGAAGTGTTGGAAGTGCCGTGTCACACCCATATTCAATGGCACCATGTCTTGAACATGAATGCGCATATTCGTGGCGAGGCCGAGCATCCGTCGCTGGCCATCGAAGCGCTGAAGACCGATATCATCCTGGATAAGGTGCTACACCGTTACTCCCAGCATCCCTAGTCGTGGCGATAGCGTAAGGCTTCACTCTTTTAAAGGAATACCGGGATGAAATACTGGATGGTGTTGTGGCTGCTGATCGCCACCGCGACAACGGCGGCGCCACGCAGCCAAGGGCAGTCGGGCGAGTTTGATTTCTATGTGCTGTCGCTATCGTGGTCACCCACGTTTTGCCTGACGCACCCAGGCAATGAGCAATGCTCGGGCAAGGGCTACGGCTTTGTGCTGCACGGTTTGTGGCCGCAATACGCGCGGGGAGGGTGGCCGGCGTCCTGTACGCCGCAGACGCACTTGAGCGAGGCAGAAATGGACAAGGGCGCGGTGCTGTTTCCCACCCGTGCACTGCTCAAGCATGAGTGGGCCAAGCATGGCACCTGCAGTGGGCTGCCGCCGTTGGAGTATCTGGAGAAGACCGATGTGGCGCTTGGTGCGGTGGTGATCCCGCAGCAACTGCAGCCGTTCAACACGCCGCCGTCTTTGCAGGCCAAAGAGATCGAGGCGCTGTTTCGCGAGAGCAACCCACGCATGGGCAACCACGGGATGGCGGTGATCTGCAAGGGCCAGGTGCTGTCGGAAGTGCGGGTGTGCCTGACCAAGGATCTGGCGTTTGCAGGTTGCCCGCGCAGTGTGAAAAGCCAATGCCGTGGAGGCGATATTCGTATTCCCACGCAGCGCTGAGCCGCGCAGGCGCCTAGAACTCGCCGGAATACTTCACCGCAGCTGCCGCGCGTGAGGGGACATTCAGGCTGCGCAACAATGACGACACATGGATACGCACGGTAAACGGCGAGATATTCAGGACCTTGGCAATTTCCTTGTTGGTCTTGCCCTGGGCAATCAGGCGCAGCACTTCCTGCTGACGTGGGGTGAGGGTGTGGGTGTCGAGGGGCAGCAGGCCTGAAGGGGCGAACTTGACCAGCACTTCGCCCTCGCGGATCGCCAGCAGGGCCTGGCCGATCTCGTCCGGGGCGATGTTCTTGCCGATAAAACCGTCGGCGCCCAGGGCCATGACCTGTTCGATCAGCGCGGGGTCGTCGACCATCGACACCAGGACCAAGGTGGTGCGTTTGAGTTGCTGGCGCAGTTCGGCCAGTTGGCTGATGCAGGTCAGGCCGGGAAAGCGCAAATCGAGAATCAAGGTATCGACCTCGCCCGCTTCGCACAGCAACGCATTCACCGTGGCCAGGTCGCCGGCCTCCTGCACCACCGCGCCCGGTAGCAGGCGCTGCACGGTGCGCGTCATGCCTTCGCGAAACATGGGGTGGTCGTCGGCGATGATGATTCGGCCGGTCATTGTGTGCTCCTTCCTGGGGCAAGGTTGTATCCAGGCATGCTAATTTACCACCGGGCCTGTAGGAGCGAGCTTGCTCGCGAAGAACTCACAGGCGCTGCGTTCATTCAGGCAACACGCGTTATCGTTAACGTTTTTCGCGAGCAAGCTCGCTCCTACAGATGATAGGTCAGGGATATGACGATGAGTCTTGAGACCAACTCTGAACTCGATCAGGCTAACCTGCGCATTGTGGTGGCCACCATCGCCATTGTGTATATAAGCTTACTGGGTTTCCTACCTGGGCAATCGCTGGACACCTACCTGCCGGTGATCCTCTATATCTTCGTGTTCCTGCTGGCGTCCATCGTGCTTCGCCAGGTGATCGCACGCTGGCCCGGGCATTACCCGGCGCGGCGGATCTTCGGCATGATCCACGATTACACCGGTACTTCGTTCGGCCTGGTGGTGGGTGGTGAAGCGGCGTTGCCGCTGTATGCGGTGATGGTCTGGGTGAACTTGGGCAATGGCATGCGCTACGGTTCGCGCTACCTGGCGATTGCCACGGCGCTGGCGTTGCTGGCGCTGTTGATCGTGTACCAGCTTACGCCGCTGTGGCAGGCGCAGCCGTTCATGGTGCTGATGCTGATGATCACCAGCACGGTGATCCCGGTGTATGCGCATATTCTGCTGGAGCGCACGCGCAAGGCCTCCGAGCAAGCCATCGCTGCCAACCTGGAAAAATCCCGCTTTCTCGCCCAGGCCAGTCATGACCTGCGCCAGCCGATCCACTCCATTGGCCTGTTCACCGCCTGCCTGCGCGAAGCCCGCTTGGGAGATGACGAACAGCGCTTGGTGGACAATATCGACCGTTCGCTGCTTAACGTGTCGCAATTGTTCCGTTCGATTCTCGACCTCTACACCCTCGACAACGGTCGCCTGTTGCCCAAGTACCAAGTGATCCACCTGGGCGACTTTCTCGCCGACCTGGTGCGCCAGAACGCCGAGGCCGCACGCTGGGCGGGGGTGGAGTTGCGCTTGCGCCCCTGCGCTCATTGGGTGTTGGTCGATCCGGGCATGCTGGCGACCATGGTGCAGAACCTGCTCTCCAATTGCTTCAAATACGGCGCGCAGCGACCGGTGCTGATCGGCGTGCGTGTGCGCGATAACGGCTTGGTAGTAGAGGTACACGACCAGGGGAGGGGGATTGCCAGGGAGCATCTTTCAAAAGTCTTCGAAGAGTTTTATCGCGTGCGTCAACTGCGTGACAAGGACGTTGAAGGCGTGGGCCTGGGGCTGTCCATCGTCAAGCGCCTGGGGCAATTGATGGGGTTGCAGGTGAGCCTGCGCTCGCGCGTTGGCCATGGCACTTCTGTCAGCTTGCATGGCTTGGCCCTGGCTGCCGCGCCGCGCCAACCGGCGTTGCGCGACGATGCACGCCAAGCCGGCCTGCTCACCGGCCTTAAGGTGTGCCTGGTGGAAGATGACTACAACGTGCTGCTCGCCACCCAGGCCCTGCTCGAGCGCTGGGGGTGCCAAGTGCAGGCCGAGTCCACGGGGCAGGGTTTGGTCAGCGACTGCGACATCATCGTCGCCGACTATGACCTGGGCAACCACGCCACCGGTATCGAATGCATCGACCAGCTACGCGAGCAACGTGGCTGGGCGGTGCCAGCGCTGATCCTCACCGGGCACGACGTGGAGAAAATCCAGGCCGCGTTGCATGACCGTCAGATCGCTATCCTGTCCAAACCGGTACGCCCTGTGGAACTGCGCGGCACTCTGCGTGAGCTCAGCCAGGAAAAAATTACTGCATGAATGGTGTTAATCCATTGCCTTTGGCACCCTTGGGCATGCAGTAGGCCGCTGGCTTCATGAGGCCGAAGCTGGCAATCGCGAACGCGCCGCCGCTGGCACCACTGGGCACGGAACAGTTGTACTCGCCGGAGGCCGTGTTAGCCACGTAGTAGGTGGTCATGGAGTCGCTGCGCACATTGGAGATACGTTTTACCGGCTCGCCCAGATTGGTTTCCGACAGCTTCTTGAGATGGTCTTCGGTAGGCTTGATATTGCTGCAACCGGCGACGCCAATGATCAGGGCGCCCAGCAGGGCAAGGCGAGTGACAGGGGAGAGGAGTTTCATGGTGCTTCTTCCTTGGGGTTGTTTTGGTTTTTCCAACGCGCAACGAACCCGCGCGCACTGAATGCGCGGTGTGGGTGAGAACGTTGGAAGTGCCGCGGAATATAGCGCCGCCGTGAGGTAGGGTCGATTAGCACAAATGGGCTAATGGCAGTTTGAGGTTATGGAAGGAGCTTGCGATGCTGGAGATAAAGCGCGCCACGCCGGACGACGCCGAGCGTGCGTTTGAGATTCGTCGCGAGGCCATTCTAGGCCAATGTATTGGCGCTTATAGCGCTGAAAAAATGGCGCTCTGGACTCGAGGTCGCGCCAGTGATGGTTACGGCGCGCTGATGGAAAAACAGTTCTACATGGGATGGTTCAATGGCGAACCTGTTGCCACTGGCATGCTGGATCTTGCCAACCATGAACTCGGCGCCTTGTTTGTATTGCCCGTATTCAGCGGGCGAGGGTTTGGCAAGGCGATGCTTGCTCACTTGGAGCACGTGGCGCAGCAGCAGGCGATTGAGCAGGTGGTGCTGGATGCGACACTGAACGCGGTGAGTTTTTATAGCGCGTGCGGGTATGTGGGCGATGAGCAGGCAGTGTATCGCTCTCCGTCCGGGTTGGTGCTGGCGTGTGTACCGATGGTCAAGCAGTTGCGGGTTATGAATCGCGCTTGAATGCAGCGCGCAATTGCTCGATCACAAGCTCTATTCCTGGCCCTTGTATCTGCGGCGGGGTGGGGCTCTCGCCAAATTCGCGCCATACGAACAGGGTCAGTTCAGCACCATCGGTCACGGGCTCGAGGGGGTGGGTGCCGAAAGCGTTCAGCGAGCGATAGCGCTCGTCCCGCCAGAAGGCTTGCTCTACCCAGTCATAAACGGGAATGCAATGAAAGTGCAGTGGGAAGCCGGGCATATGGCCGTAGCGGCTGATATACAACCATTTCGGCTGGAGTTGGGTTTGCATCACCCGCTGGATGTTGGCGAGCAGGCCGCCCAGTTCTGCCAGTGCGGCTTCAGGCATGTCGGGGAGGGCGTCAATCGGCGCCCTGGCGCTCAGCATCAGGTAACCCGGCAGCTTCGAGGTCAGGTGGTGGTTGAGTTGCCAGTGTTCGGTCTGGTGAAGGATGAAGGCTGGGTTGATTGGCATGTGCACGCGTCCCTGTGGGTTGGAGCGCCAGCATAGCGCGCTGAACCCGTGGCGAGGGAGCTTGCTCCCGTAACGGCCCGCCAGCCGCCCCATATCCACCTGACGCACCACGATCCAACTGTGGGAGCTGGCTTGCCTGCGAAGACGGCCTGGCAGTCAACACAGTTGGATTGTGTACATATCCATTCCTGCGGTAACGGCCACCTAGGGTTCCGCCCTGACGGCGGCT
>NZ_JASBQZ010000074.1:0-12010 GCF_029960685.1 Pseudomonas sp. AL10
GGCAAAATCATCGCCGAACGCGACGAACTCGGCCACGTCACCCGCTACGAATACGAAGGTGGCCTGCACCTGATCAGCCGCCGCCTCAACGCCGACGGCACCCAGGTCAAATACCGCTACGACAACACCCGACTGCTGCTCACCGAGATCGAAAACGAAACCGGCGAAACCTACCAACTCGACTACCACCCCAATGGCCTGATCCGCCAGGAAACCGGCTTCGACGGCCAACGCACCGCCTACGCCTACGACCTCAACGGAAACCTGCTGGAAAAGACCGAACACGGCGACGACGGCAGTCAGCTAGTGACCCGTTACGAGCGCGACCACGCCGGGCGCCTCGTACGAAAAACCCTGCCCGATAACAGCGTGGTCGACTATGCCTACGACCGCCAGGGCAACCTCCTCAGCGTCGACGACGGTAACTGGGCGTTGGCCTACGAATACGACCGCCAAAACCGCCTGACCGCCGAGCACCAAGGCTGGGGCACCCTGCGCTACGGCTACGACGCCTGCGGCCAGCTGAAAAACCTGCGCCTGCCGGACAACAACCGGGTCACCTTCAACCACGACAAAGGCGGCCACCTCGCCACCGTCGAACTCAACGGTGAAGTACTCACCTCACATCTGTTCAAGAGCGGCCGCGAACACCAGCGCCAGCAAGGCCAACTGCTCAGCCACTACCACTACGATGACCAGAGCCGCCTACACGCCCATGCGGTAACCCAACAGCAAAACCATTTTTACCAACGCCAGTACGACTACGACAAATCCGGCAACCTCACCCGCCTGCTCGACACCCGCAAAGGCGAACACCGCTACCACTACGACCCCCTCGCCCGCCTGACTCGCGCCGATCACTCGCAGGACGTACAGGAACGCTTCGCCCACAACCCGGCGGGCAACTTGCTGATGCAAGACCGCCCAGGGCCAGACATCGTGGCCGCTAACCGTCTGGTGATCCAGGGTGACCGCCACTATGACTATGACGCCTTCGGCAACCTCATCCGCGAACGACGCGGCAAGGGCCAGCAACTTGTCACTGAGTACCGCTACGACTGCCAGCATCGGTTAGTCGGGGTTACAACGCCCAACGGCCAAACCGCCAGTTATCGCTATGACCCGTTTGGGCGGCGTATCAGCAAGACCGTGGACGGCAAGACTACCGAGTTTTTCTGGCAAGGCGACAAGCTGATTGCCGAACACCATGCAGAGCGCCATCGCAGCTACCTCTACGAGCCCGGCAGCTTCCGCCCATTGGCACTATTGGACGGTTTCGGCCCAAAAGAAACCAAGCCCTACCACTACCAACTCGACCACCTCGGCACCCCGCAAGAACTGACCAGCCCCGAAGGCGAAATCGTCTGGTCCGCCCACTACCGCGCCTACGGCCAGATCGCCCGGCTCGACGTAGGCAAAATCGACAACCCACTGCGCTTTCAAGGGCAGTATTTCGATGCGGAAAGCGGCCTGCACTACAACCGCCATCGCTACTACAATCCGGATATTGGTCGTTACCTGACGCCGGATCCGATGAGGTTGGCGGGGGGGATCAACGGGTACCAGTATGTACCCAATCCCACGGGGTGGGTGGATCAGCTAGGCCTAAATACATGCCCCGGTAGCAATGGGTGTAAGCCTACAACCTCACAAGATAATCCAATTGAGAACGCACGAGTTGATGAGGGACAACCGTCAGCACCTCAGACGGCTGGTGAGCAGAGACGAGCTAAGATAGAGGAGCTAAGTGAGGCGAATGCGAAGCGTCGAATTTTGGAATATGAAAAAAAGTACGACATGCATATGGTTGGCAAGCATGGACCAGAAGTTGAGTCATCTAAAGTGAGCCAGCGCTCAATAGATGGGAAAGATCCAATAACGGGCAAATTACCGCCCAAGAAAAAAGGGACTCCCAGCTCACAATTCAACAGTTGGAAGCTTCAACTTCAAGCATGGACCAAAGCAACATCAAGGGTTGAACGAGGACTTTCGCGCTATACCGGAATAGATGGCAACAAGAATGATATTGTCCAACTAGAACTGCCAGGTGCTGGACGTGGTTACAGACCAAACAAGACGGATCCGAACCATCCACATTTCAACCCTTCAATGAATGGTGCCGAAATGAAGTTTCGTAAAGACGGCACACCTTTTACCCTGTTCCCGATTAAGGAGTAAAAATGTTATTTCATCCATCCTCCGAGCACATCCCTTTCGACGCAAGCCTGCGCTATTTCGTAGGAATTTTTGACATCTACGACAGAGAAGAATCAAAGGGAGAAGAACTGCACGCCTACAACCCTAACAACCAGAAAGATCGAGAAGCTTTGATCCTAAGATACTGCCTGGATCCTTACAACGAATTCTCCCACCGCCACAAATATAAGCTGATGGAAAATTTGTCCTTCGCTCTAAATACTGAAAATTTTGACTTTAGCTCGTTCTTTGAAGACGACCCCGATGAGTATTCAACGATGGCCTGGGACGAAACAGAAATAGCCGACCCCCGAGGCTTCTTTGCAGACATTTATCGACTGGCCAACGAGGTCTGGAAAGACGACCTCCAAAAAGCCAGTCTCGAAGACCCTTCCACATGGTGACTTTCACATTGAATGCAGTACTCGATGTCGGAGGGGCTGACCCCAATGCGAGTCAACCAAGCAAACACAACGCTCAAATCAACAAAGATCAAATGTGGGAGCTGGCTTGCCTGCGAAAGCGGTAGTGCAGTAACACATGCAGCGACTGACACACCGCCTTCGCGGGCAAGCCCGCTCCCACAGGGGATCTGCGTTTGCCTGACGGGCATTCCTCCCACATTCAAACCCGCTTCGTTCGATCTGATCAGCGCTTGGACAACTCCATAATCATCCGACTCAACAAATAAACCCGCGGCGCCACACTTTCCACCTCGGCATATTCCTCCGCCGTATGAATATTGCCCCCCACTATCCCAAACCCATCCAACGTCGGCGTGCCTACCCCCGCGGACAAGCTGGCATCCGCCGCGCCGCCACTGCCTTCGATGGTCAACTTGCGTCCCAGTTCGCCATAAATCCCTTGGGCAATCGCTACCAACTTATCCGACTCGGCGGTCTGCGGCATCGGCGGCAGGCCGCGCTGCAGGCTGGTTTTCACTTCGGTTTCCGGGATCAATTTGTTGGCTGAAACCCGGGCCAGGTCTTTCTCGATCCGGTCGAATTCTTCCGGCAAGGCCGCACGCACGTCGGCCTTGGCGGTGGCCTGGTCAGGGATGACGTTGGTGCGGTCGCCAGCCTTGAGCACGGTGAAGTTGATGGTGGTTTTCTTGTCTTCGTCGCCGAGTTTGCCCAGTTGCAGGATCTGGTGCGCGGCTTCCATGGCGGCGTTGCGTCCCAGTTCCGGGGCGACGCCGGCGTGGGCGGCCTTGCCTTTGACTTCGACCACGGCGGTAGCGCTGCCTTTGCGCCACACCACCAGGCCGTCGGCGGGGCGACCGGGTTCCAGGTTCAGGGTTACATCGTGGCCCTTGGCAGTGTTGCGGATCAGTTCGGAAGCGGCGTCGGACCCGGTTTCTTCGCTGGCGTCGAGCAGGAAGGTAATCTGCGCGTAGTCCTTGAAGCCCTGGCTTTTGAGGACTTTGAGCGCATAGATGCCCGCGACGATGCCGCCCTTGTCATCCATCACGCCGGGGCCGTAGGCGCGGCCGTCCTTGATGTGGAACGGGCGCTCGGCGGCCGAGCCTTCCTTGAATACGGTGTCCATATGGGCCATCAGCAGGATCTTGGCCTTGCCAGTGCCTTTGAGGGTGGCGACCACATGGCTGTTGTTGGCGGCTTTATCCGGCACCCGTTCGATGGTGAAACCCAACTGTTTCAACTCATCCACGGCGATATCGCGCACTTGAGTCAAGCCGGACTCGTAGCCTGAGCCCGAGTCGATATTCACCAGGCGCTCCAGCAGCTTCAAGGCTTCGGCCTTGTATTGTTCGGCCTGTTGCTGGATCTGTTTATGAGGCTCGGCGCTGTAGGCCGGCAGGCTGAAAGACAAGGCCAGGGTAGCGGCCAACAGGGTACGCGGGAAGGTGAAGAGCATGGACCGATCCTTGTTTTTTGTTGGAGGGTGCCCCGCCACCCTACCCCACTAAACTGACCGCAACCAACTGCCCTGTACCGAACTGACTCGGTTGCGCCCGCTGCTCTTGGCCTCGTACAGCGCCTGGTCGGCATCGTTGAGCCAACTGATGGAGTCGGCGTGGCTCGGCTGGTACGGCGCCAGGCCGATGCTCAGGCTCACTCGCAGTGTCGGGTCCTGGGCGTAGGCCAAGGCGTTGAAGCGACCGCGCAAGGCCTCCATCACCTCGGTGGCACGGTTGAGGGGCATATCGGGCAGGATCACGCAGAACTCATCGCCGCCATAACGGCCGGCCAGGTCGGTGGTGCGCAGGTTCTGGCGCAACACCTTGCTCAGTTGGCGCAGGACGATATCGCCGGTCACATGGCCGTAGGTGTCGTTGATGGTCTTGAAGTGGTCGATGTCGATCAACGCGATGGCGGCACCGGCCGGGCCTTGGCGGCAACGTTGAAACTCGAGGTCCAGGTGGTCCTTCCAGGCGCCGTGGTTGAGCAGGCCCGACAGGCTGTCGGTGCGGCTCAAGGCCAGCAGCTCACGCTTGTGGCGGGCCAAGGTGACGGCCTGGCGGTAGCAGATCCAGCCCAGGGCCAGGGGATACAGCATCAGGATCGGCAGGCAGGCATACAACTGGGCCTGGGTAGTCACGGCGATAAACCCAGGCGTGAACAGCAGCAGCGCGGTGCCCAGCCCCAATGCCTGCGCCGCCCAACCCGCAAACAGGAAGCGCGGCCCGCCGATGGCGACGTTGTTCATGCTCATCATCGACAGGGTGGTGACGCTGGGCAGCGGGTTGAAGTGCATCGCGCCAACCCAGAACCCACCGCAAAAGGAATCGAACAGCAGGCTGCGGCGTTCGCTGCGCAAGGTATTGGCCGAGCGCAACGAGCATTGAAAAGCCAGGTGCGGCCACGCAAAGGCGTTGATCAGCATCCAGGCCCACACCCACAGGGGCGGGCTCAACGGATACATGCCGAACGCCACGCACACAAAGCCGAGCGTCAGCCCCAACAGGCGGGATTTGTACAAGCGCAAAGCGAGCGGAAGTCCTTTTCCTCCGACGGCTGGCATGGTGGGGGCGATCCTGGGTGATTGCCTGGAGTCTAACAGGGCAACGTCAAATCGCCACTACCGCTTATTGGCTAATACTTCAGTGCGAAAACCCACGCGCCAGCATCAAGGCCACGCCCAGCAGCAACACGGCTGTGATCCGCTGCAACAGCACGCGCCGCTTGGGGTTTTCCAGCACGTGCTTGATGCGCTGGCCGAAATAGCAATACAGGCAGCCGCTGGCAAATTGCAGCAACAGAAAGGTTGCGCCGAGAATGGCGATGTCCGCCGCCGAGCTGTGTTCACCAGCACCGGCAAACTGCGGGAACACGGCGCTGAACATGATGATGGTCTTGGGGTTGGAAAACCCGGTCAACAGCCCTTTGCCGAACAGGCTTCGCGCGCCCTCAACCGTGCCGGCGTTGTTGATCGATACGCCACTGCTGGTCCACTGCTTGTAGGCCAGGTAAAGAATGTAGGCCACCCCGACAAACTGGATGGTCTGGGTAACGGCGAGGTTGCCCTTGATCAACTCCGAAAAGCCCACGGCAAAGATCAGGATCGAAATCAGGTACGACACACTGGCGCCGACCTGCGCCGGGATCGAACTGCGCAGGCCGTCCTTCAAGCCCAGGCTGAGCAACAGCAGGGTCATGGGGCCCGGGCTGAAGGTCATGGTGGCGCAAAACAACAGGAAGTAGAGAAATGAAGACAGGGTTAACGCACTTGTCATGGCCAGCACCTTGAATAAAGAGAAACAGCAGCAACGGGGCGAACGCAGCCAGCGCCCGCCCCAGGCCGATCAGGCGACGGCGATTTCGGTGGTCAGGGAGTCGCGGTACATCACCGCCAGGTCAGCCAGGGCGGCCTTGGCGGTCTGGTTGCGGGTTTCAAACGCGACCAGGCCCTTCCAGTTAGTCTCGACAATAGCCTGCAGCACATCGGCGTAATCGCAGTTGCCGTCATGGATGCCGAAGTGCTGGTCTTGCACGCCGTTGTTGTTGCTGAAGGAAATGCCCTTGATCAGGTGGTGGTACTTGCGCACCACTTCTGCCGGCAGGCCGTTCTCGATGTTGGCGTGGCCGGCATCGAGGAAGAAGTACACATTGCTGTGGGCTTGCAGGCGCTCGAACACAAAGGAGTATTCCGCTTCATGGGTGAAGATGTAGTGGAATGGCCGATAGTTGACGTAGTTGGACAGGTTTTCCAGGTAGATATCCGTGCCCTTGGCCTCGGCGTACAACGCCAGTTCCTGCACCGACTTGAGGTAATGCTCCAGGGCAACCTTCTTGGCCATCAACACCATTTTCGGCTCGACGATGCAACCACCGTGAATGATCAACGGCGCGCCCAGGCGGCTGGCGATGTCGATTTCCTTCTTCACGTACTCCACGGCCGCGCTACGGAAGGCTTCGACATCACTGCCCAACGGCGCCTTGAAGTTGCCGTGGAAAACCGGCTTGACCCCCGTGACCGCGATTTGCGCTTGCAGGCTTTCGATACGCGCCTCGGTCCAGTCATCGACCATTTCGCCGAACAGGCTGCCGTCGATGTACCAGTGGGTGCAGTCACCTTCGATGGCGGTTTGCAGGCCCTTTTCGGCGCCCAGGTATTTCTGGTGGGCCACACCGGTGCAGAACGGGACGGTGGCGTTGATCAGTTTGCTGTCCATGGGACGATTCCTTTCGTTGATGGCGGGTCAGGCTTCTTGAGGTTCGGGTAGGTTGATGGCCATGAAATCGGCCTTGGTCACGCCGCAATCCGGGCATGCCCAGTCTTCAGGCACCTCTTCCCAAGGGGTGCCTGCGGGAATTCCGTCCTCCGGAATACCCAGTTCTTCTACGTACATAAAACCGCAGGGTGCGCACATATAAGTCTTCATGGAAATGCAAAATCCATTGCTTAGGTGTAGGAAATTTCGCCATCTCCTGGCGAGATGCCGCGCAGTCTAGGGGAGTGGCATTGCACAAGGCAGGTAAAGTGATGCCTAATCCAGCCTAACTTCACCGGTAAAAGCACCGGCAAACACAAGGACGCGTCATGTTTGTATCCGCCATCGCTTTTGTAGAGGGCACGCCCAAGGTCCAACAGATCGTCGAGGCGTTCAGCCACGCCATCGAAAATAGCGAATGGGCCCCGGGCAGCAAACTGCCATCCGTGCGTGAACTGACCCAGATCCTCGGCGTCAGCAAGTTCACCCTCAACGAGGCACTGGACCGTCTGCGCGGTCGCCACCTGCTCACCTCAAGCCAAGGCCGCGGCTACTTCGTGGCGATGGACAGCACCCGCCCAGCCTCGGCGACCTGGGTGGACCTGTTGCCCCAAGACCTGCTCAGCGTTTTGCGCCGGCCCTTGGCCACTGCCAGTGGCGAACTGCGCCCTGGCGGCGGGCACTTGCCGGAGGATTGGCTCAATGGCGAAGCGATCCGCCAGGCGATGCGCAGCGTAGTGCGTGCGCCGTCACTGCGCATCGCCGGGCTGGGCACACCGGCGGGGCTGTTGCCGTTGCGCCAGGCGCTGCAGCAGAAACTGCACGGCGAAGGCTTGTCGGTGCCAGTGGAACAGATCATCACCACACCCAATACCGTGCAGGGCCTGGACATGCTCATGCGCCTGCTCGCCCGCCCCGGCGACACGGTGCTGCTCGATGCACCGTGCTACTTCAACTTCCACGCCAACCTGGCGCTGCACGGCGTCAAAGTCATCACCATTGCCCGCCGCCCCGACGGCTTTGACTTCACCGCCCTCGAACAACTGCTGGCCGAACACCGCCCCAGCCTGTACCTGACCACAAGCGTGTTACACAACCCCACCGGCCACTCCTTCAGCCCCAGCCAGGCGTTCCGCCTGCTGCAACTGACCCAGCACTACCACTGCCACATCGTCGAGGACGACCTCTACGGCGACCTGCACCCCAACCCACCCCCACGCCTGGCCGCCGTCGCCGGGCTGGACCAGGTCACCTACCTGTCGGGTTTCTCAAAGATCCTGAGTGCCAACACCCGCGTCAGCTACGTCGTCGCCGCGCCGCAACTGGCCGCCAACCTGACCAACATGAAATTGATGAGCGGCGGCGTCACCTCCGAACTGTTCGAACAGATCGTCTACCGCATGCTCAGCGAAGGCAGCTACGCCAAGCACCGCAAACGCATGGTGCAGCGCCTGATGGAAGCCGGTGGGCGCGTCGAACAATGGCTCAAGCGCTGCGGGTGCGAATTGCCCATGGCGTATGAAGGCGGGATGTTCATCTGGGCGCGCCTGCCACCCGGCGTAAACGGCGAACTCCTGGCCCAGGAAGCCCTGAAACGCAGCATGGTACTGGCCCCCGGCGCCCTGTTTGGCTACGATCCGGCCCATCGCGACTCAATGCGCTTCAATGTGGCACACAGCGACGAACCACGCGTGCAGCGAGTGTTCGAGGCGTTGCTGCTGCACGGTGTCGCCCAAAAAAGCAAAAGCCCCCCAACCCCAACCTAACCTTACCTAACCACGATGCGAAGCGAGTAGCTCTTGATCTGCCGGTAACCACGATGCGAAGCGAGCCGCTCTTGATCTGCTCTTGATCTGCTTGTGATCTTGATCTCAGGCGCCCCGTTAAACCACGCTGGCCGAACGCAGGCTTGAATTCGTGGGTAACCCGGCAGGACGCCGGGTTAGCCGCCGTCAGGGCGGAACCCCAAGTAGCCGTTACCGCAGCAATGGATATATACCCAATCCAACTGTGTCGCCTGCCAGGCCGCCTTCGCGAGCAAGCCCGCTCCCACAGTTGGATTGTGGGGTGTCAGGTAGAGAGATGTCGGCTTTCAGGTCGTCATCGCAGGCAAGCCAGCTCCCACATTGAAATCGTGGGGTGTCAGGTAGATATGGGGCGGCTGGCAGGTCGCCATCGCAGGCAAGCCAGCTCCCACAGCTGGATCGCGGGGGTGTCAGTAGGTAAGGCGCCGTAAGCCCCCCGTCAACCCGGCAACGGAATCACCCGCAACGGCCGCACCGACTTGTACGAAAAACTCGAATAAATCTCCTTGACGCAGGGCAACGTCTGCAAAACCTCCCGCGCAAACTCACCAAACGACTCCAGGTCCTTGGCCACCACCTCCAGCAAAAAGTCATAGCGCCCTGAAACGTTATGGCACGCCACAATCTCCGGAATCGCCAACAGCCGCTGCTCGAACGCCCGGGCGATTTCCTGGGTGTGGCTCTCCATCATGATGCTGACAAACGCAGTCACCCCATAACCCAGCGCCTTGGGAGAAAGGATCGCCTGATAGCCACTGATCACACCGCTCTCCTCCAGGGCGCGCACCCTGCGCCAGCAGGGTGACGTGGTGAGGGCCACCCGCTCGGCCAACTCGGCCACGGTCAGGCGGGCGTTGCCTTGCAGCGCGTTTAAAAGGGCTTTGTCCGTGCGGTCCAGCTTGATGGGCATAACGTGCCTCTAATCATTATTTTTATCGGTGTTTGATCCACAAACGCGGGTTTTTCCAGGCTTTTTTGCAAGGTTCATCTGTGGTTATGAGCATAGCATTGTAGGAAATAAGGAGCGCCCGACATGCACACTAAACACACCAGCTTCGGCTTTTCTACCCGTGCCATCCACCACGGCTATGACCCTCTTGACCACCACGGCGCCCTCGTCCCGCCCATCTACCTGTCGGCCACCTTCGCCTTCCCCACTGTCGAATACGGCGCCGCCTGCTTTGCCGGCGAAGCCAGCGGCCACTTCTATACGCGCATTTCCAACCCCACCCTGGCCCTGCTGGAGTCACGCATGGCCAGTCTGGAGAACGGCGAAGCCGCCGTGGCATTCAGCTCCGGTATGGGCGCGATTGCCGCGACGTTCTGGACCCTGTTGCGCCCAGGCGACGAGATCATCGTCAGCCAGACGCTTTATGGTTGTACCTTCGCCCTGTTGCACCATGGCCTGGGCGAATTCGGCATCAAGGTGCGGCATGTCGACCTGACCGACCTGGCCGCCCTGCAAGTAGCCTTCTCCCCGGCCACCCGCATGGTCTACTGCGAGACCCCGGCCAACCCCAACCTGCGCCTGATCGACATCGCCGCCGTGGCCGAACTGGCCCATCAACAGCCGAACGTCACCGTGGTGGTCGATAACACTTACTGCACCCCCTACCTGCAACGCCCCCTGGAACTGGGCGCCGATGTGGTGGTGCACTCGGCCACCAAATACCTCAGCGGCCACGGCGACATCACCGCAGGCATCGCGGTGAGCAACCAGGCCTTGGCCCAGCGCATTCGCCTGCAAGGACTCAAGGACTTGACCGGCGCGGTGATGTCACCCCAGGACGCCGCGTTGTTGATGCGCGGCCTCAAGACCCTGGGCCTGCGCATGGACCGCCATTGCAGCAACGCCCAGGCGGTGGCCGAGGCGTTGCAGGCACACCCTGCGGTGCAGTGGGTGACCTACCCCGGGCTGCGTTCTTTCCCACAGTACGAATTGGCAAACCGACAAATGAAACTGCCCGGCGGCATGATCGCCTTTGAACTCAAGGGTGGCATCGAGACCGGCCAGCGCTTCATGAACGCGCTGCAACTGTTCACCCGCGCGGTCAGCCTGGGGGATGCCGAATCACTGGCCCAACACCCGGCGAGCATGACCCACTCCACCTACACCCCCGAGCAACGGGCGCAGCACGGTATCAGCGAGGGCCTGGTACGTTTGTCGGTGGGGCTGGAAGACGTCGCCGACCTGCTGGCGGATATCCAACAAGCCCTGGCCAAGTGCAACGGTGCCAACCTGCGGCCCACCACTACATCGGCGTACGCGCTGAAATAGCGCCCAAACCCAAGCGTTTTGCGGTGCCTGGGCGGTGATCGGAAGGATTCGACTAAGGATCCGACTGCCGCTGTACCTGCTTAATGTTTTTTTTTCGCAGATTGGATCCCCCTCCTTCAGCCAGCCTGTACTAGCATGTCAGCGGCGGGACGCACTATCACTGCAGGTTATTCACATTAGTTACCTTCTTAATCCCCGTCGCTATAAGGCCCAATACCTGCACGAAACTCATGGACGAATTGATGAACTCACACCTGTTCCCACAGATAGGCAAGGTCATCGCCAGCACCGGCAGCCGCCATTTCCCACGCATGCTGCATGACCTGATCCTTACCCAACTGGCAGTGGACGCCACCCATATCACCCAATTGCACGTCAGCCGCGAAGGCCTTGGCCGTCGCAAAATCAGCCCGGTGTACACCGATTCGGTGGCGGCCCTGGACAGCGAGCAACTCGCCGCACAACTGCACCTCACGCGCCGCAAGGACGATGTGCGCTATGTACTGTCGGTGTACCGCTCCCACCCGTCCGAGAGTTTTTCTGCGCAAGAACGCAGCATGCTCCAGGACTTCTCCACGCTGTTGCTGCCCATGGTGGAAAAACACATCACCGCGCTGCAGCCATCGCTCTCGGACAGCCCGTCGGCAGAGCCGCAACACCAGGGCATCGATACCTTGCGCCGACGTATCCAGGAGCGCCTGGTGCAATCGGGGCTGACCTTGTCCAACCGTGAACTGGAAGTGTGCGTAGGCCTGCTGGCCGGGCGCACCGCGCCGGAGTTGGCCGAACAACTGGCGTTGAAGGTCAACACCATCGAGAGCTACCTCAAGCGTGCGGCGATCAAGTTGGGGATCAGCGGGCGGCATTCGTTGTTGCGCTGGATGTACTCGACCGAGTCTGACACGGCCCTATAAGCCAAGCAAAAATCCCCGTGGGAGCTGGCTTGCCTGCGATAGCGGTGGGTCAGCAACCCTGGGGAGACTGTCACACCGCTATCGCAGCATAGGTATCTACACAACTGTGCAGTTCGCCGCAGCCACCGGTAACCACGATGCG
>NZ_JASBQZ010000075.1:0-9913 GCF_029960685.1 Pseudomonas sp. AL10
GTGTTGACTGCCAGGCCGCCTTCGCGAGCAAGCCCGCTCCCACAGTTGGATCGTGGTTTGTCTGGTAGATAGGCGTTGGCTTTCAGGCCGTCATCGCAGGCAAGCCAGCTCCCACATTTGGATCGCGGGGTGTCAGGTAGATAAGCGCAGGCTGTCCGGCCCTATGCCTTGATCAACGCCACAAACGCCGCACACGCAGCGCTGCGATACGCCCCCTTGCGGCTCAACAAGGCCACAGTGCGCTGCGGCAACGCAGGCTCGATCGCCACGGCACGCAGGCCAGCCTGAGCCTCGGCCAATGCCCGGGGCAGGATGGTTGCCAGGGGCGTGCTGCGTACGATCTCGATAATCGCACTGATGGAATTGGCCTCCATGGCAATCTGCGGTTTAACCCCTTGCCGGTGGCAGTAATCGTCGATGTAGCGGCGGGTAGCGAAGCCTGTGTTCAGCAACACCAGAGGCTGTTCGAGCCACGCCCGTTGATTGCGTTCGGGGTGACTGGCACTGACGACCAGGCTCAGCTCTTCGACAAACAGCGCCTCACAGTCGATCTCCACCCCATGCTCGCCAGTAAACCCGATGCCGATATCCAGCAGGTCCTCCCCCAGCGCGGCTTCGATACGGTCTTGGGTCAGTTCCTCGATGCTCAGGGTGATGCCGGGGTACAACGCATTGAACCGTGCCAGCAGCGGGCCGATCAGGTAAGCAGTAAAGGTCGGCGTCATGGCCAGGCGCAAGTGCCCTCGGCGCAGGTCCTGCACGTCGTGTATCGCACGGGTGCCGGCCTGTAGGTCCTGCAAGGCCAAGCGCGCATAGCGTACGTACGCCTGCCCCGCGTCGGTCAGGCTGATGCGGCGCCCGGTGCGGTCCAGCAGTGGCGCACCCAGGCTTTCTTCCAGTTGCTTGATCTGCTGCGACAAGGTCGGTTGCGACACGTGCAGCGCCTCGGCAGCCCGCGTGAAGTTGCGATGCTCGGCAACGGCCAGCAAATAACGGATATGACGCAACAGCATGGGCAGCGCTCCAACTATAGGCATAGCTTATAGATAGCATCATAAACCGGTCTTGGACGCTATAGCCGAAAACTTCCATCCTTGCCCCATCAGCGACGCAAGGAGAACCACCATGCAACATCTCATCGACGGCTTTCGCAAATTCCAACGTGAAGCCTTTACCCCTCGCAGTGACTTGTTCAAACACCTGGCGACCACGCAAAACCCCGGCACCTTGTTCGTGTCCTGCTCTGACAGCCGCGTAGTCCCTGAGCTGTTGACCCAGCAGGAGCCCGGTGATCTGTTCGTCATCCGCAATGCCGGCAACATCGTGCCGTCCTACGGCCCGGAGCCGGGAGGCGTGTCGGCCACGGTCGAATATGCCGTAGCGGTGCTGGGCGTGAGCGACATTGTGATTTGCGGGCATTCAGACTGCGGCGCGATGACTGCGATTTCCACCTGCAAATGCCTGGACCACCTGCCCGCCGTGGCCAACTGGTTGCGCCATGCCGAGTCGGCCAAGGTGATCAATGCCGCCCGCACACATGCCTCGGACGCTGCACGCCTGGATGCCTTGGTGCGCGAAAACGTGGTCGCCCAACTGGCTAATCTCAAGACTCACCCTTCGGTCGCCCTGGCGCTGGAACAAGGCCGGATGAACCTGCATGGCTGGGTGTACGACATCGAAACCGGCGGCATTGACGCTTTGGACGGGCACACCGGGCGCTTCGTCTCCCTGCTCGACCACCCCAGCACCCGCGCCCACGCCGCCTGAACCTTATTCAACCCAAGAGGACGTCACCATGTTGCAATCTCAATTCGCTCAAACCCCACGCCTGGCCCTGGCCGACACCGTTATCGACCTCAAGGCACGCAAAAACCTGTCGTGGCAGGCCCTCACCGACGGCACCGGGCTGAGCCTGGCATTCGTCACCGCCGCCCTGCTCGGCCAGCACCCGCTGCCCAAGGAAGCGGCCGACATCGTGTGCGGCAAACTCGGCCTTGACGAGGACGCCAGCCGCCTGCTGCAAAGCGTCCCACTGCGCGGCAGCTTCCCGAGCGGTGTGCCGACCGACCCAACCATGTACCGTTTCTATGAAATGCTGCAAGTCTACGGCTCTACCTTGAAGGCCCTGGTGCATGAGCAATTCGGCGACGGCATCATCAGCGCCATCAACTTCAAACTGGACATCAAGAAAGTCGAAGACCCGGACGGCGGCTCCCGTGCGGTCATCACCCTGGACGGCAAATACCTGCCGACCAAACCCTTCTGATTTGCCGCCAACCGTCTACGCTCTTGGCACACCATCAAGAACGAGGGACGGGTAAATGAAGAGACTGCTCCGATTCACCTGGCTGCTGCTGTTGTGTTGCAGCCAGGTGCATGCCGCCACGGCACAGGAAGCGGATGCCCAAGCCGCCAAGGCCCTGCTGGAAAAGGCCTTGGCGTACTACCACAAGCAAGGTGACAAGGCGTTCGCCGCCTTCAGCCGTCAGGGCGAGTTCATCGACCAGGACCGCTATGTGTTTGTGGTCGATACAAAAGGCGTGCTGCTGGCCAGTGGCGGGCCCTCCTCCGCGCTGATCGGTCGCGATGTGTCCGAGGTACTCGGACCGGATTTGCGCCAATCCTTCAAGGACGCACTCAAAGTGCCCGAAAACCAGGGTATCCAGCAGGCTGACTACCGCTGGCAGAACTGGAATGACGGCAAGGTCGAACACAAGCATGTGTTTTATCAGCGGGTGGGTGAACGCATTCTGGCGGTCGGTTATTACTTGCCGCGCGCCACCCCGGAACAGGCACGGGCGCTGCGCAACAAGGCGGTGGAGGCGTTGGTCAAGGATGAAGCCGGCACGCTCAAGGCGATCAACTCCTTGCAAGGCGGCTTCCTGCAAGATGATCTCTACGTATTCGTGGTGGACCTGAACACCCGGCGCTACGTCGCCCACGGCACCAACCTGCGCCTGATCAACACCGATTTCGCCAAGATCAAGGATCCGGATGGCAAACCGGTGGGTGTGCCGATCCTCAAGATGATGGCCGAACAGGACCAGGGCGAATACAAATACCGCTGGAAAAACCCGGTGACGGGCAAGGTCGAGAACAAGCATGCGTATGTGCGCAAGAGCGGGCATTTCATGGTAGCGGTGGGGTATTACAGCCCCTGATCCTGATCATTCCCACGCTCTGCGTGGGAACGCCGCCTGGGACGCTCCGCGTCCGCTTATCTAACTTTGTCTTCACGGCCACGCAGTACCCGATTCGGCATCGCTATCGCAGCCGCCAACCCCAGCAGCGACACCGCCGCACTCACCATCAGCAAATGCCGGAACGTCACCGCCAGCTCCGCGCGCAACGCATCTTGCGCCGGGCCGGGTGCGGCGTTGAGGCCGTCGAGCAGCACGTTGCCGGAACTGCCTTCGGCCACCAGTGCGCCGCTTGCCAGATGGGCGAAACTGGAATCGTGTAACAGCGCCAGCAGCAACGCCGACATGCAGGCCACGCCCACTGCGCCGCCCAGGGAGCGAAACAGGTTGGTGGTGCTGGTGGCCACACCAATATCCCGTTGCTCCACCGAATTCTGTGTGCCCACCAGCGAGGTTGGAAATTGCATGCCTGAGGCGATGCCGCTCAACAGCATGAAGATCGCGGTGAACGCCACCGCCTGGGGCGCGCTGTAGGCCATGCAGAGGATCGCCAGGGGGCTTAACAACGCACCACTGAGGATCATCGGTTTGTAGCGGCCGGTCACCGAGGTCATGCGCCCGGCGAAATACGCGCCCATCGGCAAGCCCATCGCCAAGGGCAGCAAGTGCAGGGCCGCGCTGTCGGCACCGGCGCCGGTTACGGTCTGGTAGCGCAGGGGCATCAGCACCGTCAGGGAAATCGCCTGGAAGCTGGTGATGAAAATCGTGCACCAGCACAACACCGCGCTGCGGTTGGCAAACAAGTGCATCGGCAGCAGCGGTTCGCGCGCGCGGCGTTCGTGCCACACAAACGCGCTCAAGGCCAGCAGGGCGCAGGCCAGCAACCCCAGCACTTGATCGTCACGCCATGAATGGCCCTGGCCGATTTCGGTGATGCCCAGCAACAAGGCGGTGAGGCCGATGATCATCAGCACCGTGCCGAGGTAATCGATGATCGGCTTGCGCTGCGGCACCGGCAGCCCCACCAGGGTGCGATGGGCCACATACCAGGCACCGGCACCCAGCGGCAGGTTGATCAAAAACACCCAGCGCCACGACAGGTACTCGGTCATATAACCGCCCAGCACCGGCCCGGCCACGCTGGCCACCGCGTACATGCTGCTGAAATACCCCTGATAACGTCCCCGTTCGCGGGGAGGAATAATGTCGCCAATGATCGCCTGGCTCACCGAGACCATCCCGCCAGCGCCGATACCCTGCAGCACCCGCGCCAGCACCAGCTGCTCCATGCTTTGCGCCAGGCCGCAGAACAGCGACGCCAGGGTGAACACGCCCATGCCGATCAGCATCATGGGCCGGCGCCCATACAGGTCGCCCAGCTTGCCGTAGATCGGCACCGCCACGGTCATCGCCACCATGTAGCCGGAGATCACCCAGGCCAGCAGGTTGACGTCATGGAACTGCGCAGAAATGGCCGGCATGGACACGGCGACAATGGTCTGGTCCAGGGCCCCCAGGAAGATCGCCATCATCAGCGCGACCAGGATACTGCGCACGGCGGGAACGGTTGGAGCGGGCTGATTGAGGTGAGTCACGGCAGAACCTTCGAGCAGGGCCCACAGGCAACGGTCACCGGTGGGAATGCTCGATACGATAGCAGGCTATTCGATAGGCTCGTAAGGAAGGCCGACGTAATTTTCTGCGATGGTTTTGCGCCCGGCCTCGGAGTGAACGAAATAGTCCAGTTCGCTTTCGGCGATGCGCTGGCTGAAGGCGTCCGCCTGTGGGAATTGATGCAGCATCGAGGTCATCCACCAGGAAAACCGTTCGGCTTTCCACACCCGGCGCAGGCAGATTGCCGAGTACTTTTGCAGCAGGTCCAGGCGCCCTTCGCGGTACACCTTGAGCAAGATGCGGAACAAGGTGCTCACATCACTGGCCGCCAAGTTCAAACCCTTGGCGCCGGTGGGCGGCACAATGTGCGCGGCATCGCCGAGCAGGAACAGACGCCCGTACTGCATCGGTTCCACCACAAAGCTGCGCAGCGGCGCGATGCTTTTTTCGATCGAGGGCCCGGTCACCAACTGCTCGGCCAAGGAGTTGGGCAGGCGGCTTTTGAGTTCATCCCAAAAGCGTTCATCCGCCCAGTCTTCCAGCTTCTCTTCGACCGGCACTTGCAGGTAGTAGCGGCTGCGGGTCGGCGACCGCATGCTGCACAGCGCAAAACCCCGCGTATGTTTGGCGTACACCAATTCAGCGTGTACCGGCGGCGTGTCAGCCAGCACACCCAGCCAGCCGAAGGGGTAGACCCGCTCGAACACCTTCAGCGCTTGCGCCGGTATCGACTGGCGGGCCACACCATGGAAACCGTCGCAGCCGGCAATGTAGTCGCACTCCAGGCGATAGGCTTGGCCTTCATGCTCGAAGGTCAGCCACGGCTGTTCACTTTTCAGGTCATGGGGTTGAACATTGGAGGCTTCGTACAGGGTGATGGCACCGGCGGCTGCGCGGGCGGCCATCAGGTCGCGGGTGACCTCGGTCTGGCCGTAGATCATCACCGACTGGCCGCCGGTCAAGGCCTTGAGGTCGATGGAGGTGAGTTGGCCATTGAGGGCAATGTCAAACCCGTCGTGCACCAAACCCTCGGCGTCCATGCGCTGGCTGACCCCGGCTTCGCGCAGCAGGTCGACCATGCCCTGTTCTAACACACCGGCGCGGATACGGCCTTGCACGTACTCGGCGCTCTGGCGCTCTAGAACAAGGGTTTGGATACCAGCGTTGTGCAACAACTGGCCGAGCAGCAATCCGGAAGGACCGGCGCCAATAATGGCGACTTGAGTTTTAAGGGTTTTCATTATTTTTATGGCCTTCAAGCTTCACGCGAACGTATGGAGTGAAAGAGTTGTCATTGCTCTTGTGGCTGACATTTTTCACTTGAGCGAGCCGCATAAGAAGGTGAAAACTGCGTCAAAACCTGTGCTTTTCGCCAATCGGGGCGATTACCGAACCCTTATCCTGAGTATCGGATTGAAACCATGACCAAAACCGCGATTCCGGTCTTCAAGCTTTACGGGGAAAGCCAGCAGTGGCCGACTCCCGATTTGTTGCACTGCGAAACCATTTCCCGGCGCAGTCGGGAATACCAGTGGGAAATCCAGCCCCACCGGCACGCGGACCTGTGCCAGTTGCTGTATGTGCACAAAGGCCAGGCACAACTGGAAATCGAAGGCCAGCGCACCACGCTCAACGAGTCGAGCCTGCAAGTGCTGCCACCGCTGTGCGTGCATGGTTTTCGTTTTTCCGAGGATGTGGAGGGGTTCGTGGTGACGCTTTCGGCGCCGCTGGTCAGCCACTTGCAGGCGCAACTGGGCTCTACCGTCGATGGCCTGCACACCCTGGGCAGTTACCCGGCGGGCAAGGACAGCGATTACTTGAACAGCCTGTTCATGCGTTTGCAGGACGAATACGCCGATGACCAACCGGCACGGGACATGATGCTGCACGCCCTGGTCAGCGTGTTGCTGGTATGGGTCAGCCGCCAGGCGATCCAACGTCGCCATCCACGCGCACCGCGGGGGCGTGAGTACTTTCGGCGGTTTACGCAACTGGTCGAACAGCATTACCGCGAACACCCCAAGATTGAAGACCTGGCCCACAAGCTGGGCATCTCGGTCTCACACTTGAACGGGACATGTCGGGAGTTGGGTGGGCAGCCGGCGTTGCAGATCATGCATGACCGCCAGTTGCTGGAAGCCAAGCGCCTGCTGACCTACACCAGCATGACCATCAACGAAATGTCCGAGGTGCTGGGGTTTTCCGACCCGACCAACTTCTCACGGCTGTTTCGCCGCAGGGTCGGGTTTTCACCCAAGGCGTTTCGTGAACAACTGAAGGCCGAGCAGCCTACCTGAGTGCACTGAAACTGCCGGTGCGCGGAACGCATTGGTCCTGATGACAACTGATGGCGAACGCCGCCGGCTGCATGCGTGTTTGCTCGACGCGATAGGCGGCAGTCCCATACAGCGCTGTCGCCAATGCGCAGAGGGTGAAAATTGTCAGGTACTTTCTGGTTTTGATGCTCATGGCACAGACCTCTGAACGGATCTACAGGGTGCTGTTTAAAGCATAGGTCAACTTGCCATGATGCGATGCCATTCAGCGCGCTTATTTCAGCTCACAGCCCGACGTCCCAGACAGGCTCCTCGGGGAAGCGCAGCACCAGGAAATCCAGGAGGCTGCGCAGCGCCGAGGGCATGTGTTTGCGTGAGGCGTACACTGCATAGATATTCATCTGGCGTGGCTCGGCGTGCGGCAGCAAGCGTACCAATTCTCCACTGCGGATCAGTTCACCGGCCTGATAACTGGGCAGCATCGCCACCCCTGCCCCGGCCAGCGTCACGCGCATTAACGTGCTGGCCTCGTTGGCGGTGATATTGCCGTGGACCGGCACCGACACGTGTTCGCCATTTTCTTCGAAATGCCACAGGCTCTTGCCGAAGTAAGAGTGGGTCAGGCAGTTGTGCCGGGCCAGGTCTTCGACTTTCTGCGGCGCCGGATGCTCGTGCAGATAAGCCGGTGTGGCGCACACCACCGAGCGGCATACGGTCAGGCGCCGGGCGATCAGGTTGGGGTCCAGGTCGTTGCTGGTGCGGATCGCCAGGTCAATGCGCTCGTCCACCAGGTTCACCGTGCGATCGAGCATCTGCAAATCCACCGTCACCAACGGGTAGCGCTTGACGTACTCGGCAATCGCCGCGCCCAGTTGCGCCTGGCCGAACGAGGTGCTCACGCTCAGGCGCAACAGGCCTCGGGGCGCGTCGTCGGGCTCGCTGACGGCGGCCTGCATATCCCCGCACAAATCCAACAATTGTCGGCAACGCGGTAGCGTTTCCCCCCCGGCTGCGGTGAGGCTGAGCTTGCGCGTGGTGCGGTGCAGCAGACGTGCGCCCACCCAGTCTTCCAGCTCGGCCAGGTAGCGCGAGACCACCGGGCGCGACAGGTCAAGGTGGTCGGCCGCGGCGGATTGGCTGCCCAGGTCCACCACGGTGACAAACACGCGCATTGCTTGAAGACGATCCATGATTTGCCCGCTTTTAGAAACAAACTATGTCCCAGCATCGCATTTTTTGTCGCGTTTTATGCAACTAAGCTCTGTGCATCCCTTACCAATGGCAGGAGCTGCCCAATGTTCTCGACCTTCAAACGCTTGACCCTGGCTACCGCCGCCCTGGCCTTCGCTGCCCACGCAGCGGCGACAGAGCTGAAACTCGACGTGTACAACCCAGGCGAAGCCGCGATCTTCCCGGTCAGCTCGGTGCTGGTCAGCGGCGAAAAAGACGCGATCCTGGTGGATGCACAATTTGGCAAAAGCCAAGCCGAGCAACTGGTGCAGAAGATCCGCGCCAGCGGCAAACGCCTGACCACCATCTACATCAGCCATGGCGACCCAGACTACTACTTCGGCCTCGACACCCTGACCGCCGCTTTCCCCGACGCCAAGGTGCTGGCGCCGCAGCCGGTGGTCGACCATATCAACGCCACCGTCGCCGACAAGCTGGCCTTCTGGGGCCCGAAAATGGGCGCCGACAAACCGGCCAAGACCCTTGTGCCGCAAGTGCTTAAAGGCCACAGCCTGACCCTGGAAGGGCAACAGCTTGAAGTGGTGGGCCTCGACGGCCCGCAGCCCGATCGCAGCTTTGTGTGGATCCCGTCGATCAAGGCCGTAATCGGTGGTGTGGTCGTCGCTGAAAATATCCACGTGTGGATGGCCGATACCCAGAGCGCGCAATCCCATAAAGACTGGTTGGCTACGCTCAAGCGCATTGAAGACCTGAAGCCGAACACCGTGGTGCCGGGCCATTACCTGGGCAAGCCGTCGCTGGCCTCGGTCAAGTTCACTGCCGATTACATCAAGGCCTTCGACCTCGAAACCGCCAAGGCCAAGGATTCCGCCGCCCTGATTGCGGCCATGAAAAAACGTTACCCCACCCTTGCCGACGAAAGCTCGCTGGAGCTGAGCGCCAAAGTCGCCAAGGGCGAAATGAAGTGGTAATTGGCTTTAAACCTTAACCCTGTTGGAGAACATCATGAGCAAGATCGCAATCATTGGTGCCACCGGCCGTGCCGGTAGCCAACTACTGGAAGAAGCGCTGCGTCGCGGGCATACCGTGACCGCCATCGCCCGCAATACCGACAAGCTGGCTGTGCGCCCTGGCGTTACGGTCAAACAGGCTGATGCCCTGGATGCCGAGGCCTTGCAACAGGCCATCAGCGGCAGCGACGTGGTGATCAGCGCCGCGCACTTCTCCACCCTCCCCGCCAGCGCCGTAATCGGCCCGGTGAAAAAGGCTGGTGTGAAACGTTTGTTGGTGGTCGGCGGCGCAGGTTCGCTGCTGTTACCCGGTGGCGGGCGCGTGATCGACAGCGAAGGCTTCCCGGCTGAATATAAAGCTGAAGCCAGTGCCGGAGCTGACTTCCTGGAAACGCTGCGCCAGGAAAAAGAACTGGACTGGACCTTCCTGTCGCCATCGGCCCTGTTCGACGGCACCGAGCGCACCGGCAAATTCCGCCTGGGCAAGGACGATCTGCTGGTGAGCAGTGACGGCACTAGCTCGATCAGTTTTGCCGACTTCGCCATCGCCATGCTGGATGAAGTGGAAAACCCGAAGCACTCGCGCCAGCGCTTCACCGTCGGCTACTGACCCAACGCCGTCAACGCTAACCACGATGCGAAGCGAGCCGCTCTTGATCTTGATCTGCTTTTGATCTCAAGC
>NZ_JASBQZ010000076.1:0-9644 GCF_029960685.1 Pseudomonas sp. AL10
GATTTTCAGCAGGGTCGACTTGCCTGCGCCGTTCTCGCCCATCAGCGCGTGCACCTGCCCCGGGTGGGCGGTGAAGCAAATGCCATCCAACGCCTTGACCCCGGGAAAGGTCTTGCCGATGCCGTCAAACCGCAGGGCCGCAGCGGTCATTTCCACAGCCCGATCTTGGTCAGTTCCGCTTGGAAGTTTTCGCGGGTGATAAGCGTCACTTCGTCCATGGCCGTGTATTTCGGCGGCTCGGTACCCTTAGTCACCCACTCGTACATCATCTCGGCGGTTTTGTAGCCTTCAATGTGCGGGCTGGGCAGCATCGAACCAAAGAAGCCGCTGTTGGCTTTCTTCAATTCGCCGATGGCGTCGGTACCATTGATGCCGATGCCGATCACATTGGCTGCGGCGAAACCGGCACTTTCGGTGGCGCGCACGCCGCCGAGCACGGTGTTGTCGTTCATGCCGCCGATGATCAGGTTTTTCGCGCTACCTGGCAGTTTAACCAGCGCCGAGTTGGTGGCGTCCATACTGCCTGGCACGTCGAGGGTTTTCAGTGGGGCGGTGAGGATGTGATCTTTAGGAATGCCAGCCTCTTCCAGGGATTTGATCGAGCCGTCGGTGCGTTTCTTGCCGGTGTCGAGTTCGTTGAAGGTGTTGATCACCGCGTAGGTGTCCTTCCAGTCCCAACCGCGCTTTTTCGCTTCGGCGGCCATGGCGGCGCCCTGCTTCTGGCCGACTTCAAACGCGGCCATGCCCAGGTACGGCACGTCTTCCATGAAGTTGCCCTTGGCATCGACAAAGCGATCATCCACGGCCATTACTTTCAGGCCGTTGGCCTTGGCCTTGGCGACAATGGCCGGGCCCAGGGATACGTCTGGCGGGCAGATCACGAAGCCCTTGGCACCGTTGGCGGCCAGGCTGTCGATGGCCGAGAGGGTTTTCTCGCCGTCGGGCACCGCGATCTTGATGAGTTTGAAGCCTTTGTCCTGGGCGGCTTTTTCCGCAAACGCCCACTCAGTCTGGAACCAGGGCTCTTCGGCCTGCTTGACCAAAAAGCCGATCTTTACTTCTTCAGCGGCCAGCAACAGGCCGCTCAAGCTCATGGCCGAGACCGCCACAGCGGCGCAGCACAGGGAACGCAAACCACGACGACGATTCATAGGGGTGACTCCTTGTTGTTGTTTTTAGGTAGAACGTTGTAGGAGCGAGCTTGCTCGCGAAAAACCCGAGGGCGACGCGCCCATCCAGCATGAACGCGTTATCGTTGACGTTTTTCGCGGGCAAGCCCGCTCCTACAGGTTATCCGGCGAAGCGGTGACAGGGTTTTCCGGGAACATCCATTTCAATCGCCAGTACCGCACCATCCAACGGATGCCCCAAGGGACTCGCAGCACTGGTGATATACAACGTGGTGAGCTCAGGCCCACCGAACACGCAACTGGTGGGCCGGCTGACCGGCAGTTCGATGATGCGATCCACCTCACCCAAGGGCGTTAGCCGCAGCAGGCAACTGCCGTCCCAGCGCGCGTTCCAGATGTAGCCCTCGGCGTCCATGGCCGAACCATCCGGCCCGCCGCGTGTGTGCGGCCCGAACCAGGCCTGGGCGGCGCCGAGTTGGCCGTCAACCTGGATCGAATGCTGATAGAGCGTGCCGTCCATGCTGTCGCCGAAATGCACCTGGCTGCCCGCCTCGTTCCAAAGCAACGTGTTGGGAATGCCCAAGCCGTTGAGCAACCGCGTGACCGTTGCATCCGCATCGATGCGAAACAAGCCACCGGAGCGCCGGGTAATCGGCAGGTCTTCACCCTGCTCGCCAATGTTGTTCTGCATGGTGCCCAACCACAGGCGGCCCTGGGCATCGCAGCGTGCTTCATTGCCACGGTTGCCCGCTTGCGGGTCGGCTACGCACAGCAGGGTCAAGGCTTCGGTGGCCAGGTCCAGGCGATACACGCCGCTGCTCAAGGTCACCAGCGCATCGCCGCGTTCACAGGGGATGAACGCCGAGACATGCTCGGGCAACTGCCACACCTGCAACTGCCCGCC
This sequence comes from Pseudomonas sp. AL10, assembly GCF_029960685.1. Taxonomy (NCBI): domain Bacteria; kingdom Pseudomonadati; phylum Pseudomonadota; class Gammaproteobacteria; order Pseudomonadales; family Pseudomonadaceae; genus Pseudomonas; species Pseudomonas sp. AL10. The sequence goes on from NZ_JASBQZ010000076.1 coordinate 2,035, forward strand.
CATCAGGCGCAGCGCCTGGCGGGCGGCGATATCCACCCAATACAGGGCCTGGGTCGGTGCATCCCAGAACGGCCCTTCGCCCAACCGGGCACGGTGCGGGGTGACTGCGCTCAACGACATGAAGCCTCCTGATCAGTTACAGCGATTCGCGCGATGGCGTGCCATTTACCAGGCGCTGAATACGCAAGGGGTTGGCGTTTTTCAACGCATCGGGCAGCAGGCTATCAGGGTAGTTCTGGAAGCACACCGGGCGCAGGAAACGGTCGATGGCCAGGGTGCCGACCGAGGTGCCACGCGCATCCGAAGTTGCCGGGTACGGCCCGCCGTGGACCATGGAATCACACACTTCCACGCCAGTGGGGTAACCGTTGAGCAGGATGCGCCCGACTTTCTGTTCCAGCAGGGGCGTGAGTTCGGCGAACTGTTGCAGGTCGCCCGGTTCGCCGATGAGCGTGGCGGTCAACTGCCCGTGCAGCCCCTGCAGGGCGGCGCTGAGTTGGGCTTGGTCGGCCACTTCGACGAACACCGTGGTGGGGCCGAACACTTCCTCTTGCAGCACTTCGTCACCGTCAATCAACAGACGTACATCCGCCTTGAACAGTTGCGGTTGCGCCTGGTTGCCCGATTGCGCGCTGCCCGCCAGATGCTCGATGCCCGGGTGAGAGAGGAGTTTTTCCAGGCCCTTGCCGTAGCTGCCCAGGGTGCCGGCATTAAGCATGGTTTGTGGCGGTTGCTCGCCGATCAATTGCGCGACCTGTTGCGTGAACGCGGTGAACGCAGGCGAGGCGATACCGATCACCAGGCCTGGGTTGGTGCAGAACTGGCCGCAGCCTTGTACCACCGAGGCGGTCAGGTCGCGGGCGATGCTTTCGGCGCGGGCGTGCAGCGCCTGGGGCAGCACGATTACCGGGTTGATGCTCGACATTTCGGCAAACACCGGGATCGGTTGCGGGCGCGCCGCGGCCATGTCGCACAGGGCGCGGCCGCCTTTGAGCGAACCGGTAAAGCCCACCGCCTGGATCGCCGGATGCTTGACCAGCGCCTCACCGACGCCGCCGCCAAAGATCATATTGAACACGCCGGCCGGCATCTCGGTGGCCTCGGCAGCGCGGATGATCGCATCGGCCACACGCTCGGCGGTCGCCATGTGCCCGCTGTGGGCCTTGAACACCACCGGGCAACCGGCGGCCAGCGCGGCAGCGGTATCGCCGCCAGCCGTGGAAAATGCCAGAGGAAAGTTGCTGGCGCCGAACACCGCCACCGGGCCAAGGCCGATGCGGTATTGGCGCAGGTCTGGGCGCGGCAGCGGCTGGCGCTCTGGCAGGGCCTTGTCGATACGCGCGCCGTAGAAGTCACCACGGCGCAGCACGGTGGCGAACAGACGCATCTGGCCGCTGGTACGCCCACGCTCGCCTTTGATGCGTGCGGCCGGCAAGGCGGTTTCGCGGCAAACCAGTTCAACGAAATCATCGCCCAAGGCATCCAGCTCATCGGCCACCGCATCCAGAAACTGCGCACGCCGTGCGGCGCTCAAGGCGCGATAGGCCGGGTACGCCTGGGCCGCGGCCTGGGCGGCGGCGTCCACTTCCTGGGCGGTAGCCTGGTAGAAATCCTGGGGCAAGGCTTCGCCGGTGGTGGCATCGATGCTTTGCAGCTTGATGTTGCCGTTGGCGCTGCGCTGGCCGCCGATGTAGTTGTGGCCGAGGAACGGGGTCATGTTGATCTCCTTAAAGGGGGGTGACTTGGCCGGGTTCAAATGCCGCATCGCTGCTGCCGATACCGTTGATCAACGGCGCGCCGAATTCAGCCTGGCTGATCTCGAACACATCGCCCGGCTGGGTACGTATACCGTCGGCGAATGACAAGGTAGCGGTGCCGAAGAAGTGAATGTGCACATCGCCCGGCTTGAGGAACTGGCTGTATTTGAAGTGGTGGTATTCGAGGTTTTCCAGGCTATGGCACATATTGGCCTCGCCACTGAGGAATTCGTTCTGCCAGATCACCTCGCCGTTGCGCAGGATGCGGCTGGTGCCCGCCAGATGCTCGGGCAGTTCGCCCACGCGCAGCTCCGGGCCATAGCTGCAACTGCGCAGCTTGGAATGGGCCAGGTACAGGTAGTTCTTGCGCTCCATCACATGGTCGGAGAACTCGTTGCCCACCGCGAAACCCAGGCGATAGGGTTTACGGTCATACCCGATCACATAGAGGCCGCCGATTTCCGGTTCTTCGCCGGCGTCTTCGGCGAACGGCGGCACCGGGAACGCCTGGCCCGGGCGCACGACGATGCTGCCATCGCCTTTGTAGAACCACTCCGGTTGCACACCGGCCTGGCCGGCACCTGGTTTGCCGCCCTCCACGCCCCATTTGAAGATGCGCATGGTGTCGGTCATCGCGCTGTCGTCGCCGGCCTGCTGGTGCATCTTGTCGCGGGCCGAGGCACTGCCCAGGTGGGTGAGGCCGGTGCCGCTGATCAGCATGTGTGCTGGGTCCGGGTGGTCCAGCGGTGGCAGGATCTTGTGGTGCGCCAACAAGGCGGCGTAGTCATGGCTGGCGCCCAGGCCGAGGGCCTCTACCTGTTGCTGCAACTTGCCGCCGCCGTCGATGGCGGCCAGCGCCAGTTCACGCACGCTGTGGGCGCCGCGCACTTCGCGCACCTGGTTGCCTTCTACCACGCCGACGCGGCGCTCACCGTTGCTCAACTCGAACTGAACTAAACGCATGCGGGTTCTCCTGGATTTAAGTGCGTGTGGCGCCACGGGCGCTGGCGGCGAATTGGTCGACGGGCAGGACGTGCTTGCGTTCCAACACGCGGTAGACCACGAGGGTCAGCAGCAAGCCGAACACCATCACACCGGATAAGAAATACAAGCCTGAGGCCAGGTTGCCGGTGTACTCCTTGAGCGCACCGATCACGAACGGGCCGATGTAACCGCCGAGGTTGCCCACCGAGTTGATCAAGGCAATACCGGCCGCCGCGCTGGCGCCGGCAAAGAAGCGCCCCGGCAGAGTCCAGAACACGGCGGTGCAGGAAAACATTGCAAACGCCGCCAGGCACAGCGCGGCCATTTGCAGCACCGGCACGGTTAGCCAGGCGCTGCAGAACAGGCCGATGGCGCCCAGTACATACAGCACGGCGAGATGGCCGTAACGGTCGTTCAAGCGGTCGGAACTGCGCGGAATGATCAACAGGCCGATGATGCCGAAGATGTACGGCACGGCGGAGATGAAGCCGGTGGTGAGGTCGCTGCCGCCAAACTGTTTGATCAGGGTCGGCAGCCACAGGCCGAGGCCGTAGATGCTCAAGGTCACCGGCAGGTAGAACAGCGCCAGCAGCAACACGCGCTTGTCCTTGAGCGCATGCAAGGGGTTGCCGTGGCGCGTCTGGCCGTAGGCCTGCAGGTCTTTGTGCAGCTCGCCGGTGAGCCAGGCTTTTTCTTCCTCGCTCATCCAGTTGACCTTTTGGGGGCCGTCCGGCAGGTAACGCAGCACCGGCCAGGTCAGCAGGATCGCCGGGGTACCGATCACGATAAACAGCCACTGCCAGCCATGCAGGCCGAGGATGCCGTCCATGCCGAGCAGACCGCCGGACACGGGGCCTGTGATCATCATTGCAATCGGTTGGGAGAGGATGAACAGCCCGAGGATCTTGCCGCGATGGCGCACCGGGAACCATTGGGTGATGTAGTACAGCACGCCGGGAAAGAACCCCGCCTCCGCCGCGCCCAGCAGAAAGCGCATCACATAGAAGCTGTGCGGCCCCTGCACGAACGCCATGCCAATGGTGATGGCGCCCCAGGTGATCATGATGCGCGCAAACCAGCGCCGTGCGCCGAAGCGGTCGAGCATCAGGTTGCTAGGAATTTCGAACAGGAAATAGCCAATGAAGAACAACCCGGCACCGAGGCCATAGGCGGCGTCACCGATGCCCACGTCAGCGCCCATGTGCAGCTTGGCGAAGCCCACGGCGGAACGGTCCACGTAGGCGATCAGGTACAGCAGGATCAGGAAGGGAATCAGTTTCAGCGTGATGCGCCGAATAAGCCGCAGTTCCTGGCTCATGGGGTCGATCTCCGATTGTTGTTTTTATAGAAGCTCGGGGGACGCCTCTGACGAAATCCGCCAGGGCCATACCTCAGTTAGGATCGACTATATAGTATGACTATTTGCAAAACAACACTTCCAAAGCGGCGATTTTGCGCTTATGTTTAAGCACGCATAGAACATATAGTCATACAATAAGAGAATCGATCATGCCTGACAAAAAGCCCGGCCTACGCTCTGCCCAGTGGTTCGGTACCGCCGACAAGAACGGTTTCATGTACCGCAGCTGGATGAAGAACCAAGGCATTGCCGACCATCAGTTCCATGGCAAACCGATCATCGGTATCTGCAACACCTGGTCGGAGCTCACGCCGTGCAACGCGCACTTCCGCCAGATCGCCGAGCACGTCAAGCGTGGCGTGATCGAGGCCGGTGGCTTCCCGGTGGAGTTCCCGGTGTTCTCCAACGGCGAATCCAACCTGCGCCCTACTGCGATGCTCACTCGCAACCTGGCGAGCATGGACGTGGAAGAAGCGATTCGCGGCAACCCGATTGATGGCGTGGTACTGCTCACCGGCTGTGACAAGACCACCCCCGCGCTGCTGATGGGCGCGGCCAGTTGTGACGTGCCGGCCATCGTGGTCACCGGCGGGCCGATGCTCAACGGCAAGCACAAGGGCCAGGACATCGGCTCGGGAACAGTGGTGTGGCAGCTCAGCGAACAGGTCAAGGCCGGCACCATCACCCTGGATGACTTCCTCGCGGCCGAGGGCGGCATGTCGCGTTCGGCGGGCACCTGCAACACCATGGGCACGGCTTCTACCATGGCGTGCATGGCCGAAGCACTGGGTACTTCCCTGCCCCACAACGCGGCGATTCCGGCCGTGGATGCGCGTCGCTATGTACTGGCGCACATGTCGGGCATGCGCGCCGTGGAGATGGTGCGTGAAGACTTGAAGCTGTCGAAGATCCTTACCAAGGAGGCGTTCGAAAACGCTATCCGCGTGAACGCAGCCATCGGCGGCTCGACCAACGCGGTGATCCACTTAAAAGCCATCGCCGGGCGCATCGGGGTCGAACTCGACCTGGATGACTGGACCCGCATCGGCCGCGGCATGCCGACCATTGTCGACCTGCAACCCTCCGGGCGCTTTCTGATGGAAGAGTTCTACTATGCCGGTGGCCTGCCCGCCGTCCTGCGCCGCCTGGGTGAAGCCAACCTGATCCCGCACCCCAATGCCTTGACGGTCAACGGCAAGTCCCTGGGCGAGAACACCCAGGACTCACCGATCTACGGCCAGGACGAAGTGATCCGCACCCTGGACAACCCGATCCGCGCCGACGGCGGCATCTGCGTGCTGCGTGGCAACCTCGCGCCTCTGGGCGCGGTGCTCAAGCCTTCGGCTGCGAGCCCCGAACTGATGCAGCACCGTGGCCGCGCCGTGGTGTTCGAGAACTTCGACATGTACAAGGCACGCATCAACGACCCGGAGCTGGACGTGGATGCCAACTCGATCCTGGTCATGAAAAACTGCGGCCCCAAGGGTTACCCCGGCATGGCCGAAGTCGGCAACATGGGCTTGCCGGCCAAGCTGCTGGCCCAGGGTGTGACGGACATGGTGCGCATTTCCGATGCACGCATGAGCGGCACCGCCTACGGCACCGTGGTGTTGCACGTGGCCCCGGAAGCCGCTGCCGGCGGGCCGTTGGCGACAGTGAAGGAAGGTGATTGGATCGAACTCGATTGCGCCAATGGTCGCCTGCACCTGGACATTCCAGATGCCGAGCTGGCAGCGCGCATGGCCGACCTGCCGCCCGCGCAGAACCTCATCGTCGGCGGCTATCGCCAGCTGTACATCGACCATGTGCTGCAGGCCGACCAAGGCTGCGACTTTGACTTCCTGGTGGGCTGTCGCGGGGCAGAAGTCCCACGGCATTCCCACTAATTGGGATGCTATGATGCGGCGAATCTAAGCCAGAGCCTGCCCGTCGTTATGGATCACCAGCCGCCCAAGCCGCGCAAGAGCCAGCATGCCCAGATCGTTCAGGACTTGGGCATGCACATCGTTTCCGGTCGCTTCAAGCCTGAAGAACGCTTGCCCATGGAAGCCACGCTGTGCGAGGAATACCAGGTCAGCCGCTCGGTATTGCGCGAAGCCACGCGGGTGCTCAGCGCCAAGGGCCTGGTGTATTCCAAGCCACGGGTGGGCGCGGTGGTACGGCCACGCTTGAAATGGCACCTGCTCGACCCGGACGTGCTGTCCTGGTTGATGCAGTCCACGCCCCATAGCGAGTTCTTCAACACCCTGGCCGGGGTGCGCCGCATCCTCGAACCGGAAATCGCCGCCATGGCCGCGACCACCGCCACCGATGAAGACATCGCCACCATCGAACACGCCTACCAGGGCATGGAAACCGCCAAGACCCACGAGGAACTGTTGCAGGCCGACCTGGACTTCCACCGCGCGATTGCCGACGCCACCCGCAACGACCTGCTCGCCTATATGTGCAACATGCTCTCGTTGCCGTTGCGCGAGTCGATCAACATCACCAACCGCCGCCCGGACATCCAGGGCCTGAGTCTGCCGCGGCACAAGGCGATCCTCACGGCGATCCAGAACCGCGATGCCCTGGGCGCGCGGCATGCGTCGCTGGTGCAACTGGATGACACGCGAGTGGCGCTGGACACGGTGATGAATGTGTTGACGCCGTTGTAAACCCGCGTCATTCCTGATTGTTATTGTTGGCCCTGGGGCAGCTGTTATCGCCCTCTTTTTTCAGCGCCAGGACGGCCTGGCGCTCGGACAGCAAGTGGGTGATGGCGCCGCCGATCGCCGCAGAAATCAACGCCAACGCCTCTTTAGGCAGATTGATCGCCGCCCAGGTCAACCCGCCGATCAGCAGGATGACAAACAGGATATTGAACCGTGACACCCCGAGTTTTATCGAGCGGACGATATCGGACGTGTCCTGCATTTTTTCGAAGCGTTTTAGGTCTTCGAACTTGCGCACCGATTCCAGGGTTTCCAGGTAATGGGTTTCGGCCCGCTTGAGTTTCTTGATGACATCGGCTTCGAGCATGACCTCCTCTATCTCGATCCTGACCAGGCTGATATTGGCGCCTGGGCGGCCAAGAATTTCCGAACTCAGCGAACTTTCGGCCAGCTCGGCCAGCAGATAGGTATAGGAGGTTTCGCTGATCTCCTTGGCATATTTTTGCAAAGCTGAGGTGTAGCACTTGGTGGCATATCGGGTGAACAGACGCTCGGCGTCGTTAGTCTTTTTGATCAGTTCTTCAACTTCGTCGATCAGTTCCCGTTCCATTTTTAATATCCCTATTAAGCGTGGCTTCGAAAAGCAATGAGCGCCGACCGCTGCGCTGGCACGTTAGGGGCAAACATCCCTCGATCAAGGGTCAGTGTCTACTGTCAAACCTCACAGGTGAATAGGAGGCAGGGCCCCTTGCTCCCGTGACGGCCTACGGTCAGCGCCTATCTACCTGGCGCTCCCAAGATCCAAATGTGGGAGCTGGCTTGCCTGCGAAGGCGGCCTGACAGTCAACACAGTTG
>NZ_JASBQZ010000077.1:0-9618 GCF_029960685.1 Pseudomonas sp. AL10
GATCAAAAGCAGATCAAGATCAAGAGCGGCTCGCTTCGCATCGTGGTTACCGTCGACCGTTACAGCGTTGTGTAGATACTCATGGCTATCGCAGGCAAGCCCGCTCCCACAGTTGGAATGCGTGTGTGCTTAGAAGAACCGCGTCACGCTGATCTTCGCATCACGCCCTTTGGTGTACGCCCGGTCGCCGCTCAAGGCCGGGCGGAAGTTTTTGTTGAACAGGTTGTCCACCGTGAAGTTCACCTCGGTGCCTTTGAGGTACGCCTGCTGCGGTGTCCATTTGGCGAACAGGCCCTGGGTGTTGTAGCGCTTGTTGCCGTACTGGTCGTAGAACAGATCGCCGATGCTGGAGCCTGGGCCGCCGGAGTATTTGTCGCTGGGCAGGCGGTCGGTGGCGCCGATGAATTGGCCCATCCAGCCCACTTGGGCATCCCAGGCCGGGATGTGGGTGCCCAGTACCAGCACCCATTTGGTCGGCGGGATGTCCCGCGCTGCCACGTCCGGGCCCCAAGGGTTGGTGTAGGCGCCTTGGTGTTGGCCCTTGGCATAGGCGAACGACACCGAGCCAAACAGGTAGGTGGAGTTGTAGATCGATTCGAGCTCAACGCCCTTGATGGTCAGGCTGCCGATATTGCGGTAGTTGGACATCGGCCCAGGCGGGCAAGCTGAAGCGATGCTGCCGCCGTTGATGGCCTGGTTCTGGCAGCCTACGCCGGTGGCCTTGAAGATCTCGTCTTCGACCTTGTTGTGGAACAGGGTGGTGCGCAGTTGCAGGTTGTCGTCCTGGGCGATCAGGTTGTCGAAGCTGGTGATGTTGCCCAGGGTGATGGAGGTGATGCGCTCCGGGTCCAGGTCGACGCTGGTGGCGGTGCGGCTGCCCACACCCTGCACTTCGTATTGTTCGTCGATCACCGGGGCGCGCCAGGTCTGGCTCCAGTTGGCGAACAGCCCCACATTCGGCGTCACGGTCCAGAACAGCGCCAGGCGTGGCGACCAGCCGGTGTAGGTGCGGTCGCTGTAGTCGTGACCCACTGCCGGGTTGGGGTTGTTGTAGTAGGGCGCATCGTTGCCTTCGCCGCGGTTGCGCACATGGTCGTAGCGCAGCGAAGGCGTGATCGTCACGTCGCCCAAGGTCACCGCGTCCTGGATAAAGAAGCTGTTGGTATCGACTTTGCCGTGGGGCATGAAGCCCGGCTGGAAGTGCCCGTAGTTGTAGCGCGGCGTGTTGTAGGTGGCGCCGGGCATCCACATCTCGGTTTCGCGGGTGTGCTTGCGGATTTGCCCGCCGACCGTCACGGCATGCTGCAAGGGGCCGGTGTCGAACAGGCTGACGTTACGGATATCCAGGAGCTTGTCGGTGTAGGCGGTGTCCATCTTGCGCCCGCCAGTGGCCAACTGGAAAAACGCCGTGGCGTCACGCTCATCGGTCTGCTCGGTGTTGGACTGGGAGTACTTGATGGTCAAGTCCACCAGCGGGTTATCCAGCGGCTGGTATTCATATTTGCCCGACCAGGTGGTGTCGACCGTGTCACGGTGGGCGAGGAAACGCTTCAACGCGCCTTCGTAGCCGTAGCGGTCGATGTTGAACTGAGTCGGCGGCGTGGGGTAGCTGGCGGCGGAAAACGGGGTCCAGCGGTTGCTGTGGGAGCGCGAGTACGACAGCCCGACACTGTGCTCATCGGTAAAGTGTGCGTTGACCTTGAACAGCTTGCCGTCCACATCCTGGGCGCTGTTGGGCAGGCGCTGGGGGTTGATCGGGTACTCATTGTTGTCGTTGGGTAACTTGGCGGCCACTTTCATATCGCCGCCGTCGCGTTGGGTCAGGTAGGCCAGCGCATCGAAACGGCCGTCGTCGGTACGGCCATACACGGCACTGCTGTAGACCTGCTCATGGTCGTTGCTGGAGTAGCCATATTTGAGCATCGCACCGCTGTTGCGGCCGTCCTTGAGCAGGTCCGGGGCGTCCTTGGTGACCATGTTGACCGTGCCGCCGAAGCCGCCATTACCGGTGAAAGGCGAGTTGGGGCCTTTTTCCACTTCGATGCGCTTGATCAGCTCGGGCTCGATAAACACCGTGCCTTGCTGGTAACGCTCAAAGCCCGTCTTGGTGGCGCCGTCGACGGTCAGCGGTACATCTTCGGCATCGCCGAAACCGCGGATGTTGATGGTTTGGCCACCGGGTTTCAAGGAGCCGCCCTGGCTGACACCGGGCAAGGTCTGCAACAGGCTGGGGATGTTATTGGACTGGTAGCGGTCGATGTCGGCCTGGGTCAGGGTGGAGCGGTTGACGGTGCTGGCGTTCACCTCATTGCCGGTGCCGATCACGCTCAGGGTGTCCAACTGGATCGCGCCACCGCTGGTGGTTTTACCCGCATCGGGGCGCACCACGTAGGTACTGCCGACCTTGAGCAGGATGAGTTCGCCGTTTTTGAGCAGGGAGCGAATGGCCACTTCCGGGGTGTAGTCACCGTTAAGCGCCGGGGCCTGCACGTTCTTGAGCAGGGTTTCATCGAACAGCAGCTGGATTTTCGCCTGCTGGGCCACCTGGCTCAAGGATGTGGCCAGCGACTGGGCCGGCAGGTGCAGCTTGAACGACTCGGCTTCGGCGCTGAGGCTCAAGGCCAGGCACGTAGCCATGAGTGTCGGTCGAAGAAACAGGTGCGAAGCGTGGCAAGGCGCGCGAAACATGAAATCCCCCGGAGCGGCTAAATAGCCAAAAAGGTGTGCGTATCAAACACAGACAGGAGGAAGACGGGGCAGGCAAAAAAAACCACACATGCGAATGCAAAATATTCTCATGTGTGATGTTGCGGCCTATTTGCTCGGCTCGATTCTGATAGTGCCGTCAGCCGAGAGCACGGTTTTCACCGGCAACAACGCGGGTAATGCCTTGAGCAGGGCGTCTGGGTCATTCACGTCAATGTTGCCCGATACCTTGAGCTGCGCGACGGCCTTGCTCACCTGCAACGACGTCTGCGGGCGGTACAGGCTCAGCTCGTCGATCAGGCTGGCCAGTTCGCGATTGCGAAATGACAAGTGCCCGCTGCGCCAATCGGCGACCTCTTCGGCGTTGAGGGTTTGGTGTTGCACGGTGCCTTTGGCGTAGTTGTAGGAGGCGCGTTGCTGGGCGCCGAGCAGGGTGACGGGGCTTTTGCCATTTGGCTCGAAAGCGACCTGGCCATGGGCAACGCTGACCACCAATTGTTGCTGCCCGCGGCGCACATCCAAAGCAGTGCCCACCACCCGTACGCTCGACTCGCCGGCTTGCACGTAAAGGGGGCGCTCCTTGTCGGCGGCCACTTCGATATACAGCTGGCCCGTGTCCAGGTGCAGCACCCGATGATGGGCGCTGAAGTCCACGCGGATATGGGTGTTGGCATTCACATACAAGGTACTGCCATCGGGCAGAGTCAACGTGCGCATGCCCTTGGCTTGGGTGGCCACCTGGCTGTGAAACAGCTCGCGCGGCGCGCCGATGGAGGTCGCTAATACGGCGCAGAGCACGGCGGCGGCCACCGCCAGGGCAGGGCGCCAGAGGCTGGGCTTGCGCTTGGGCAGTGCCAACGGTTTGTTCAGTTGTTGCAATTGGGCGAGGTCGGCCCACAGCTGTTCGAATTCGGCATAGGCGTGCGCGTGCGCGGGCACCGCTTGCCAGGCGGCAAAGGCTTTACGGTCGGCGCGGCTGACTTCGTTGCGGTTGCGTGCAAACCAACTGGCGGCTTGGGCGTCGATGCAATCGCTCGCTTGGCTGTCCAGCGCGTCGGTGTCGCTCGGGCGGTTCATTCTGGCTGCTCCGTGCCGGTGTCGGGTTGAAGGCGTCGCTTGCAGTGCAGCAGGGCAAAGGCGATGTGCTTTTCCACCATGCTGGTGGAGATGCCCATGCGCGTTGCGATCTGTGCCTGGCTCAAGCCTTCGAAGCGGTGCAGCATAAGGGCTTCTCGGCGGCGGGGCGAGAGTTCGGCGAGGACTTCTTTCAACTGTTCCAGGCGTTGCAGGCGCAGGGCGGCGGCCATGGGGTCGTTGTGCTCGTCGGTGACCGGCTCGGCATCCATTTCGGCGTGATCAGGGTGGGCGGTTTGCCGTACCTTCTGTTTGCGCCAGTGATCGCGCAGCAGGTTGCGCGCCATCTGGAACAGAAACGCCCGCGGCTGCTCGACCTTGGCGCGGTCGCGGTAGCCCAGCCATTGGGTAAACACATCTTGGGCCATGTCCGCCGCGTCGCTGGCGTTGTCCGTGCGTTTACGCAGGAAATACAGAATGTCTGCATAAAACCCGCGACAGGCATCGGCCGACGACGGGTCGGGCTGGGGACGAGACATGGATATCCTTCTTGACGAAGCTCGGCTTGGAGAAGTCGTGAATGATATCGAGAACTATTGTCATTTGTCTCTGTTAATGTGCCCTCTTCTGTAGGAGCGAGCTTGCTCGCGAAAAACCAACAGGCGACACGAACTCCCGATGTGCTGCGTTATCGTTGGCGTTCTTCGCGAGCAAGCTCGCTCCTACAGGGGCGGGGGTTTACTTCAGAAGTGTTTTCAGTTGCTCGATCCCTGCTTCGCCCAGAGGGAATACCGGCAAGCGCGGATTACCCACCTCCAACCCGGTCAAGCGCAACCCGGCCTTGATCGTCGCCGGCAGCCCGCCTTTGAGGATGAATTGCAGCAATGGCAACTGTCGGTAGAACAGCTCGCGCGCCTTGTTCAAATCATCGGCCAGTACGGCCTGATACAGGCTCAGGTTCAGTTGCGGGATCAGGTTCGGCGCGGCGGTGCACCAGCCTTTGGCGCCAGCCGCGAAGGCTTCCAGCGCCAGCGGGTTGCAGCCGTTGTAGAACGGCACGTCACTTTGCAGTTTCAACTGGTGCATGCGCTGGATGTCGCCAGTGCTCTCCTTGACCATTGTCACGTTCTCGACCTGCTTGAGAATCCTCAGGATCAGCTCCACCGACATGTCGGTGCCGCTGGTGGCCGGGTTGTTGTAGAGCATGATCGGCACGCCGATGCTGTCGCCGATGGCGGCGTAGTGAGCGAGGATTTCCGCTTCACTGAGTTTCCAGTACGAGGCCGGCAGCACCATGACCACATCGGCGCCGTGTTCTTCGGCGTAGCGGGCGCGACGCACGGCCTTGGCGGTGGTCAGGTCGGACACGCTGACAATAGTCGGCACGCGCTTGGCGACTTTCTTGATGCTGTAGGCACTGACTTCATCCCACTCGGCATCGCTCAGGTAAGCGCCTTCACCCGTGCTGCCCAAGGGCGCAATGGCGTGGACGCCGCTGTTGATCAAGCGGTCGATGGAATGCCCGAGGGCGTCGAGGTCAACGCGTTGGCCGTCGGCGCTGAAGGGGGTGATGGTGTAGCCGATGATGCCGTGAATGGTTGGGTTGGACATGGGGAAAACTCCGGTCGAAAAAGGGGCAATCAGTTCAGGCAATCGGCGTGCTTGCGCAGGTTTTGCCGGGCGTAGTAGTTGAACGCGGCGCCGTGGCGCTTGGGCTTGGAGATCCAGTCATGGGCCTCGCGCCCCAGCTCCGGCAGGATCGGTTTGACCGTGCCCGCAGACATCGCCAGCAACTGCAACTTGGCAGCCCGTTCGATCAACTGCGCAATCACGCAGGCTTCTTCGATGTTGGCCCCCGTGGACAACTGCCCGTGGTGCGAGAGCAGGATGGCGCGCTTGTCGCCCAGGGCCGTGGTGATGATTTCCCCTTCTTCATTGCCCACCGGCACGCCGGGCCAGGCTTCCAGGAACGCGCAGTCTTCGTACAGCGGGCAAAGGTCCATGTGCGACACCTGCAGCGGTACTTCCAGCATCGACAGCGCGGCGATGTGCGTGGGGTGGGTGTGGATGATGCAGTTTACATCCGGTCGACCGCGGTACACCCAGGTGTGAAAACGGTTGGCGGGGTTGGGAATGCCGTGGCCTTCCAGCACCTCCAAGTCTTCGTTGACCAGCAGCAGGTTGCTGGCGGTGATTTCGTCAAAACCCAGGCCCAACTGCTGGGTGTAGTAGGTGCCGGGCGCCGGCCCACGTGCGGTGATCTGCCCGGCCAGGCCGGAGTCGTGGCCGTACTCGAACAGGATTCGACAGGTCAGCGCCAGCTTTTGCCGGTCGGTCCACGTATTATCTGCCAGGCTGTTTTGCATCTGGCTCAGTGCTTGCTTGACCAGTTGGTCTTTTGGGAGTGCTAATGTCTTGGCCATATCGGTGTCCTTTGGGTGGTTCAATGGACGTCGGATTTGCTGGTCGCCCGCTGCTCGCAAGGTCGTTGGGTGAATGCAAATGACACTAAAGATGCTATATGACACTTTGTGTCATTGGCAAGCCTGTCTCATCGCTTTCTGCATGGATTAACCGCAGCAAATGTCTATCCGCTTGAAAATATTAAGAAAAAAACTTGGCGTGACCCTGGAATCCCTGGCCGAAAAATCCGGGATGACCAAGAGTTACCTGTCGAAAGTCGAGCGCGGGCTCAATACGCCTTCCATCGCTGCGGCGTTGAAACTGGCCAAGGCATTGAACGTGAAGGTCGAAGAGCTGTTCAGCGAAGACAACGTCAGCCTCGACAGCTACAGCCTGGTGCGCAGCCACGAGCGGCCCGACACCTCGCCGGGTTATGCGGTGCTGGCTCATCAAGTCAGCGAGCGCAGCCTGTTGCCGTTCATCATCTACCCACCGGCGCAGTTCACCGACAAGACCTTCAAGGAGCACCTGGGGGAGGAGTTTTTATTCGTGCATGAAGGCCAGGTTGAAGTGGATTTCATGAACGAGCGCGTGCTGCTGGAGCGCGGCGATGCGCTGCATTTCAACGCGCAGAAACCCCACCGGATTCGCTCGGTGGGAGAGGTGCAGGCGCAGTTGCTGGTGGTGGTGCACAGCGCTGAGGAGTGAGCCTTCTTACTCATTGAAATGCAGTCAATGTGGGAGCTGGCTTGCCTGCGATAGCGGTGTATCAGTGCCAGATGGGCCAACAGACAGGCCGCTATCGCAGGCAAGCCAGCTCCCACATTTTGATCAGCGTTCCACAGGGACTGATAGTGCCGGATTGCCCAGCGGATGCGTACGCGCCGCAAAGAACTTCAGCGTTACGCCACTGCCCTCGAACAGCTCCGAATATCGCCGCTTCTGCTGACGAATAAACCCATCACTGCGCCCCGACACCGAGATCGCCAGGGTGCTGATGCTGGCCTGGCCAATAGCATCCACCAGGTGTTTATCCTGCGGCCCCAAGTCATGGCCGAAGATGCACAGTGCGCCTTCATGGCTCAACAGTTGTTCATAACAGAACGACAGATAATCCGAACTGCGGATACTTTTGAGCTTCTCCTGCACCTTGCCTTCACTGACGAACAGCGGCACATCGTCGAGGGTTTTGATCGTGTTATTGATGGCAAAACTGCTGAGCAGGGTGCTGTCAGTGGACGGCAATTTGCGCGCCGTGCCGTCAAGGTTGCGCACCAGGTGCAAGCCGCCGTGCAGGTACAGGATGCGGGTGATGTCGGTGCGCGTATTGCGCAGGTCGAAGCTTGAGTCGGTGCTGCGAAACAGGTCGTCGATGCCCGGTGCGTGCAGGGTCGCCCAGTAGTTGAGCAAGTCGTAGTTACTGGTGAAGACGGTGGCGTAGGTGGCCAATTCTGCGTGGATCGTCGCCAGCGTCGACGGCTGCACCAGGCGCCAGGGAATGTGCACGGTATGGATGGTGTTGATCAGCGCTTCCTTGATCGCGTAGTAGCGGTTACGCGGTGCCGCCGAACTGACCGCCAGGGCCTTGTTGACCCGGCTGGTGGTTTTCAAGGCGCCCAGAGCTTGCTCGAAACTGCGGGTTTGCAAGGCGTCGAACACGCTGAGTTCGGAGGGGGTCAGGGGCTTTTCTTCGACGGTACGGGCGTTTTCGAACAGCGAGTCGTAGGCGAAGTCTTCCCAGATCGTGCGGCTGGCGCCGTTACCGATCAGAATCCCGCTGAAGTCGACGGCAGCGCGCAGGGCACTCCAGTCTTCAAGGTGGGCGTCAATATCCTGGAAATCCTTCATTGCGGCGGGTCTACTCGAAATCGGCTGGGGGGTGACTTTATCACGAGCCGGCATTGATCCTGATCAAGATGCGCTACGCGGTACAGGTTGATTCTGTCGGCATAAAGCCTTTGAGGATCGATCATGAGCAGCACGTTTTTCATCCCCGCCGTCAACATCATGGGCATTGATTGCCTCGACGAAGCGATGACCGCCATTCGCAACTACGGCTTTGGCAAGGCGTTGATCGTCACCGACGCCGGTCTGGCCAAAGCCGGTGTGGCTGGCATGATCGCCGAGAAGCTGGCGATGCAGGATATCGACTCGGTGATCTACGACGGCGCCAAGCCCAACCCCAGCGTGGAAAACGTCGAAAAAGGCCTGGCATTGCTGCAACAGAGCGCCTGCGATTTCGTCGTGTCCCTGGGCGGCGGTTCGCCCCATGACTGCGCCAAGGGCATCGCCCTGTGCGCCACTAACGGTGGGCGTATCGGCGACTATGAAGGCGTCGACCAATCGAGCAAGCCACAACTGCCGCTGGTGGCCATCAACACCACCGCTGGCACGGCCAGCGAGATGACGCGTTTTTGCATCATCACCGACGAAAGCCGCCACGTAAAAATGGCCATCGTCGACCGCAATGTCACGCCGTTGCTGTCGGTCAACGACCCGGCCCTGATGGTCGGCATGCCCAAGGGCCTCACCGCCGCCACGGGCATGGACGCACTGACCCACGCCATCGAAGCCTACGTGTCCACCGCCGCAACACCGATCACCGACGCCTGCGCGATCAAGGCCATCGAGTTGATCAGCGCCAACTTGCGCCTGGCGGTCCGCGACGGCACTGACAAGGCTGCACGGGAGAACATGGCCTATGCGCAGTTCCTCGCCGGCATGGCCTTCAACAATGCGTCCCTGGGTTTTGTGCATGCCATGGCCCACCAATTGGGCGGCTTGTACGACCTGCCCCACGGTGTGTGCAACGCGGTGTTGTTGCCTCACGTACAAAGCTTCAACGCCAGTGTCTGCGCCAAACGCTTGAGCGACGTGGGCCGGGCTCTTGGTGCGGATATCAAGGGCATTACCGCTGAAGAGGGCGCCCAGGCCGCGATTGCGGCGATTCGTCGGTTGTCCCAAGACGTGGAAATTCCTGCTGGTTTGCGTGAGCTTGGCGCTAAGTTGCAGGACATTCCGTTGCTGGCCAGCAATGCGCTGAAGGATGCCTGCGGGCTGACTAACCCTCGGCGGGCGGATCAGCGTCAGATTGAGGAGATCTTTCGTAGCGCTTTTTGATAGGCATAGGTACCTACACAACGTTGGCGCGACGCTGGACCTGTGGCGAGGGAGCTTACTCCCGTGACTGCCTGACAGCCGATGCTTATCCGCGATCAAACTGTGGGAGCTGGCTTGCCTGCGAAGACGGCCTGACAGCCGACGCCAATCTACCTGACACCCCCGCGAACCAACTGTGGGAGCGGGCTTGCCCGCGAAGGCGGCCAGACAGTCAACACAGTTGGATTGGGTACATATCCATTGCTGCGGTAACGGCCAACTAGGGTTCCGCTCTGACAGCGGCTCACTTTTGAAAAGAGCCGGAATGCCGGCCCA
>NZ_JASBQZ010000078.1:0-8718 GCF_029960685.1 Pseudomonas sp. AL10
CGCAGCAATGGATATGTACACAATCCAACTGTGTTGACTGTCAGGCCGCCTTCGCGAGCAAGCCCGCTCCCACAGTTGGATCGTGGGGCATTAGGTAGATAAGTGTCGGCTGCCAGGCCGCCATCGCAGGCAAGCCAGCTCCCACATTTTACTCCGCGTACATCAGATGCTTTGGCGCAACCGGGCCAGGTCGCGCAGCGGCGGCGCACCAAACAACCGGCTGTACTCCCGGCTGAACTGGGACGGGCTTTCATACCCCACCCGATAGCCCGCCGCCGAGGCCTCCAGCCCTTCGGCGATCATCAGCCGCCGCGCTTCCTGCAAGCGCAGTTGCTTCTGGTATTGCAGCGGGCTCATAGCGGTGATCGCTTTGAACCGGTGGTGCAAGGTCGAGACGCTCAGGTTCACTTCCTTGGCCAGGTCGTCGATACGCAGCGGCTGTTCGTAGTTGCCATTCAACCAGGTGATTGCCTGGCTCACCCGATGGCTCTGGCTGTTAGCCACAGCAATTTCATACAGGCGATAACCCTGCGGGCCACGCAGCAAACGGTAGAGGATTTCACGGTTGATCAGCGGCGCGAGCATCGCGATGTCTTTAGGCGTGTCCAGCAAGCGGGTCAGGCGCAGCACCGCGTCGAGCAGTGCGTGATCGATGCGGTCGACGTACATGCCTCGCGAGGTCGGGCGCGAGGGCACGCCCATCGGCCCGGCCTCTGCGATCAGCGCGGTGAGCTGCGCCGGGTCGATGTTGATGCGCACCGAGAGGTTCGGGTCCTCGGCGGTGGCGTCAATGATGCGGCCGGCCACCGGCATTGCCACCGAGAACACCAGGTAGTTGAGCGGGTCGTAGGCAAAGATCTCGTCGGCCAGGCGCACCTCCTTGCTGCCACTGGCGAGGATGCACAGCGCGGGTTCCACCAGCACCGGCATGAAATCCCGGGGCGCATTGTGGCGGTTCAGGTACAGCGAGGTAATCGCCGTGCCGTAGGAGCCGTCCTCCCAGGTATGGCGGTGCACGATACTGGCGAGCTCGGCGCGTTGTTTCTCCATCTCGGCATCGAGGGGAACGGGCTTGGATTCGGGCGACGGCATGGGGCGTCCTCTACACGCGGCTTTGATGGGCTCAGCTTAGCGGCGGCTTTTCAGAAAGTGTTACGTCGATTCTGCAGGATCCTTGCCTGATCCTGCGAGATAGCGTGAATCAGGCAAGTGCGCAGCCTGTCATCAGCCTGAAACATGAGGCCTGGGCCTGGAATAAATCCTGGGGCCGAACGTCCTCCCTACGCTTCTCGCAGGATTGTGCAAGAAGCCTGCAGGAATCGACTAACCGCGCCCACGCCCGCGCCGTTATCTTTGATCCTGTGGCAACACGCCCTCATTGTGCTTGCCGAGCATCACTTCTCAACGGGAGAGTCGAACATGTCCACCCCCATTCCCGCGAGCCATATGGCCTTTATCCGCGCCCGTAGCGGGTGCAGCACCGAACTCGGTGCACGCTTGAGCAGTTTGATCGAACCGGGTCGCCAGGCCCAGGGTTGCCTGCAATTCTCGTTGCAGCACTCCCAGGTCGACCCCGATGTGTGGCTGGTGTCCGGGTTCTGGAGCAGCGAGCAGGCCATGAGCGCCTACTTCAACTCTCCGGCCCTGATGATCTTCACCGAGCTGCTGAACGACATGGTCGTGCGTAGCATGGACTTCCAGACCTTCACCGACGCATCGGCGGCACAGGCCTACGGCGAGTACCTGCAACTGGCCGGTTAACGGTTAGAATGGCCGACTTTCCATTGGCCAGGACCTGCAACATGGCACGTAAACAATTTGCCCACCACGAAGCCGTTTCCGCCGTAGTACCGGGCGAAGGTGGCTACAGCGCCGCCGTCGCCGTCAAGGCACTGGATGGCATGGGCGCACCCAAGTTTCACAAGATCCTTGATGGGCAGACGTTCAAGACGGCTTCGGATGCCGATGATGCGGCGACGCTGCAACTTGAGCATCTGGTCGATGTGGATGCAGAAGGCCAACTGACCTGGGCGACTGCTGAACGCTGAGGCAGCACACCTAACCAATGTGGGAGCTGGCTTGCCTGCGATAGCGGTGTATCAGTCACTCTTGGGTTAACTGACCCACCGCTATTATCGCAGGCAAGCCAGCTCCCACAGTTTTGATTGCATTGCAGTCAGGGTTTTGTGGCACCTGGGCGGTACATCTTGAACAGTGCTTGCGGCCCCAGCTGGAAATAATCCGCCGGGCCACCCCCGCGCAAAATCGGCTCGGCGGCAGCAGTGTCGTAGATCCCATCCTTGAGCAACCATTTGGCGATGTGCACCGCAACCACCTCGCCCAGCACCAGCCAGCTTGGCACCAACTGTTGGTCGGCACGTTGCAGTTGGATGATCTGCGTCACCTTGCACTCGAACGACACCGGGCTCTCGCCCACCCGTGGTACGCCAACGATTTTCGAAGCCACCGGCGTCAGCCCGGAGAGTTCGAATTCATTCACCTCGGGCGATACGGCCGCGCAGCTCTGGTTCATCTGCTCGGCCAGCGGGCGGGTGGCCAGGTTCCAGACGAATTCTCCAGTCTGTTCGATATTGTTCAGGCTGTCTTTACGCCCGACACTGGAAAACCCAATGATCGGCGGAATGTAGTTGAACGCATTGAAGAAGCTGTAGGGCGCCAGGTTCAGGCGGCCTTCGCGATCGTGCGAGGAGATCCAGCCAATCGGGCGTGGGCCGACGATGGCATTGAACGGGTCATGGGGCAGGCCGTGGCCGTTGGCGGGTTCGTAATAGTGGATGTCGTCAGGCATGGCCGGGGTTCCTGCTACGCGGTTTGGGAGGCGGTCATAGTGCAATTCATGGCGGTGAATTTCCATCGTACCGATGGATTTTTCATACATCGCCCACCTATTTTTCACAGCTTTCCCTTCAGTCTGCGCCCAAGGTCAATACCCCCTATAAGACTGAGCCTTGGAGCTATCTACTGCATGAACAAACTTCCTCAGATCACCCTGGCGTTCTGGGTCATGAAAATCTGCGCAACCACCTTGGGCGAAACCGCCGGGGACTTGCTGTCGATGACCTTGAACGTTGGCTACGCCATCAGCTCCATGATCCTCATCAGCGTGTTCCTGGTGACCCTGGTGACGCAACTCTGGTCGAAAGCCTACAACCCGGTGCTGTACTGGATCGTGATTTTGTCTACCAGTACTGCGGGTACCACGATGTCCGACTTCATGGACCGCACGCTGGGGCTGGGCTACGCCACCGGGTCGATGATCCTGATTGTGATCCTGATGATCATCTTTGCATTGTGGCACCTCAGTGGTGACTCGCTGAACGTGAACAAGGTGCAGACCTTCCGAGGGGAGCTGTTTTACTGGATGGCGATCCTGTTCTCCAACACCTTGGGCACCGCATTGGGCGATTTCCTCGCGGACGATTCGGGGCTGGGCTTCGCCGGTGGCGCATTGTTGATCGGCTCGATCATCGCCGCGGTGGTGGTACTCAAGTACTTCACCCGCATCTCGTCGGTACTGTTGTTCTGGGTGGCGTTTGTACTGACACGGCCGTTTGGCGCGACCTTGGGGGATTTTCTGACCAAACCCCATGAAAAAGGCGGCTTGGATTTCGGCACCATCGGTTCATCCGCGGTATTGGCTGCGGTGCTGGTGGTGATGATTGCTGGCGCGTCGTATGCGCAGCGGCGCTATGGGCGCAATGAGGCCGCAGAGTTGTCCTAAGACTAAATGTGGGAGCGGGCTTGCTCGCGAAGGCGGTGGGTCAGTTGATACAACTTTGACTGATCCTCCGCTATCGCGGGCAAGCCCGCTCCCACATTTTTTAGTCGGTGGTGATGCGCGAGTGTTTACGCGTGTCCTTCATGGTCACGTAAACCATCAACGACACCGCGATACACGCGGTCACGTACCAGTAGTAGCCAGTTTCCATACCGATGCTCTTGAACCACAGCGCGATGTATTCAGCGGTACCGCCGAAGATCGACACGGTCAAGGCATACGGCAGGCCCACGCCCAGGGCGCGGATTTCGGTCGGGAACAGCTCGGCCTTCACCACGGCGTTGATCGAGGTGTAGCCGCTGACGATGATCAGCGCCGCCATGATCAGGAAGAACGCGCCCCACCAACTCTGGATGGTGTGCAGGGTGGTGAGGATTGGCACGGTGAACAGGGTGCCAAGCACGCCGAAGGCGATCAGGATCGGGCGGCGGCCGACTTTATCCGACAGCCCGCCGATGATCGGTTGCAGGCACATGAACAGAAACAGCGTCGCCGCCGAGATTGTGGTGGAGTCGGAGATGCTCATGCCGACCGTGTTCACCAGGTATTTCTGCATGTAGGTGGTGTAGGTGTAGAACGCCAGGGTGCCGCCCATGGTCAGGCCGACCACGGTCATCAGTTCCTTGGGGTGGCGCATCAAGGTGCGCATTGCGCTTTCCTTGGCTTTTTCTTTCTTGGTGAACGACTCGGTTTCTTCCATGCCACGACGCAGGTACAGCGCGACCACTGCACACAAGGCACCGATGGCGAACGGGATACGCCAGCCCCAGGCGTACAACTGCTCGGTGGTGAGCACCTGTTGCAGCACGATCAGCACCGCCAGCGCGATGAGCTGGCCAGAGATCAGGGTCACGTACTGGAAGCTGGAGTAGAAGCCGCGACGTTCCTTGGTGGCCATCTCACTCAGGTAAGTGGCAGAGGTGCCGTATTCGCCGCCGACCGACAGGCCCTGCAGCAGGCGGGCAAACACCAGCAGGATCGGCGCACCGATACCAATGACTTCATAGCCTGGGCTCAGGGCAATCAGCAGCGAGCCGAAGCACATCAGGTACACCGAGGCCATCAAGGCTTTTTTACGCCCGACTTTGTCGGCGTACAGGCCCATCAGCCAGCCACCGATCGGGCGCATCAGGAAGCCCACGGCGAAAATCGCGGCGGTGTTGAGCAGTTGGGCAGTGGTGTCGCCCTTGGGGAAGAAGGCTTTGGCAAAATACAGCGAGAAGGCGGCGTAGACGTACCAGTCGTACCATTCGACCATGTTGCCGACTGATCCGCTGAAAATCGATTTGATGCGGCTGGAGGTGGTGCGCTCCTGCGCTTTTGCGGCCGTCGATCCCAGAGGCACGGTGTTGGAGTTATCCATTGAAGGATCCTTCATCTAGTTGTTTTTATGGAGCGGCGCGTGCGCAGCCTGTTGGGGCTATAGCAGGAGCTGTGCCAGGTAGAGGAAGGCCCGGAATAGAAGGGTTGCGGGATTTTTTTGAGCGGAAAGTCGCTGATGGTTTTGGGGTGATGAGCGGAAATCCGCTTATGGCTGCCGACGCCATCGCAGGCAAGCCAGCTCCCACACCTGCTGTGTTCACAGACCAAAATGTGGGAGCGGGCTTGCCCGCGATGGCGATCCAAAGGTCGCTACACAAACATCTCCCTTACCAACCCATGCCGCTGCATCTTCTCATTGAAGGTACGGCGCGGCAGTTGCAGCTCGGCCAGCACCGCCTTGATATCGCCCTTGTGACGCGTCAAAGCGGCCTTCAGGCAGTGTGCCTCGAACGCCTCCTGCTGCGCCGCCAACGATTGCCCGGCTTCGATCCCTTGCGGTTCCGGCTCGTCCAGCCCCAACACCTGGCGCTCGGCGACGTTGGCCAGTTCGCGCACATTGCCCGGCCAGTCATGGCTGAGCAGGCGCCCCAGCTGTGGCCCGCTCAAGGGCTCGACCTGGCGGCCCAGACGCTCGGCGGCGCTTTGCGCAAAATGCTCGTACAACAGCGGAATATCTTCGCGACGTTCACGCAAGGGCGGCAGGCGCAGTTGCGCGACGTTGAGCCGATAGGCCAGGTCTTCGCGAAAACGCCCGGCACGGGCCTCTTCCAGCAGGTCGGGCTTGGTGGCGGCGATGATGCGCAGGTCCACCTGGATACTCTGGTTGGAGCCCAGCCGCTCCAGCTTCTGCTCTTGCAACACACGCAGCAATTTCACCTGTTGGGCCAGGGGCATGCTTTCTATTTCATCCAGAAACAAGGTGCCGCCGTGGGCATATTCCAGCTTGCCGATACGTTTGCCCTGGGCGCCGGTGAAGGCGCCGCTTTCATGCCCGAACAGTTCGGCTTCGAACAACTGCTCGGGGATCGCCGCGCAATTGAGGGCCACGAAGGGCTTCTTGGCGCGTGGGCCGAAGTCATGCAGGCAGCGGGCGACCAGCTCCTTACCGCTGCCGGTCTCGCCACGAATCAGCACATTGACCGGTAAACTCGCCAGGTCCAGCACTTGGCGGCGCAAACTTTGCAGTCCCTTGGACACGCCCAGCAGGCTGGACTCCAACTGCGCACGATGATCGGCCTGTTGATGCAGGCGGCGGTTTTCCAGGATCAGGCCGCGCTTGTCCAGCGCCCGGCGCAGGCTGTTGAGCAAGGCGTCGGGGCTGAAGGGTTTTTCCAGGAAGTCGTAAGCCCCGTCGCGCATGGCTTCGACGGCCATCGGCACGTCGCCATGACCGGTGAGCAAAATCACCGGCAAATCGGCATCGCGGCGCTGCACCTCGGCCAACAACTCAAGACCGCTGAGCCCCGGCATGCGCACGTCGCTCAGAATCACCCCGGCAAAGTCCTTGGGCAGTTGCGCCAGGCACTCTTCGGCGCGGCTGAACAACTGCACGTCAAACCCCGACAGGCTCAGCCATTGCTCGACGGCCGTGCGAATACTGGCTTCGTCATCGACCACAATCACAGCGTTCAACATAGGTCTGGCGTCTCCAGGGCGATAGGCAGGGTCAAGGTGAAAGTCGCGCCATCGCCACGGTTAGCGGCACTCAGGCGTCCGCCCAGTTCATGCACGATAGCGTAGGACACCGCGAGTCCCAAGCCGAGTCCGTCGCCCACCGGCTTGGTGGTGAAAAACGGGTCGAACACACTGCCCAAGTGTTCTTCTGCAATCCCGCCGCCGCTGTCGCAGACGCTCAACTGCCACAGCTGCTGATCGGCGTGCAGGCGGATTTCCAGGCGCTTGCGCGGTTTGTCGGCCATGGCGTCCAGAGCGTTGCGCAACAGGTTGATCAGCACCTGTTCGAGGCGGATCGCGTCGCCACGTACCCAGGCCGGGCGGGTGAGGTCCAGCACCACACCGATGGCTTCGTCACGCAGGCGTGCGTCGAGCAGGTGCAAGGATTGGTCGACCACCGTCGCCAGGTCCAGCTTTTCGCGCAGGCCACTGGGACTCTTGCGCGCGAACGTCTTGAGGTGGCCGGTGAGCGCGGCCATGCGCGTGAGCATGTCATCCAGCGGTGTGAGGGCCTTGTAGGCATCGTCCACGCGACCATGGTCGAGCAGCAGCCGCAACGTCGCCAGTTGCATGCGCTGGGCGGTCAGTGGCTGGTTGATTTCATGGGCGAGGGCGGCTGACATCTGCCCCAGTGCCGCCAGCTTAGCCGACTGCACCAGACCATCCTGGGCGGTGCGCAACGCCTGGGTGCGTTCTTGGACCAATTGCTCCAGTTCTTCACGGCTGCGCTGGCGCAAGCGGGCCAGGCGCCAGCGCTGGCTGAGGAACAGCACCAAGAACACCAGTGCCAGCCACGAACCCGCAGCGGCAAGGCCCGCGTTGCGTTGGTCTTCAAAGGCAAACTGGGGTTTGCGCAACAGGTGCAGGGTCCAGCCTTCGCGCTTGAGCGCCAGCGACTCCCAGATGTAATTGGCGTTGCCGTCGGGGCCGTTGACGCGGATCAAGTGGCTGTTTTCGTCAAAGCGTTGCAGGGGCTGGGTGTCCAGTGGCTGCAGTTGCTTTTTGTCGTATTGGCGGGTGGCCTTGAGTTCGGCCAGGTCATTTTCGGACAACGGCCGCAGGTTGCGATAACGCCAGCCCGGCTGGTTGGCGATAAACACGATGCCCCGAGCATCGCTGACCAGCAGCAGGTCATTGCCCTGGGCCCATTCACGTTCCAGCTCGGGGAACTCCAGCTTGACCACCATGGCACCGAGGAACTGCTCGTGCTCATCCACGACCGCGCTGGAAAGAAAGTAGCCCGGAATGCCCGTGGTCACCCCCACTGCATAAAAGCGCCCGGTGCCCTGGCTCAGGGTCTGGCTGAAATACGGCCTGAACGCGTAATTGTGGCCGACATAACTGCTGGGCAGGTTCCAGTTGCTGGCGGCCACGGCCAGGCCGGTGCGGTCCATCAGTTCCAGGGTCGAAGACTGCGCAGCGCCGTTGATACGCTCCAGCTTGCGGTTGAGCCGGTCTTGCGTAGCGGCGTCCAGCGGGCCCTTCAAGGCGCTGATCATCTCCGAATCCAGCGCCAGCACGGCGGGCAGGGCGCGGTAGCGTTCGATCAGGGTGTGCAGCGAGTTGGCATACAGCGCGAGCTGCTGATTGGCACGGGCGGCGTCGTCCACCAAGGCCTGGCGTTCGGCATGGCGCGTGGCCAAGGCGGCGGCCAGCACCGCACCGGCGATGATCAACAGGGAATAGAAGGTCAGGCGCAGGGGGCGAGGGATCACGATCATACGATGATGAACAGGCACGGTAAGGGGCGAGCACCATAGCATGGGCGGCACATATCTTGTGGCCAAGGCGCTTGTGTGGGAGCTGGCTTGCCTGCGATGACGGCCTGCCAGCCGACGGCTATCTACCTGAAGCCCCACGATCCAACTGTGGGAGCTGGCTTGCCTGCGATGACGGCCTGCCAGCCGACGGCTATCTACCTG
>NZ_JASBQZ010000078.1:8818-8893 GCF_029960685.1 Pseudomonas sp. AL10
ACACCCCACGATTCCAATGTGCGGGCTTGCTCGCGAAGGCGGCCTGACAGTCAACACAGTTGGATTGTGTACATA
>NZ_JASBQZ010000079.1:0-7368 GCF_029960685.1 Pseudomonas sp. AL10
CAACTGTGTTGACTGTTAGGCCGTCTTCGCAGGCAAGCCAGCTCCCACATTTGGATGGTGGTGTGTCAGGTAGATCAGTGTCGACTGTCAGGCCGCCATCGCAGGCAAGCCAGCTCCCACAGTTCAGTTTTGTGTTGGGTTGATGATCACAGTGCAGGTGATGCCGGCCGCCAACAACACGCCCTGCGGCACTTCATCAATGTGAATCCGCACCGGCACACGCTGGGCCAACCGCACCCAGTTGAAGGTCGGGTTTACATCGGCGATCAGTTCTCGGCTCTCGGGGTTATCGCGGTCGTAAATGCCGCGCGAGATGCTTTCCACATGGCCCTTCAAGGTCTCGCCGCTCATCAACTGCATATCGGCTTTGTCGCCCACCTTCACGTGGGGCAGTTTGGTTTCTTCGAAGAAGCCATAGACCCAGAACGAGTTCATATCCACCACGGCCATTTTGGCTTCGCCGATGCGCGCATAGTCGCCACGGTGCACGTTGAGGTTGGTGACGTAGCCGTCCACCGCCGCCAGCACTCGTGTGCGCTTCAAGTT
This sequence comes from Pseudomonas sp. AL10, assembly GCF_029960685.1. NCBI lineage: Bacteria > Pseudomonadati > Pseudomonadota > Gammaproteobacteria > Pseudomonadales > Pseudomonadaceae > Pseudomonas > Pseudomonas sp. AL10. The sequence goes on from NZ_JASBQZ010000079.1 coordinate 547, forward strand.
GAGTTCGGCGGCCTCCAGTTGCGCCAGGGCGTGCTGATAATCGGCCAGGGCCGAGTCGGCGATGTTGCTGGCGTCGTCGCGGTTCTCCTTGGAGATCACCAGGGCGTCCAGGTCGGCGCGGCGGTGCGCGTTGACCTTGCGCATTTCCCAGGTGGCCTTGCGTGAAGCCACCAGCGATTGCGCTTGCTTGACGGCAATGCGGTAGTGCTCGGGGTCGATCTGCATCAGCAGGTCGCCTTTTTTCACCAACTGGTTATCACGTACCGGCACGTCCACCACTTCACCGGTGACGTCAGCCGCCACATTGATAATGTCGGCGCGCACCCGGCCATCGCGGGTCCACGGCGTTTGCATGTAGTGCACCCACAACGTGCGGCCAATCCAGATCGCCAACGCCAGAACCAGCAAGGTGGCGAGCAGGCTGAAGAACTTTTTCATCGGGGCATTCTCAACGGTAGACGCTCAGCGCCAGGGCGCCGAACAGGCAAGCGAACAGGCTCAGGCGCAGCAGCGCCGGGTGCCAGAAAAACCGGTACAGGTCGAACCCGGCCAGGAAGCGGTCAACCGCCCAGGCCAGCCCCGCGGCGATCAGGAACATCAGGGTCATGGTCGGCATATAGATGCCGTGGAATGCAATTTCACGAGGCATTCGGGGCTCCTTTGAGGGCGGCCAGAGGCGATTGCGGGTCCAGCAACGAGGTGCGAATAAAGTGCAGGTAGCTCTTCACCCGGCGCAGGGCCGAGGTGTCGAAGTGCGGGGCGAAGGGTTCGTCGGTGGCCTGCACGCGGCTGATCGCATGGTCCACGGCAATCAACCCGCGTTCCAGGTTGCTGGCGCTGGGTTGCAGGAACAGCCGCACCAGCGAGCGCCCCATCACGCGGATCGCCTGGCGCCACGGCTGGGACTCGGCATACGCCGGGTGCACCGGCAAAATCGCCTGCTCCTTGCGCAGCTCGATGATCGCGTGGCCGACCTCCAGCACCACGAACATCCAGCGCAGCAAATCGCGCTGCACCTGCGGCTGGCCGGCCGCGAGGCCATACGCCTGGTGCAGCAGGTCGCGGGTGCGGCTTTCAAAGCTCGACGCCAGGCCCTTGAGCTTGCCGCTGATGGCATACACCACTTGCTCACGCAGGTCTTGTTCCAGGCGGCGCCACAACCAGCGGCTATTGGGCGGCAGAATGATCGCCCCCGCCGCCGCGCACACCAGCATGCCGATGACCATGGCAATGTAGTCGTTGATAAAGGTGTAGGGGTTGTAGACCGTGAGGTTGTCCGGCACCGAGCCGGTGCTGAAGAAGATCAGCAGGCCCACGCCCACACCGGCGTATCGGGGGCGTGAAGACAGAAAGGCACCGAAGATGATCACCGGCGCGAGCATCACGCACAGCAACGGGAAGCCATCGATCCAGGGGAACACGAAGAACATTTCGACAAAGCCGACCAAGGCGCCGATCAAGGTGCCGCAGGCCATCTGGAACGCCATGCGCTTGGGGTTGGGCGTGGCGGCGGACAAGCCCACCGTGGCCGCCGCGATCAGGGTCATGGTGGCGCCGCTGGGCCAGGCCGTGGCCACCCAGTAACTGCCCAGCACAACCAGGATAAACGAGGCGCGCACACCGGCAGCGGCACAGGCCAACCAGTTGGTCTTTGGCGTGTAGGTTTCGTGCCAATCCTCCCGCGCATGGCGATGCTCGGCCAGGGACGCGTGGGTTTGCGCGTAGTTGTGCAGGTCGTCGACGAAGCGATACAGCAGCTCGTAGGCGGTGTGGAAATCCAACTGCTCGGCGTCCGTCGGGTTGTCCTCCTGAAAGCTCGCCCGCAGGCTGCGCACCTTGGCGGGCAGGCCATCCTTGTAGGCGCTCAGTTGGTTGACCAGGCGCGCGGCATCGGGGCTGGTGAGGGCGCGGCCAGAGAAGCTGTCGAGCACTTCGGCCAGGTCTTGCAGGCCGGGTTTGATCGCTGCCACCACATGGTCGGCCTCATCGGCGCGCAAGCGTTCCAGCAACTGGTGCAAGGCGTTGAAGCGTGTGGTGATGCTCATGAATTCGCTGTTGAGGCGACTGAGCCGCCCATTGCGTCGACGCATGTGCGGGTCTTCGAATACGGTGACGCTGCGCAGCCCTTCCAGGCCCACGGCTTCGGCGATAAAGCGCACGTTACTGGCCTCGAACCCTTCGCGCTGGCTGCGCCCGCGCAGGCCGTCCGTCACAAACAGCGCGAACACACCAAAGCGCTGGTACAACGCGTTGCGCATGGCGGCGCTGGAGGTCTGCGGCAGGATGGCGGCGCTGACCAGCGTCGAGCACAGTATCCCCAGGGAAATTTCCAACACCCGCCACACCGCCGCCATGAAGGCGCCGTCCGGGTGGGCCAGGGCCGGCAGGCCGACCATCGCCGCGGTGTAGCCGGCGAGCACAAACCCATAGGCGCGAAAGTTGCGATTGCGTGTGGCGCCAGCGGTGCAAATGCCCACCCAGATCGCCAGCGCACCGAGGAACAGTTCGGTGTTCTGCGCAAACAAGGCGATCAACAGCACCATCACCGCCGAGCCTGCCAAAGTCCCGAGGAAACGGTAGAAACTCTTGGCGAACACCTGGCCGCTCTGGGGCTGCATCACGATAAATACGGTGATCATCGCCGTGCGCGGTTGCGGCAGTTCCAGGCGCATGGCCAGCCACAGCGTCAGGAATGCGGCGACCAGCACTTTGAAGATATACACCCAGGTCACGCCATCGCTGCGTGCCCAGTCGAAGAAACCACGGCGCCACTCAAGGGAATGCAGCCAGCGCAGCGGTGCAGGCAAGGGAGTCATTAAGGCCTACTCAGTGATCAAACACGGCGAGCGCCGCCGGGGTCTTGCTTGGGCGTGTCTTGGCAGCCGTGGGCACATCGTCGCCAGCGCCGAGGCCGCCGCCCAGGGCGGTCACCAATTCCGCATGGGCGCTCAAGCGCGCCGCCTGCACCTGTTGTTCGATCTGCTGCTGGCGAAACAACAAGGTTTGGGCGTTGAGCACGTTGAGGTAGTCAGTGAGGCCACGCTGATAGGCGATCATGGCGATGTCGTAGGTTTTCTGCGCCGAGGCCACTGACTGCGCGGCGAAGGCCGATTGCTTGTCCATGGACTCGCGACGGATCAACTGGTCGCTGATGCCCTTGAGCGCATTGACCAGGGTCTGGTTGTACTGGGCCACCGCGATGTCATAGCCGGCACTGGCTTCACCCAATTGCGCACGCAGACGGCCGCCATCGAAGATCGGCAAGGTAATCGCCGGGCCGACGTTGTAGTTGAATTTCTTGCCGGCCAGAAATTCCAGCATGCCGCCGCCAGTGGCCATGTACCCGAGGCTGCCGACCAGGTCGACGTTGGGGTAGAACCCGGCGTGGGCTACATCGATGCCCCGTGCCTGGGCCGCAACCTGCCAGCGACTGGCAACCACGTCCGGGCGTTGGCCGAGCAACTGCGCGGGCAGGCTGGAGGGTAATTTCAACGGCGCGGCGAGGGCCAGGGTCGGGCGCTGCAACTGCGCGCCCTCCCCCGGGCCTTTGCCGGCCAACGCCGCCAATTGGTTGCGGCTCAGGGCGATTTCCTCGTCCAGGGCATCCAGTTGGCGATGGGTCTCCGGCAGCGGGGTTTCGGCCTGGCTGACGTCAAAGTGAGTGCCGATCCCGGCGGCCAGGCGTTTGTTGGCCAGGTCCAGGATCTGCTGTTGCTGGGCCAGGGTAGCGGCCGCGATGTCACGGTTGGCGTACTGCAACGACAGCTGGATATAGGCGCGCACTACGTTGTTTTGCAGTTCGAGCTGGGCCAGGCGCGCTTCGGCGGCACTCATGTGCGCCAGGTCGACGGCGCGTTCGGTCGTGTTGCTTTCCCGGCCCCACAGGTCGAGGGCGTAGCTCAGGCCCAGGGACGAATTGTTGTCCCAGGTGTTGGCGCCGCTCAATTCGCCGGGGCCGTAGAACTGATCCTTCGGCCAGTTGTGGCGCTTGAGGGTGGTGTCGCTGTTGATCTGCAGCGACTCGGCCGACTCGGCCACCCCGGCCAGCGCCCGGGCTTGGCGCACACGGGCGGCGGCCACGGCCAGGCTGGGGCTGTTATGGGTGGCGAGCTCGACCCAACGGTTGAGCTGCGGGTCGCCGTAGGCCTGCCACCATTGGGCGGTGGGCCAGTGGGCGTCGCGGGCGGCGCTCTGGATCGCGACATCGGTGGCCAGGGTATTGGCGTTGATCGCCTGGCCTTGGGGGGCGATTCCTCCGGTTCCGATGCAACCGCTGATGACTGACGTTAAAGCCCAAACACTGAGAGTCTTCAGCTCTCTGCTGATGCGACGCGGCACGGCAAGCGAATTCCTGAGAGGGTGTTGCGCAAGAGGTGGCGCAATTCTAGGCGGCGCCAGGGAGGACGATAAGCTGGTATTCCTGTGAATCTTTGTTACCGTTCAGGCGATAATCCGTTGGTAGGGATCACTCAAAGCGTAACTTTCTGTCACAATTTGCTATCTCCCTTGAGAACACTCCATGGACACTTTGCAAAACATGCGCGCCTTCAGTTGTGTGGCCGAAGCCGGCAGCTTCACCGCCGCCGCCGTGCAACTGGACACCACCACGGCCAACGTCTCGCGCGCGGTCTCCAACCTTGAGGCCCACCTGCAAACCCGCTTGCTCAACCGCACCACCCGGCGCATCGCGCTGACCGAAGCCGGCAAACGCTATTTGCTGCGCTGCGAGCAGATCCTCGCCTACGTCGAGGAAGCCGAGGCCGAAGCCAGCGACGCCCACGCGCGCCCGGCCGGGCAGTTGAAAGTGCACACCATGACCGGCATCGGCCAGCATTTCGTCATTGATGCGATTGCCCGCTACCGCCGCACCCATCCCGACGTGACCTTCGACCTGACCCTGGCCAACCGCGTGCCGGACCTGCTCGACGAGGGCTACGACGTGTCCATCGTGCTGGCCAGCGAACTGCCAGACTCAGGTTTCGTGTCCCAGCGCCTGGGCATCACCTATAGCATCGCCTGCGCCTCGCCGGACTACGTCAAGGCCAAGGGCTGCGCGCAACGCCCCCAGGACTTGCTCAACCACGCGTGCCTGCGCCTGGTCAGCCCGGTGGTCCAGCTGGACAAATGGACCTTCAACGGCCCTGAAGGCCAGGAAAGCGTGGCGATCAACAGCTCGCCGTTCCTGGTGAACTCGGCCGACGCAATGAAAACCGCGATCACCAGCGGCATGGGCGTCGGCCTGCTGCCGGTGTACGCCGCCATCGAAGGGCTGCGCAACGGCACACTGGTACGGGTGATGCCGACCTACCGCTCCCAGGAGCTGAACCTGTACGCCATCTACCCCTCGCGCCAATACCTGGATGCGAAGATCAAGACGTGGGTGGAATACCTGCGCGGTTCGTTGCCGGAGATTCTGGCGGCGCACCAGGCGGAGTTGGTGGCATATGAGTTGAGCGGTGCTGTGGGTGGCGTGCGGATGGCGACCTAACAACCCCTGTAGGAGCGAGCTTGCTCGCGAAAAACCTGAGGGCAACGCATTCAATCTGGATCAACGCGTTATCGTTGACGTTTTTCGCGAGCAAGCTCGCTCCTACAGGTTTTGTGCTGAGGGGATAAATGTTAGCGTGCTCAGCATTCTTCCGTAGTCGATGAGCCCGCCTGCCATGAAAAAGACTGTCCTGGCCTTCAGCCGTATCACCCCACCGATGATCGAACGCCTGCAACAGGATTTCGAGGTAATCGCGCCCAACCCCAAGCTGGGTGACATCAACGCACAGTTCAACGAAGCCCTGCCCCATGCCCATGGTTTGATCGGCGTGGGCCGCAAGCTGGGCCGCGAGCAGCTTGAAAGCGCGAGCAAGCTGGAGGTGGTGTCCAGCGTGTCGGTAGGCTACGACAACTACGACGTGCCGTACTTCAACGAGCGCGGGATCATGCTCACCAACACCCCCGATGTACTCACCGAAAGCACTGCCGACCTGGCCTTTGCGTTGCTGATGAGCAGCGCACGGCGCGTGGCCGAATTGGATGCCTGGACCAAGGCCGGCCAATGGAAAGCCAGCGTGGGCGCGCCGCTGTTTGGTTGCGATGTGCACGGCAAGACCCTGGGCATTGTCGGCATGGGCAATATTGGCGCAGCCGTGGCCCGGCGTGGGCGCCTGGGCTTCAATATGCCGATCCTTTACAGCGGCAACAGCCGCAAGACCGCGCTGGAGCAAGAACTGGGCGCGCAGTTTTGCAGCCTGGATCAGCTGCTGGCCGAGGCGGATTTCGTTTGCCTGGTGGTGCCGTTGAGCGACAAGACCCGTCACCTGATCAGCACCCGGGAGCTGGCGTTGATGAAGCCCAGCGCGATCCTGATCAATATCTCCCGTGGGCCGGTGGTGGATGAACCGGCGCTGGTCGAAGCCCTGCAAACCCAACGCATTCGTGGTGCCGGGCTGGATGTGTATGAAAAGGAACCGCTGGCTGAATCGCCGCTGTTCCAGTTGAGCAATGCCGTGACCCTGCCGCATATTGGTTCGGCCACCGGTGAAACCCGCGAAGCCATGGCCAATCGCGCATTGGACAACCTGCGCAGCGCGCTGCTGGGTCAACGCCCGCAGGACCTGGTGAACCCGCAGGTCTGGAAGGGCTGATACTGGAATTAATGTGGGAGCTGGCTTGCCTGCGATGACGGCCTACCAGCCGACGCCTATCTACCTGATACCCCACGATCCAACTGTGGGAGCGGGCTTGCTCGCGAAGGCGGGCTGGCAGTCAACACGGTTGGATTGTGTACATATCCATTGCTGCGGTAACGGCCGCTTAGGGTTCCGCTCT